>CAMOOV010000174.1 GCA_946621745.1 uncultured Ruminococcus sp.
GATTCATCTGAATATCGGCATGATCAGTTTGTAAATGCCAAATAGCCTCTGCCTTACCAAAGAAAACAAAATTACGGCAACCTGCAACTAAAAGTGAGAGCGCCTGTTTATAAGCATATTCCGGATCGGTAGTATGTTCAACGATAAAATAGCAATACATATCTTCGCGTTTTGTCAATTCTATATTCCCACTGTTGAGGTCAATACCCCAGAAGTGTTCTCTCAGTCTCTCAGTCGCGGGCATACCGACACCTCCCTTAATATGGCATTATGCCCAAACAATCGGTTGAATTAAGGCCACTTTTCGACTTGCACTCACAGCTGTCACACGCCGTGTGATTTTTGCCGCCTGTCTCTCGGCAGCCACACACTGTTTTTCGCCTGATACCGATGATTCCGTGCCCTGTAACTCCGTGTGATTTCGTGTGATTTTGGGTGAAAAAAGGTTCAAAATACGGAAAAATGCTTCCGAATCCGGAAATATTTTTCAAAATCCGGAGTAATAAAAAAGTCGTAGATACGAGATTTTCACGCATCTACGACATTTTGCAATGGCAGGGGCAGAAGGAATCGAACCCTCGGCACACGGATTTGGAGTCCGTTGCTCTACCAGCTGAGCTATACCCCTAAGACCTTATAATTATAACACAAAGCTCAGAAAATGTCAAGTGTAAATTGCAAAAAAACGCACGATTGTTGATATAAACAAATCCTTTGTTCGCATTCTATAGATTATTATATGCAATCACAAACCGGACAGTCATTCCGACTGCCCGGTTTGTGCTGTTTATGCGCGTTCCGTACCTTTCAGCCATGCAGCTGCCAGTTCCAGCGCCTCAAAAAGATTCGGGCGCGCAGCCGTTTTCGTAATAGCTTCCATCGGATTCAGGCTCTTGTCCGTCTTCATCAGATAGCATTTAATCTCCGTTGCCTGCTTCTGCTTCATATCTGCATTCTCTGCTTCTGCGGTCACATTCATCATGACCACATAGGGCTGCGCCATACTGCCGTAATAGATCGTCTTGCCGCTCCGCACGACCGGACGGCTCTTATATGTGAAATAGCTTTCTCCCATCATAATCCTCCGTTTCTTATCTCAAATACGCGGTCACCAAGTCATCGTGAATTCCTTGTCTGTTTCGTCGTAGATCCCGATATTCGAGATCAGCGTTTCAACATAGCTCTTGCGGCAGCGGAAGCGAATATCGCCGTCTATGACAATATAGGCTTTCAGACCGCCTGCATCATAAAACTCCACATCATAGCTGCGTTTCTTGTCCTGCCGCTCAATAAAGACCTTTGCCATTGGGTCACCCTTCAGCTCCGTATCCTTATCGTAAACGATCTCCTCAGCGGAGGTCTGGAGCAGATAGGTATAGAGCTTGCGATAGCGCTCAATGCCGTCCTCGTCCAGCGGTTCGCCGTTCAGCTTGCCGACAAAATCCTCCTGACTCGTGCCCTCACCGGTAAATGCCAGCTTGGTATCGCCGGCCTCATAGGTCAGCGTGCCGATATCCCAGACATACATATCAATGACATTTCTGGAAATGATATCCTCCGGCTTGAGATCCTCATAGACGATGTCATCGGGCGAAAAGCCGTAGATGCAGTTAAGCCCCTTCATCATTCCGTAATAGCGCGTTTCGCCGTCCTCGGTCTCATATTTGTTGCCGAGATAAAACACGGTCGTCTTGCCGTCATCGGTCTTCATTGTGACCGTCACAAACGGATCGTCGAAGCCCGCCTTCTTGATCTCTGCATCGTTCGGCAGCGGCGTCACGACTTCCTTTGCGGTCAGACCGTAAAGGCCGTGCGTTGCGGCAGCGGATCTGTCTGCGCTGAGCAGCGAATAGACAGGCTCCTCCATAACATGAACCGCCATTGCGCCGCCGTTCGTATTCTCCTTATAATAGGAATCATAAGTGAAATAGAAATCATAATCCAGATCGCTGCGCTCGATCCGCACAGAATTGATGACCGTATCATCATCCTCGGCCTGCTCCGGTTTCAGCGTCGTGCCGAGATAATCCTTAATGCCGCTCAGGAACGGATCCAGCGAGATCGAATTGACGAGATAGACCGTCGAGCCGCCGTCCATGCGGAGATAGCGGTTGCCGCCGATCGGCGCCTCACTGCCGATGCAGAATTTGATCGGATCGGCATTGTCAACGGTATATGTGACCTTGACCGGTTCATCCAGTCCGTACTTGGCAAGATCGCTGTCCGATACATTTTCCTCAACCGTATCGACAGAGGTGATCTCCGGCGAACGCGTCGCCAGCAGACGGATCTGCGTCGTATTCATCGGCAGATCCTCATAGCCCTTGAGGTAATAGTTCGCGATCTCCTCTGTGCGCTCCGTGCCGTCCATATCAGTGGTCTTGGTCTCCTCCATTTTCCGAAAGGCGACATAGGAATCGCCCTTCGGATTTTCGACCTCGATCTGACTGATATCATCGCTGTAGGCGTGCCAGAGCAGCGTCTCAACCGTCGATTCGGAGGAGCTTTCCTGTGCATCCTCCGGCTTCGTCAGCATGAGCCATGCCATTGCACCGCCGAGCGCACCGAGCAGCACACTGCCGCCGATGATCCCTTTGAGGGTCTTGTTCATTTATTTCGTCTCCTTACATACACAACAATACCGATCACTGCAACGAGCAGCGGGATTGCAAAGAGCGTGACCGCACGGATCGTCTTTGCCTGCGAATCGGTAATGGTCATCTTCGCCTTGTCGAGCGACTTTTCAGCGATCGTGATGACATTCTCCTTGCCGGTCGCGGTATTGAGCAGAGAAATGAAATAGTTTGCGTTGTCGTAGCTGCCGGAGCTGCCCGCGACCACGATATCCATGATCCACGGCGAACCGAATACTGCGATCTGGCTCTTGAGCGTTTCGCTGCCGGAGGTAAAGGTGACCTCGGAAAGCACAGCCATATCTGCGCTGACCTTTTCAGCGGAATCCGCATTGAAGTCCTCGGCGCTCTCGTCGAGCGGATACAGCACGCAGCTGTCAGAGGTTGTCAGCAGCGGATAGGTGTATCTGCCGGAATTCTGGTCGTACAGACGCTCGACCGGGCAGCAGAGCGGTGTGATGATCGGCAGTCTGGATGCGGTGAAGCCTGCATTCAGGGATGCCTCTGCATTTGCGGTCACGACCGGAACGCCGCCGATCGTACCGATCGCGATATTCGCAACCTGTGCCGCGCCGGAGTTGGTCTCGGTTGCGTAGGATCTGCCGATCTTCACGCCCCAGACAGACAGGAACTCGTCGAGATTCTCGGTATTCGAGCTCTTGAACGGCGAGCCGAAATAGATCATCTTTCTGCCGTACTTGCTGTCGTTGTTGAGGTAATCGGAGATCTTGGTGATCTGCGCCTCGGTGAGATCGTTGGACGGCGAGCAGAGCATGATAATGTCATAATCACCGGTCAGCTCTGCGGTCGCGATGTCAACAGACTCGACCTTGTAGTTGTTCTTGTCCAGTGCTTCCTTGATCGCCTGATAGCAGTAGGCATCGCGGTTGTCGTAGATCGGCGAGCCGTTCACCTGATCAATCATTGCGACCGTGATCGGATTGAGGTCGGTAACGCCCATGATTGCGGAGACCAGTGCCTGCTCACCGACGAACGTGTAATGCGTCTCGGAGGTGTAGGTCGTCTGGTCGAAGGACTGCTCGGTCTTGAACAGCGTATTGCCGGATTCGGCTGCATAGGGGTTATTCATGAAGCCGACCACGCGAACCAGATCGCCGCAGGAAACAATGGCATCACCGGTGGAGAAATCGCCGTTGAAGTTCTGCTTGTAAACGGAGATCGCTTCCGGATTCTTGTTCGCATCGACATACTCGACCGAGATATGGCCGTTCGATTCGGTCTTGAAACGGTTGAGCGTTTCCGCCGCGACCTTGAGCATATTGTTTTCGAGGAAGTAGCTTTCGTCCGCGAGCATCGTGATCTTGACGTCGCTGTTGAGCTGATGCAGATAATTGACTGTTTTCTCGTCGATCTCATAGAGACCGCTGGAGGTCAGGTCGATGTTCCAGTTGAAGCGCTGATCGAGCAGGCCGCAGATGATATTCACCACGACAACGATCGCGATGACGACCACGGTGATGATCGTCGCGAGTGCGCCGTACTTCAGCTTCTTGCGGCGCTTGACGGAATTGAGCGCACGCTCCTTTTCCTCCTCCGGCGTCCGCTGGCGCTTTTTCTTCTTCGGCGCCTTGTCCTCATCCTTCGATGCGGCCTCATCCTCTGCATATTCCTTCAGCGCGGCAGCGGTATCGCTGAGCGCATCGGAAGCATCCTCCGCCGTGTCCTTCACGGCATCCGCCGCATCGCTGACAGCATCCGCCGCGGTATCGGCCGCGTCCTCTGCTGCTGCTTCGGCGGATTCCAGTTCCTTCTTGATATCGTCATTGTTACCCATGAATGAATCCCTCCTCAGCTCCAGCGTCTGCGCTCAAATACGCGAATGGTGAAGTAGTTGAAAATCACCGCGACACTGATATAGAATACGATTGTCGAAACATTGAACAGGCCGCAGGTGATCGCATAATATCTGCGGTAGAAGGACAGCTTTTCCAGAATGGTGTTGATGAAGCTGATGTTGATATAGCTGTTGATGACATCAATCATATAGAGTGCCATCAGTGCGACAAAGCTCAGGACTGCCGCGGCGATCTGGTTTTCGGTCAGCGCCGAGATCAGCGTGCCGACTGCGATGAATGCCGCGCCGAGCAGGAACATGGCAAGGAAGTTTGCGAAGACAATGCCCCATTCAACCGTGCCGAAGAAGCTCAGGATCAGTGCATAGATCAGCGGCATCACCAGTGCGATCGTATACAGCACCAGCGCTGCGAAATACTTGCCGAAAACGATCTCGCCGAGGCTGACCGGCGCGGTCAGAAGTCCCTGCTCGGTCTTCTGCTTTTTCTCCTCACTGAACGAACGCATCGTCAGCAGCGGAATGACGAAAATGCAGATCAGGAACATACTCTGGAACAGCGCAGACATATCGGTCGTTGCAAGCGAGAGACATGACTGGAAGAAGAAGAATCCGGAAAAGATCCAGAAAACTGCAAGGAAAATATATGCGACACTCGATGTGAAATACGCACCGATCTCGCGTCTGAAAATCGCGCCCATTATGCCTTCTCTCCTTTCTTCGCATCCGCCTGATCCTCCGCATTCGGAATGACGATGCCCTCACCCATCGTGATCTTGAGGAACACATCCTCCAGCGTCATTTCTGCGGAACGGCAGGCCAGCAGCGGCCAGTCGTGACGGCGTGCGATCTCGAACAGGTCGCGGCGGATATCCGTGCCGGGAACAGCCTCCAGCTCATATTCATAGACGCCGGGCTCACGCTCCATATCGGCCTTGACATACTTGATGCCGTCGATATCTCTGAGCGCACGTACGATCTCGTCCTTCGGGCCTTCGATGCGCGCAATGATGCGGTGATCGGTCGAGACATTCTTCGAGAGGTTGTCCGTGGTATCATGCGCCGCGACAACACCGTGATTGATGATGATGATGCGGTCGCAGACGGCCTGGATCTCGCTGAGGATATGGGACGACAGGATGACCGTATGGTTCCGGCCGAGCTTCTTGATGAGCGTGCGGATCTCAAGGATCTGCTTCGGGTCGAGACCGACCGTCGGCTCGTCCAGAATCAGCACGGGCGGATTGTTGACCAGTGCCTGCGCCAGACCGACACGCTGCTTGTAGCCCTTCGAGAGGTTCTTGATGAGGCGTTCCTGCACATCAGTGATCTTGGTCAAATCCATGACCTCTTTCAGATGCGCCTTGCGGGGCAGCTTGCATTTTTTGAGGTCAAAGATATAGTTGAGATAGCCCTTGACGGTCATGTCAAGATAGAGCGGCGGCTGCTCCGGGAGATAGCCGATGAAGGATTTCGCCTTGATCGGATCCTCCAGAATGTCAACGCCGTTGATGAGCGCCTGACCGGATGTCGAAGAAATATAGCCGGTAAGCATATTCATGGTCGTCGATTTGCCAGCACCGTTCGGGCCGAGAAATCCGAGGATCTCTCCGTCCTCAACGGTAAAGCTGATGTCGTTGACCGCGTGCTTATCGCCGTAATGCTTCGTCAGATTCCGTACTTCGATCATGGGAAAGATTCAGTCCTTTCTGAAAAAAATCACTCACGGAATATATTGTAAGACTTCTATGTGAAAATTCCGTGTCAGTATCGGGAAAAAGCAGCGATTCAAATAAAATCTGCCTCTGCGGGAATGCCCTCGGCGGGGAGCAGATGCTTCCGCGCCCTGATATCGCGCCTCAGCTGCGATGCCAGCGCTTCGACCGAATCAAATTTCTGCTCCGGCCGGATAAAGCTGCAAAGCGTGACCGGCAGCAGTGTGCCGACCAGATCGCCGCTCCAGTCGATCAGATGCGTTTCCGCGATCGGCTCGACATCGCCGCCGGTGACGGTCGGGCGAACGCCGATATTCGTGATTGCCGGCACCCAGATATCGTTGATCTCCGCGAAGGAGGCATAGACGCCCCTGTGCGGGATGCACTGCCACGGCAAAAACGCCTGATTCGCCGTCGGTACGCCGAGCACCGTGCTGCC
>CAMOOV010000175.1 GCA_946621745.1 uncultured Ruminococcus sp.
GGGCCGCAGCGTTCTGCCGTCGCCGCTGACGGTGACCTCCGGCTCCAGCGGCTCGCCGGTGTAGTCAAGCGAACCGGTTTCTGCGAGTGTTTCATCCGCGAAGGATACCTGATAATCGGAAAGGTCGATGAGCCGGATCTCGAATGCGCCGTCCCGTTTGCCGGTGTAGTTGCCGAGACCGCTGAGCGTATAGCTGCCCTCGCCGTCAAATTCGACGGTATAATCGGTACCCTCGGTCATCAGTTCGTCCTGTGCATCTCTGATTTCCAGATCCGGTGCAAAGACCTTTTCCGGATCGTGTGTTTCATTGTCAAGCACCGTGACCGCTGCTGCGGCGATATCCTGCGGCGCGATCGTGAAGAACTCCGTGCGGGAGCCCGCGAGCAGCAGACTGTCATCCGCCGCGGTGACCGTGATCTCAATATCGCCCGCTTCGGTCTGCGCTGTTGCAGAAACGGAATAGTCAGTATCCTGCTCCGCAGCGGTCTCCTCGCCGGTCTCCGGATCCGTCAGCACAATGCTGATCTCCGGCAGATGCGCTTCATGGTCAAAGACTGCGGATTCCGGCTTCATACTGACCGTTACGCGCTCGTCATTGAGGTCAATTAGCTTCGGGAGAATTTCGGTATGCTCGTGGCCGCAGCCGGAGCAGCGGCGGAGAATATAGCCTTCGCTCTCGACCGTCGGGCGGACAGTTTCGATCTCCTCATATTTGTGCTGAAGCGTGACGGTTTGGGTTATTGCGATTTCCGGATTATATTTCGGATAGATGCGGAAAGCAACGGATTCTGTCTCTGCATCAAAATCGCTGACCGTGCAGGAACGGACTCCGAGTGAGGGAACAAACAGATTCAGCGGTGTGACCTTGTCGGCGCCGTCTGCAATCTCATAAACAAAATCCATTTCCGCATCAGCGGGAGAGACATACTGTTTCAACACGCGCATATTGATCCGGTTGCCGATGTCGAGACCGGCAGGCGCTGTGGAAGAGTACATTCCGTAGCCGTCCTCGCTCTGATTGAAAAAGACTCTGAAGTTTGTCGGGACTGTTTTTTCGGTCTCCTCGCCGCATTTCGCACAGCGGAACGGCGCTCTGCCGTTTTCATCAGGCGCAGCAAGGCGTTCCCATTCGTGGCCGCCGGTATAGACAGCGGTCTCATGCGACATATCGTCGGTATGGATCGTATGGAATGTGATATTCTCATCCTGCCAGTCATACCAGACGACATTTCCGTTTGAGACGACCGGCTGGCAGTCGGTCAGATTGCCCTCAAAGGAATAGATCTCGCCGTCAGCCGGCTGACCGTCGGATTCCAGCAGCATATACTGCGTGGCTCCGTCCTTCATCCAGAGCAGCATGAAGCTGCCGTCGCCGAGCGCGGCAAGCTGCGGCGTGGATGCGGAGGATTCGCCCTCGGCATAATCCGTGATTTGTGTCACAGCCGTGCCGCTCTTATCAAGCAAATCTTTCTCGACAGAAATGATATAAACATTTCGCGTTTTGCAGCTGTTGAAAGATTCCTCGCTCGACTGGTCGATGGAGCTGACAGCAGCGAGATAGTGCGTACCGCTCTGCTCAAAGCCGCCGACGGAAGCGCCGGTCGTGTTATTGCCGCTGCCGCCGTAGGGGAACGGCATTGCGTTGAGAACCGTGCATTTTGTATAATAGTCAGGAACAAATTGCCCTGTCGTGAAGTTTGTATTATAGTATGTCAGCTCGACGCCGCGCAGATGCGCATCGCCGTGATCGAGTGCGACAATATGCGTGCCGTCCAGCAGAACGAACTGGTTGAACGAATGGCTGACATAGCCATAGTCAGAGTTCATGACCTTCGTATAGGAATCCGTGATCTTTCTCGTCTGCATATCCAGCTCAATCGTCACGCAGGACTGATGATTATAGCCGTCACTGGACTGATACATTTCGTGGCAGGTGCGGACGATGAGATGATCGCCGTCATCGGCAAAGCGCGCCGAGCCTGCATCAAACGGCACAGTCGTATTTGCGCCCTTCAGCGCGTCATGGCCGAGCAGGTTCCAGTCGCTGTCATAGACTGCAATGTCCATGACCGGCAGCGTGTCATCCTCCTCCGGATTATTCTGGCCGGTCAGCACATAATAGCAGCCGTCGGAGCCGGCATGGAAGCCGCCCCAGATCGGCAGGATCTGATCGACATAGACTCTGTCAGTCAGCCTGAAGCTGCTGTTGTAGTATTCCGCCATGAATTTCCCCGGTGCATCGCTGAGCGCACCCTGCACGCGCATCCAGCCGGTGCCGAGCGGCACCAGTGCGGATTTCACGGTCGTGGCGTAGCGGGAGGTGTTTTGCAGCGACTGATTGCTGCCCATGTGCATGACACAGTCGAGATCGGCCTCTGTCTCCGCTGCTGCGGGGAGTGCCGCGCCCGTGCCGATGCCGGTGAGCATGACTGACGCTGCGGTGAGCATTGAGAAAATACGGTGCTTCATCATAAGACAGGAACTCCTTTCTGTCACAAGACCTGTTGTATTCGCAGAACAGACTTGTTCTGCTGCGGTGCCGGATAACCGGCAGTCGGATAAAATAGATATATTAAGTATAGCACATTTCTCTGAATCCGTCAATCCTTTTTGATGATTTTTGTGCGTATTTCTGTATATTTTTGATATCGGCCGACGGAACGGCCGGGCAGATGCGCCCGGCGGCTGTTTCAGATTGGTGATTGACTTTTTTTCGTGAATATGATACAATATACAGGAATAGAGTCGAAAACCTGCATCGAATTCGGTGAATATATATACAGAATCCCGTGATGCGGTTGATAAGGGGCGATGCTTATGCGATTGGATTGGATCTGGCAGCAGGTAAAAAGACGGAGGTTTCCGCCGCCTGAATTTCTGAAGATTTCCGCAGCGACAAATACCGGTCTGCTGCGTGAGGAAAACGAAGATCATTTCTGTGCCGATTCCCTTGGGATCGGTTCGGGAGCAAGCGATACGCGGCAGCAGATATTTGCGGCGGATATTCTGCGTACCTGCGCGGTTTTTGACGGCATGGGAGGAGAGGCGTTCGGCGGGGACTGCTCCCGCATTGCCGCAGAAACACTTTCGGAGCATCTGCGCATGATCCGCAGCGGCAGCGCCGGCAGACTCAGCCGGAAGGTCGATGCATTTGTTACGGCCGCGAACCGCCGCATCTGTCAGATGATCGACGAACGCGCACAGGGCAGGGGAGGCTGCACAATGGCGCTTGCCTGTGTCAGCGCCGGGCGGGTTTATGTTTACAGCATCGGCGACAGCAGAGTTTACTATTTCCGGCAGGGACAGTTCCGGCAGGTCACGGAGGATCAGACGCTCGCAGCGCAGAAATACCGCGACGGCATCTTCACCGCGGAACAGGCGAAGCACAGTCCGGAAGCACACCGCCTGATCTCCTATCTCGGTATTGACGATATGGATTTCGGATTGCAGGCGCTTTCCTATCCGTCCTTTGCGCTGGATGACGGCAAGGTGCTTATTTGCAGCGACGGCCTGACGGATATGTGTACTGACAGCGAGATCGCAGCGCTGCTCGGAGCAGAGCGCGAAAACCATGCGCAGGCGCTGGTCAATGCCGCGATCGCAAACGGCGGTGCGGATAATGTCACCTGCATCGTCATCGAGGCAGCCGGACACAACTGATGCGGTGCTGAATACAGAGGAAGTGAAACGGATAGAATGCGAACGATCCGCAGACTTGCGGCGATGCTGACGGCGGCGCTCCTGCTCGCCGGATGCAGCAGCCATGCATCGGCACCGGTCTCAGAGGCGGAGACCTCCGTGACCGAAGCCGTTACGACCGTGACAGCAAGTACGACAGCCCTGACGAGCAGTACAGTGACGACTGCGGAGACAACGACAGTCACCACAACAACGGCGCCCCCGCGCAATCCGCTGACCGGCGAGGAGGGCTATGCAGCGGAGGCGTGTCTGCGGCGCCCGGCGGCGGTCATGGTCAACAACCTGACCGGCTCGCTCCCGCAGTACGGCATTGCAGCGGCGGATCAGATCTATGAGATACCGGTCGAGGGCGGCATCACGCGGCTCATGGCTGTATATGCCGATCATACGGCGGTGCCGGCAGTCTGCTCCGTGCGGAGCTGCCGGTATTATTATCCGCTGCTCTGTCTCGGCATGGATGCGCTGTATTTCCACTGGGGCTGCGATCAGACGATCGCGCTGGAAACATTAAAGCGCACCGGCATCGACCATTTCGACGGCGGCACGCTTTCCGGTACGCTGTTTTTCCGGGATGCCGAGCGGCAGAAGACCTATTCCGCGGAGCATACCGGATATCTGGACGGCAGCCGCATTGCGGAATATCTCGCGGCGCACAGCGTCCGGACGGAGCTTCTGCCGGAATATCAGCATCCGGTATTTCATTTTGCGGCGGAGCAGCTGAATCTCGCCGGCGGACAGCCTGCCGCAGAGATCACGCTGGAATTTTCCGGCAATTATTACAGCACATTCCGGTACAGTGAGGAATCCGGCACATATCTGAAATTTCATTCCGGCAGCCCGCATATGGATGCGCGGACGGAGACGCAGCTCAGCTTTGAGAATGTGATGATTTTGCAGACGGATATCCATACCCGTGAGGACGGCTATCTTATGGATGTCGCGCTCAGCGGGGGGACGGGCTGGTATGCCGCGAACGGCAGCATTGTCCCGCTGACATGGAAGAAATCTGCGGAGACAGCGCCGGTTCAGCTGTATGATGCATCCGGTGCGGAGCTGACGGTCAGCCCCGGAAAATGCTATATCGGCATCATCGGCACAGACCGCCCCGTGACATTCTGAATACAAACCGGAGTCGGCAGGGCCGACAGCCGTTGTGCTAAAGGCACGGTCGCGCTCACGCTCCGAACCGCACAAATACACGCCGCTGTTCGCGGCTTCTGTACGGGGACTCTGTTCGTTATCCGGAGCGCCATCCAAAGTTTAGGTCAAGCCTTTTCAAAGGCTTGCGGGTTCTTAGGGCAGAGCCCTAAGCCGCACTCCGCAGAGTGCGGAATTCCCCCAGCGTTCAAGAGCCCGCGGGCTTGGGTGCCTGCGATAGAGGCACCCATTCTATAATAGCATCCGCGAAGCGGATACCTTATTCATCATACGCAGCCCCATAAATCCCGGTTTGTGTCGGCGTGTATATTTATAGAAAGAGGTTACCATATGAAAACAAAGAAAACGATCGCGGCGGTCATGGCCGCAGTGCTGCTCGGCAGTCTGACTGCCTGCGGCGGCAGCTCTCAGACCGCATCCTCCTCCGCCCCTGCGGAATCCTCTGCGGCAGAATCCTCCGCAGCAGCAGAATCCTCAGAAAACGATGCGCCCGCGCCGGTCTCCGCGCAGGGCTCCGACGGCATCCCCGCGGATGACACATGGCAGCCCGCAGATGCCTCTCTCGGTCTTCCGACGCTGGATCTCGGCATGACGACCGAAGAAATGTGCAGACGCGCCGTGCTGAATGTCGGAAACCGCGCAAGGCTCGCAAATGTCATGAAGCGCGCACAGAACAAGGAGAAGATCACCTTCGGCGTGATCGGCGGCTCGATCACGCAGGGCACCGGCGCGCAGTCCTCGCAGGAGACCTATGCATTCCGCTCAATGGCATGGTGGGTCAAGGCATTTCCGGAGGCGGCGAATAAGCTCGGCTATGTCAATGCGGGCATCGGCGCGACCGGCAGCTATATCGGCGTACACCGTGCAGAGCGTGATCTGCTCGCGGAAAAGCCGGATGTGGTCATCGTCGAATTCTCGGTCAATGACACGGATCCGCTGCGCGATCTGCAAAGCTATGACAGCCTTGTGCGGCGCATTCTGGAGCAGGACAATCAGCCGGCCGTCATTCTGCTGTTCATGACACAGGACAACGGCACCTCGCTCTATGAAACGCATAAAAAGATCGGCGAAGCCTATGATCTGCCGATGATTTCCTATAAGAATGCAGTCATGCCGGAGATCAAGGCGGGGACATTCACCTGGCAGGATATCTCGCCGGACAATATCCACCCGAACAGCAGTGGACACGGCATTGCGGCGGAGCTGCTCTGGAGTTATTTCAACTCCGTTCTTGCGGATCTTGACAATATCGACACCACCGATCTCAGCTTCACGGCGGAGCCGGTCAGCGACGACCGCTATCAGCAGCCGAAGATCGCCGGTTCGGATGTGCTGACTGCGGAGGATGTGACCGGCTTTGCAGAGGCGGAGGTCAACAGCAGCTTCCCGCATAACTGGACGACCGGGACCGCAGGCAGCATTACATTCCATACCGAAAGCACGAATATCGGCGTGCTGTATCAGCGGACGATCGACGGGAAATCCGGCAAATATGAGGTCTGGGTGGACGGCGAAAAGAAAAAGACGCTGGACGGCGATTTCCCCGGCGGCTGGGGCAATTACGCAGAGGCCGCCGAAATCCTGACCGGCGATGCGCCGGCGGAGCATGAGATCACAATCCGTGCGGCGGAGGGCAACAAGGCAGACGGCTTTACCCTGCTCGGTCTGCTGCTGAGCTGAGTATAAGAACCTGTCCACATAGGGATTCATGCACGTCTTTTCGTCAAATTTTGC
>CAMOOV010000176.1 GCA_946621745.1 uncultured Ruminococcus sp.
AAAAAAGCTTGACCAAAAACTTTGGATGACATCGCCGGAAGCGTAATATAAAATCGCTTAATAGCCACTCCCTCGTTGTATGACCGCGTTCAGCCGAATGTCTTTTTGAATGCGAGATAGTTTTTGCTGTCCGGTTTGCCGTAGATCGCAAAGACGACCGTATCAAAATACGCACCGAGACCGTCCTCCAGCAATGCGCGTTTGAAATAGCCGGAGACCGCCTGCGGATCGTTGCCGAATGCGCCGCAGCCCCATGCACCCAGCACAAGCTCACGGATTCCGCGCTGTGCCGCAAACCGCAGCATGATGCGGATACGCCGGTACATCGCTTCCCCGATCTTGGCGGCAGATGCAAACACGGCTGCTCCGCGGCGGTTCGGCGCCGGAACCGTCATGACCGAGATCTGCGCCGTCTCCGGGAGGAAATTGCAGGCACCGTCGCGGAAAACCGTAACCTCCGGCGAGAACAGCATATAGTCCGATTCGACCGCAGAAGGATGCGTATTGTTGTAGCCGTACATTTCGCGCGCGGCCTGCGATGTGATCGAGGCAAAGAGCGTACTGCACCGGCAGATCGCCTCCTCCTGTGCATTCGCACCGAGCATAAAGCCTCCGCCTGCATGATGCGCATTCGCGAAATTCATCACGAGCGGATGCCGGAGCTTCAGTGCTGCCGAGATCGAATCGTCGGTTGTCACCGTGATCTTGCAGGGCGCTCCCGACTCCGGCAGCGGCGCTTCCAGCAGCGCTGCACCGGCCTCCGGCGAGATGACCTCCACCGCTGCAAAATCGTACTCCGGCAGCCGCACCGTGCGCCCGTCATACGAATATTCACCTGCCTTGATGACATCAACCGTCTCCTTAGCAATCGCAATATTGCCCATAAAAACCTCCTTTACATATTACAACAATCTCCGATGAACCGAAATCCATCGGAGATTTTTTGTTATTTTTTCCGAATCCGCTCCTCGATCTTCGCAAAGAGCGGCCGGATCACAGCATAAACAAACATACTGACTGCTGCGTAATCCGCCAGCAGAATCAGGATCCGCAGGATCCACGAATGCACCACACGGCGCAGCAGCAGATAGATCGTCAGAAAAAGGATCACAAAGATGATGAGCTGAATCAGCGACGAGATTTTCGCAATACGGTCCTGCTGCGGGAGCTTGACAGCCATACCCTCACCTGCCCTGCTTATTTCACGACTGCATTCTTGCGAATGAAGTCTGCCCAGTTCGCATACTGGTTCGCATAGGGATGCGTGCCGTCGCTCGTGTATTCAGCGGTCAGGCAGCCGTTTGCATCGTCGAACACCGGATTGACATCAATATAATAGACCTTGTCGTTATCGGCAAGCTGCGCGAGGCCGGCGTTGAAGCTGTTGATGACCGTATTGTTGACGAGCGCATCGCTGTTGTGGCGGGTAGCCGAAACATGGAGATTCGCTTCGATGATGATGACTGCATTCGGCTGCGCCTGCTGGATACGGGCGATCAGGTTTTTGAAATTGTTCATCGTCGTATTGAGATCATTGCCCAGCTCGTTGATGCCGAGCATGATATAGACCTTCGTAAACTGCTTCATCGCAAGTGCATCTGCAAAGCTCATGCCCTCTGTACCCGGTACCTCGCTGACCGCCTCGTCAATCTTATAGGTCGCAAGGCCGACAGTCGCAAAGTAGGTCGCGCCGTCGATCGGTCCGAAGCAGGCCTGTCCGACAGTTCTCGAATCGCCGATGAACAGCGCGTCATTGAAGTAGCCGTCCGGCGCATTGACCGGGAATCCCTTTGCGGGAGCGGCAGCTTCGGTCGTGACGGCTTCTGTCTGCGCGGCAGCAGCATCGGTCACAGCCTGTGTCTGCGTCGATGCATCGGCACCGCCGGCAGTCGGCGGATAGGTCTCAAAATGAACCTCCGCAGTTGCTTCGGTTGTCGTGACGGTCGTGGTCTCGGCGGTTGTTGTCGTGACCTCTGCCGTGGTCGTAACGCCGACCTCCGCAACGGAAGCCTGATTTTCCTGCGTATTCTTCGTAGTATCCTTATTCCAGAAGAAGATTTTGCCGACAATCAGGAACAGCGCGATCACGGCGACTGCCGCGACCGAGCGGATGATCGTCTGCTTTCTTGCTGCATCGCTTCTCTGCCGGGACTGCGTAGAACTGCGTGTCGGAGCAGCTGTACGCGCACCCTCCGGACGCTCCCGGCGTACCGGACGCTCTGCGTCCCCGGCAGCTCTGCGTGTGCGCTGTGCGTCATCGGTGCGCGGTCTGCGCGGTCGCTCACCGTTTGCAGATCTCTGCGGCCGCTCACCGTTTGCAGGTCTCTGCGGCCGCTCACCGTTTGCAGGTCTCTGCGGCCGCGCACCGTTTGCAGAAGCCTTCTTCCGCGGACGCTCTCCGTCTGCGCGTCTGCGCTCATTGCGTTCCGGTTGATTTTCACTCATTTTGATTCCTCCTCAATCATCAGAAACGGAAATACAGGAACGGATTGTTCATTCCCATATAGATACAATACATGGATGCGCCCAGCACAACGGCAAGCTCCGGCACCCAGAAGAACTGAAGAAACTTTTTTTTGTTCCATTTCGGTACGCGCTGATAGAGCATCTCACGCAGATACGGCACGGCGAGCAGCAGCGCAAACCACCATTTCCGTGCGATGATGACATATGCCGCGATCAGCACGGTCTCTGCGATCCAGAAATATCGGCTCGCCGGATACTTCTGCCGTTCCTTCATCGCCTTGAACAGCTTCTCCGGGAATGCGGTGCAGAAGATCAGGCCGATGATGAGCCATTTGCCGTAGGTGCCCCAGTATTTCACATAGTCCTTTGCCATGAGCGCAGGCCCGCCGAAGCCCCAGAGCTTCGAGAAATACATACCGATCTGCTTCATATCAGTGATTGCGAAAAGCAGCCACGACATCGGAATCCAGAACAGCATATACAGATGACCGAGCCACTTGTGCTGATCGAGGATCTTGCCGAGTCCCGCCTTTTCGATCGAAAGCAGACAGAACAGCAGCATTCCCCAGAGAATGAAGTTCCAGTCGGCGCCGTGCCAGAAGCCGGTCAGCGTCCAGACAATGAACATATTGAGATACATTCTCCGCTTGCCCTTGCGGTTGCCGCCGAGCGGGAAATAGACATATTCCTTGAACCATGTGCCGAGTGTCATGTGCCAGCGGCGCCAGAATTCGGTCATCGTGGTCGAGATATACGGGTGGTCGAAGTTCTTCGGGAAATGGAAACCAAACATCAATCCCATGCCGATCGCCATTTGCGAATAACCGGAGAAGTCGAAATAAAGCTGCATACTGTAAGCAATAATGCCCATCCATGCTGCCTTGCCTGAGATCGCGTCATAGCCGACCGATTGCAGATCCGTCCAGAGCAGACCGAGCATATTGGCGAGCAGCACCTTGCGGCCGAGACCGATGATGAAAAGCTGCACGCCCTCATTGAATTCCTCCGGCTTGACACGGCGGTCATGCAGTTCCTTCTGCACATCCGAGAAGCGCACGATCGGGCCGGCGATCAGCTGCGGGAACATCAGGATATAGGTGCCGAGGTCGATCAGGTCATATTCCACATCGACCTGCCTGCGGTATACATCAATCAGATAGGATGCGATCTGGAATGTGAAAAAGCTGATGCCGAGCGGCAGGACAAGATTCGTCAGCGGCAGGTGGAAGCCGAGTGCATTGAGATTCTTAATGAAGAAATCGGTATATTTGAATACGAACAGATTGCCGAAATCCCAGATCAGACCAAGCGTCAGCCAGAGCTTTTCCCTGCCGTCGCGCCGGCCGATCATCATGCCGCAGCCCCAGTTGATGACAACCGAGCCGAGGATCAGCCAGAGATACAGCGGCGTTTCCACTGCGCCGTATGCATAAAACACAATGCTGAAAATCAGCAGAACCAGATTCTTCTGCGGCTTCTGCATCAGCATATATGCGATCAGACAGAACGGCAGAAACCACAGCAGGAATGCAAAGCTGCTGAATACCATACACAGTCTCCCTCTCTATTTTTATTCGCTGAAATCGCGGTCAATGTGAATACAGAATTCATACCCCGGAAAGCGCTCCGTCAGCGCCTGCCGGACGGAATCCGTGATCGTATCCGGATTGTCGATATCATAATCGAGCAGGATATCAAATGAAACAATCCGCGCAGATTCCTCCAGATAAAAGCCGTGAACCTGACGGATCGCCGGGAATCGGCCGGTGATTCCGGTCACAGCACTGCGGATCTCGACGGCGGCTTCATTATGTGTATTCGCCGCGTAAATGCCGAATGTCATCAGCACACTGTATTCGCGGTAGATCGTTCCGGCCAGACTTCGCGAAAGCGCGTCGATCTCGCGTGCGGTCATATTGTCATCCACTTCGATATGCACAGAACCGAAATATGTCTCCGGCCCGTAGTTATGCAGGATCAGATCATAGGCACCGCGGACATTCGGATCAGCACAGATGACCTCTTTGATCTTCGATGTAAAATCATCATCTGCCCGGGTTCCGATGATGCGGCTGATCGTTCCGGTGATGATCTCCATGCCGGCCTTGAGGATCAGCAGCGAGATCACGATGCCGAGGATGCCCTCAAGATTGACTCCGGCGGTCATGCTGATGACCGCGGAGATCAGCGTCGCAAGCGAGATCACCGCATCAAACAGCGCATCCGTTCCGGAGGCGGTCAGCGAATCGGAATTCAGCTCGATCCCCTTTTTGCGGTAATAGGTACCGAGCAGCACCTTTGCCGCCAGTGCGCCGATAATGACAACCACAGAGACAAAGGTATAATTCAGTGTCTCCGGGTGCAGGAGCTTGTTTATGGATTCCTTCAGCGAGGTCAGTCCCGCTGCGAGAATCAAAAGCGCAACAAAGGATGCCGCAATGTATTCGATCCGCCCGTGACCGTAGGGATGCTTGCGGTCAGCCGCCTTGCCTGCGAGCTTTGTGCCGATAATCGTAATCAGCGAGGAAACAGCATCTGTCAGGTTATTGACGGCATCCAGCACAACGGCAATCGAATGTGCCGCCAGCCCGACCGCCGCTTTGAACAGCACAAGCACAATATTCACAGCAATGCCGCGCCGGCTGACTCTGATAATCTCTCCGGAGCGGCTGCGATCCTGTTTCATGTCATCCTCCTGCGTCATTTGTAGGGCTGTGCGAGATATACAGGCCAGACTTATGTATTATAGCACAGTTTCCGCTGAAAGTCAAGAAATCTGCATATTTCAGGCAGTTTGTCCAGAAATCCGGCGGCGTTCTGCGGCGATTATTCGCGGATGCACACCGGCAGGGCTTTCTCCGCCTCATGCCCCTTTTCTGTGACTGTAATCCGCCGTCAAATCAAAACGCACCTCAGAGCGAGGTGCGTCCGTTTCACAGCATATTGATCGTCAGCCAGCCGGGGTTTTCACGCTCCGCGTGCGCCATTGCAGAGAGTGCGGCGCGTCCGTAGGGGCCGAGATTGTCGATCAGGCACTGCGTATGCAGCAGCGTAATGACCGATTTCTGCGGGAGGTCGGTCAGGCAGTCATGCAGCGCGTCGAGATTCTCGCCGTAAAAGCCCGGCAGCTTCAGCATCTGCGAAAACTTTGTATGGAAATCCGACTTCGTGCGGATCTGTGCGCAGTCGATCGTCACATTCATAGCTATTCCTCCCCGTAAAGTAATTCAAATGTTTTGTAGTGATCGCCGGTATAATAAATGAGTCCGTCGTTGGAAAAAACAATGCGCTTTGCGCCGCGTGATTTTTTGCCGAGTGTATCAATATCGCATTCGGTATATTCGCGGCCTTCCTTTTCCGGCAGCGCACCCTCGTAATTCCCGAAATAGCTTCCGCCGATGCAGCAGCCGGGCGCGTAGGGCTCCAGCGAGCCGCCCTCCCAGCCGAGCTTCTGCGCTTCCTTCTTCGAGATGAAGTTCTTCGGCAGCTCACCGTAGGTGTAAATATACAGCGCGACATCGTCCTTTGTGGTATAGGTTCCGTCCTTGTCGATCTTCACATCGACTGCAAGCGGCTCGGTCTCGTTCAGCTCGCCGGCATCATAGGACGATTCGGCATCCTCCCGCGGAACATCGACGATCCGCGTGACAGTGACGATCTCCGTGACTGTCACGATCTGTGTTACGGTGACGACCTCGGTGACAGTCTGCACCTGCGCGTTCTCCGCGGGCTTTGTCGCATCCTCAACAACGAGGTTATATTCGGGTTCACTGACCTGCGGCTCCGTCGGCTTTTTGCCGCAGCCGGCAAACGGCAGGAGCAGTCCCGCCGCCAGTATTGCCAATAGTCGCTTCATGCTTCTGCTCCTTTCGTTCCGGCTCTGCGGCCGCTGATATCATTATAGCACATCCTTACGAAAAGTGCAATGGATTCAATCAAACAAATTATTATTCGGTTAATCCCGCTGTTTTGAAAAAGAGGTATCCGCTTCGCGGATGCTATTTAAGAATGGGTGCCTCTATCGCAGGCACCCAAGCCCGCGGGCTCTTGAACGCTGGGG
>CAMOOV010000177.1 GCA_946621745.1 uncultured Ruminococcus sp.
CTTGGGCGGGGTTTGGGGCGGAGCCCCAATATAAATCCGTCGGAGACACCACTATCCCCTGGCCGGGCAAAAGGTACATGAGTTGAAAGGAGACTGCAATGAATCAGACATACACCGATCCGGAGACGGGCGCAAGGCGCTGCCGCTGTTTCAAGCGCTGCGGCGGCTGTCAGCTCGATGAGCCCTATGCAGACCAGATCCGCCGGAAGCAGGAAAAAGCGGAGCGGATGCTCGGCACATTCGGCAAGGTTCTGCCGATCATTCCCGCAGAGCAGCCCTACGGCTACCGCGGCAAGGTGCAGAATGTCTTTGCGCGGGATCCGCGGAAAAAGATCGTCTCCGGCGTCTATCAGTCCTCCGGCCAGAAAATGGTGACGGTCGATGACTGTATGCTGGAGGACGAACACGCCGCACCGATCCTGCGGACGCTGAAAACGCTGATGCAGAGCCTGCGCATCGCGCCCTATGATCTCCGCACCGGAACGGGACTGCTGCGGCATACGCTGATCCGCGTTTCCCGCTCGACCGGACAGATCATGCTGGTGCTGGTCACGGCATCGCCGATCCTGCCTGCGAAAAAGCATCTGATTGACGGGCTTGTCAAGGCACATCCGGAGTTGACAACGATCGTGCAGAATATCTGTCCGGACGGCCTGCCGCTGACGCTAGGCCCGCGCTCGGTCACGCTGTACGGCAAGGGCTTTATCGAGGACGATCTCTGCGGCTGCCGGTTCCGCATTTCTCCGGCATCGTTCTATCAGGTCAATCCGGCGCAGACCGAAAAGCTCTATCGCTGCGCGATCGAGGCGGCGGCACTCAAAAAGGGCGAGACCGTCATCGACGCTTACTGCGGCACCGGTACGCTCGGCATGATCTGTGCGAAGCAGGGCGCGGAGGTCATCGGCGTAGAGCTGAACCGTTCCGCCTGCCGCGATGCCGCCGACAATGCAAAGCGCAATCATCTTGACAATATCCGATTCCGGAACGGCGATGCGGGAGAATTCATGCAGCAGGCGGCGAAGGAGGGCGGCCGCTGTGATGTGCTGCTGATGGATCCGCCGCGGGCGGGTGCGGATGCGAAATTCCTGCGCGCTGCCGCCGCATTGAAGCCTGCGCGGATCGTCTATATCTCCTGCGGGATCGAATCGCTGCGGCGCGACCTGATGCAGCTTGTGAAATCGGGCTACCGCGTGCAGCGCATCCAGCCGGTCGATATGTTTCCGCACACCACCGGCATCGAAACGGTCTGCCTGCTGAAATATGCAAAAAAATGAACGGGCGGTCAGTTTTAGAAACGGCCAATCAGGAAATTATCATTCGTATCCGGCGATGTCATCCAAAGTTTTTGGTCAAGCTTTTTTCAAAAAGCTTGCGGGTCGAGGTGAGTTTGCAGAGCAAACTCATAGCGAAGCGGGCGAGAGCCCTCGTCGCTCTCCGCAGAGAGCGAAACTCCCCTGCGTTCCGAAAGCGAGGAAAAAAGGGGCTTGGGGGAAGAAACCCCGAAGGGGGTGTCTTCCCCCATTCACTGATCTTTTGCACCGCTGAATGCAATCACACAACAGAAAATGCATAGCCCTGACGCCTGATTCATCTACTCCATCAGTCATTCAGCGCGGCGGGAGAAATTCTTTGCGCGGTGCCACTTGACAATATGCAGAAGATTTGGTATAATAGACATAACAGCAGCAGTCTGTCCTGCTGCGTTGATCCGGCATCACTTTTCAAATTTCTAATTTATATGGAAACAGGAGGGTTACTTCAGATGGGTATTTTTTCCAGACTCAGTGATATTCTCAAGGCGAACATCAACGATATGCTCGACAAGGCAGAGGATCCGGAGAAGCTCGTAAAGCAGATCATCGTCGATATGCAGAAGGAGCTGACAAAATCAACACAGGCACTCGGCAAGGCGGTTGCCAGCGAGCGCATGGTCGAAAAGCAGTACCGCAATGCCTGCGCCGTTTCCGCAAGCTGGGAAAGCCGTGCGAAGGCCGCTCTGAAGGCCGGCGATGCTGAGCTTGCAAAGAAGGCTCTCGCAAGCAAGGTCAAGGCAGACGAGGATGTCGCGAATTACCGCGAAATGTATGAGACAATTTCCAACCAGACGGAAGCAATCCGTTCTCAGGTTGAAGTGCTGAAATCCAAGATGCAGGAAGCCAAGTCCCGCGAGGCAATGCTGATCGCACGCTCCCAGATGGCCGATACGACCAAGGAGCTTGCACAGACACTCGGCGGCATCGACACCAAGAGCTCCTTCGACAAGCTCACCAGAATGGAAGAGAAGATCGAGCGCAAGGAAGCCGAAGCAGCTGCGTTCAGCGAGATTCTCGGCTCCGGCAAGCCGGAGGAGGTCGCGACCTTCGAGGAGCTCGAGCGCAATGCAAAGGTCGATTCCGAGCTGGAGCGCCTGATGGCGGAAATGGGTATGGCGCCCGCAGCGGCAGCCGATACCTCTGCTGTCAATGACGAGCTTGCGGCTGCGATCAGTGCGCTGGAGGGCGCACCCGCTGAAGCACCCGGTGTCTGATCCGGTCTGAATTCTGCGGCACAGTCTCACATCCCGTTCTGATGTGAGACTGTGCTTTTTTCCGATTGTTCCGATTCTGAAAGGGGAGGTTCCCTGATGGCAAGCAAACGAAGAATCCGCTGGGACAGAATCTCTGTCGCGGCGATTGTACTGGTTCTTCTGATATTTCTGCTCGGCTCCTGCGTGTCGCGCTGTACCGCAAATAAGACGGGGACGGCGGAGACCTCGAAGGAAAGCTCAGAGGCGACCGCTGAACAGACGACGGCGCCGCCGGCGGAGACACAGCCGCCTGAGACAAAGGATCCCGCCGCGCAGACGATGGCAAATGTTCCGGTCATGATTACCGATGCGGAGCCGAGCCATGATCTGGGCTCGACAACGACCGCTGCCGAGGAAAGCAGCGAGGAGCCGGCCTATGTCCTGCCCGCCGGCTATCAGGAGATTCCGGTGCAGGCGAATGCCGTTTACAGCGGTACGCTGGTGCTGGTCAACGCTGCAAATCCCAGTCATCTCGGTGCAGATGAGCTGGATCTGGAGCAGGTCTATTATGCGGATGACCGGCAGGATACCTATGAGATCTCCTATCCGGGGCATACCTCGCTGAATAAGGGCGCGCTCGCGAAATTCAACCGGCTGATGAAGGCTTATTACAGCGCGACCGCGAACAAGGAGATCATGTTCAATTACGGCTATCTGGAGACCAATCAGGAAAAGAGCAATCCTGAATCCTCGACAGGTCTGGATGTGCAGCTTCACTTAAAGCATGATGACGGCGCCTATGAGTATGTGCAGAATGTTGCGCCGTATTCGTGGCTCTTTGACCATATGGCGAGCTACGGCTATATTCTCCGCTATCCGCCTGACAAGAGCGATCTGACGGGCGAGCGCGGCGGCTATACGGCGATCCGCTATGTCGGTGTGCCGCACGCTGCGTATATGGCGGAAAAGGGGCTTTGTCTGGAGGAGTATCTCGATATGCTGAAGAAGGAGCATGATTTCTTCAGCGGCACGATTCTCGAATACAGTACATCCGAGCTGACCTATCATATTTATTATGTGCCGGTCGGGGTGCGGGATAATCTTTCCGTACCGGTACCGAAGGGCGGCTCCTACGAGATCTCCGGCAACAATATCGACGGCTTCATTGTGACGGCAATCGTCGGATGAGCGCCGCTTCCGCCTTGACCGAAAGGGGGTGTTTGCGATGGCAGCACAGAAACCGCAGCAGAAGGGCTTCTTTCTGCGTGCGCGGGAATGGCTGCGGCGCAGACGCCCCCGTTTCCGTTTCCATGAGCAGATCGTGATTCTGCCGCGGCGGGCGCGCTGCTTCGGCGGCAGGCTGACGCTTTCACTGCCGGCGGATTTCATTGCAGACCGTAGGCAGAAGGATCTTGTTCAGCTGCACGGCGAGGTGTCGGGGCTGGAACTGACGCTGATGCAGATGCCGTTCCGGCGGCGCATCCGGACGGTCTCGGCGCTGGATTTGCAGCTTGCATTCCGCAGGCTCGGCCTGCCGCACAGTCTGCCGGAAATGCAGCACGGATTTCTGCGGCATTCCCCGACGCTGACGGCGCAGTGGAACGGCAAAGAAAAAACCGTCCTGCACCTGATACAGGTACGGCAGACGGTTTATCTGTTCTGTTTTACGAAGGTGACAGCGGAGACGGAGCCTGTCGTCCGTGCCGTGATCGCGACTGCGGAGACCGACAGCGGTCAATAGCCCGTCCTGCCGGGATCTTCGGCGAGAGAATCGTCATTCTCGATCCAGTCGGCGGTGCGGATCGTGAAGTGTGTATCCTTATCCTGCCGGATGATGACTTCGGAGATTCCGGCATTGAGGATGAGCCGCTTGCACATGGAACATGGCTCGACGGCACCGTCCAGCTGATCGGTCTTGGCATCGTGGCAGGCGAGATAGAGCGTTGCGCCGAGCAGATCGGAGCGGCTTGCGCTGATGATCGCATTGGCCTCTGCATGGACGCTGCGGCAGAGCTCATAGCGCTGGCCGCGCGGCACCTGCATCCGTTCGCGGTAGCAGAAATTGAGGTCGCTGCAATTTTTCCGGCCGCGGGGTGCGCCGTTATAGCCGGTGGAAATGATCTCGTCATTCTTGACGACGATTGCGCCGAATTTGCGGCGCAGACAGGTGCTGCGCTCGGAGACGGCCTCAGCAATATCGAGATAATAGTTGATCTTGTCTCTGCGGTTCATGATTGTTCATTCCTTTCCGCGGCGGCAGACTGCGCGCCGTTTTTCATATTATAGCATATTATGAAAAAAAGTGCAATGGATACAGTTATATTAAAGGGCCTTTTTCGCTGTATGATCTCATATCGGAGGCCGGCACTGCCGGCTTATAGCATATTCTCCCGAAAAGTGCAATGGATACAGTCAATAAGCCGACTGTTTTTGAAAGCTGCATTTATAATATATTCAAACAATCAAAAAGAGGTGTGAATGATGTCAGACGAATATCGTATGCCCGCTGAGCAGGATCCTGAAACAGCAGTCGTTCCGGCTCATGTAGAATTCAGTGAAGAAATGAATCTGCTGCTCCATCTGGCAAAGAACTATCCGGACGAGTTAACGGTCAGTCTCTATGCGCCGGTATCGCAGGCCGATATTGACAGCTTCGAGGCGCAGACACAGATTCGTCTCACGGATGAGCTGAAGGATTTCTATTTATTCACGAACGGTATCATGATTTCAGCGGCAAATCTGGATCTTTCGACACTCAGTCAGGTCGGGGAATCGCTGGAGGAGGAATGGGAATGGGGCGATGAAAAGCGCCGTATTCTGCTTGGTGAGATGATTGGCGACGGCGAGCTGATCTTTTATGATGCGGACTGCGGAAAAATCATAGCGAACGATCACGGTGATGAGACGGAATACAGCGATCTTACAATGCTTTTTGCGGAGATCATTCTGGATTTCATTCACGGCGAGATTGATGATGAGCAGCTCGATGCATATGCGGACGGATTTGAGACAACGGTTATATTTCCGGACGGCAATACTTGATAAGAAAGAAAGGAAAAGTCATGCTCGAACTGACAGATATGCAAGTCATACGCGCACTTTCAAAGCGCTATGATTTTTCGTTTTCCAAAGGGCTCGGCCAGAATTTTCTGATTGATCCGGAGGTCTGTCCGGCAATCGCGGAATACGGCATCCCGTCGCGGGAATGCGGCGTTCTGGAGATCGGTACGGGCTTCGGCGTTCTGACGCAGCAGCTTGCGCTGCGCTCGGAGCAGGTGACAGCGGTCGAGCTTGACCGCCGCTTAAAGCCGGTGCTGGCGGAAACGCTCGCGGGCTTTGACAATGTCAGCATCGTCTGGCAGGATATTATGAAGGTAAGTCTGCGTGACTTTCTGGAGGCGCATTTCGGCAGCCGTGAGGTCGCGGTCTGCGCGAATCTGCCGTATTATATCACCTCGCCGATCCTCATGCATCTGCTGGAATCGGATGTGCAGCTCCGGAGCATTACGGTCATGGTGCAGAAGGAGGCCGCCGACCGTCTCTGTGCGGAGATCGGCAGCCGCGATGCAGGCGCGGTGACGGCGGCAGTCCGGCTGCGCGGCCATGCAGAGCAGCTGTTTGAGGTGCCGCGTACATCGTTTTATCCGTCGCCGAAGGTCGATTCGGCGGTCATCCGCATCACGCCCTATGAAACGCCGCTCTGTACGCCGGAGAAGCTGAGCCGCGTCCTGCGGATCGTCAAGGCAGGATTCGCCCAGCGCCGGAAGACTGCCGTGAATGCACTTGCGTCGGGACTTGCGCTCCCGAAGGAGCAGGTCACGGAAGCGCTCGCTGCCGTCGGGCAGCCGGCGAATGTCCGCTTTGAGCAGCTCAGTGCGGAGACACTGCTCGCGCTTGCGGATGCGATGCAGCAGTGAAAAAGCCCCTTTCAGAACTCTGCGCCAATAAGAACAAACCGGGATTTAGCGGTGCTTCTAACGAAGCTATGTGGGGGCGCTGCCCCCACACCCCTGCCA
>CAMOOV010000178.1 GCA_946621745.1 uncultured Ruminococcus sp.
ATGCAAGTAGATGCGCTGCCAAGCCGTCAGGCGGGCTTTGTGCGGTGTTGCCTTATGAATGCAATCGCCCTGAAAGGATCAGTATACAAGCTCGGAATGTGCAGCGGCAAAGTCCAGCAGTTCTTTTTCCTGCTGACGCGGCATCAGCAGCATATTTTCATTCATCGCAAAATATTTCGTATATGCCGGCTCGCTGCCGTTTCCGTAGAGCTCCAGTGCAAGCCGCTCACGCATGATATCGGTATCCGCCGGAATATGCAGCGTCAGCTCTGCCGCACTGTGAGCCGGTATCGTGATGCAGTTTCCCTCCGGCGACTGCCGCAGCGGATCCGCACAGAGATTCTCCTGCAAATAGCCGCGCTGCCAGAGCGGAAGCGATACCGTATCATGCACTAGCTCTCTGTTTTTGTCATAATCGCGGAGTGTGACATCCGTGCGGAATACGGCATCCTCATCGGCGAGGTTGATCAGCGTGAAATAGAAAAGCTCCTCCTCCTCACAGTAGCCGATACCGGCGGTGCGGAGCGGAACATTTTCAGGCTCGCACTGCCGCAGCCAGAGCAGCGTCCGATGCATCGTGTTTGCAGGCTGAAGATAATTCCACGGATTCAGCAGGCGGCCGTCATCCGGTTCGGAGCCGAGCCGTTCCTGTTCGCTTTGCAGGCGCTTCAATTCTTCCTGCTGCATGGTCACACAGGCATTATAGGACGAAACTGCGAGCGAGACGCTTGACTGCGTAAGCGGCCCGGCATTTTCTTCTGCCGCGAAATAATCGGCGAATGCGGTATCGGTCAGCTGCTCCGGCACAGAACAGACAACCGGCGCAAGCGTCTCCGGAGGCGCAGATCTGACAGCGGAATGAATCAGCAGTGCTGCGCTGATACCAACGATCAGCATGGCTGCAAGTCCGCTGATGCGCTCAAAGCGGAGCCATGCTGCGGCGGGATCCCTCCGGCGTGTGACCGCCGGTTCCGGCAGCTCTGCGGATTTATCAAGGAGCATCTGCATCATGTTTCGTCTGGAAGCCGTGCTGATATGCATAGACTGAACAAAGCTGACATATGCATCAAGATTCTTTTTTTTCATATCAGATTGCCTCCTCATCAAATGCTTTTTGCAGCAGCTTTCGTCCTCTGCGGACGGCAGTTGCGGCGGTTCCGGGCGGAAGATGCAGCATTTTTGCGATTTCCAGAATTGTGTATCCCTCCACAATATGCAGATAGACCGGAACGCGGTATTTTTCCGGCATTCTGCGAAGCGCACGCTTCACGATGCGTTCCACGGAATTCGATTGCGCAAACAGATCGGCGTGATCGTCAAGCGGTTCCGTGCGGGTATATTCGGCGGAGCGCAGATAATCCTTTGCAAGGTTGATCGCAGTGCGCAGCAGCCACGGCAGGATGTGCGCATCAGTCATGCTGTCCTTTTGCTGCAATAGCCGGAGAAACGCCTCCTGTGTGCAGTCCTCGGCAGACTGCCGGTTTCCGGTCAGATGCCAGACCGCCCGCAGAACCGTATCGGCGTGGGCGGAGTAGCTTTCGGCAACGCGGGAACGATCCATTCAGCGCACCTCCTTATGATATATTTGGATACCCTTCTTTGTAAATACGAATCAGAGCTGCATATTTATTCAGTCAGAATGCACAATGTTTCAGGCGAAACTTTGTGCATTATTTTTTGAATATCTTTCCGGCGCAGATTCGTATTACCGGTGAAAGGGGATGATCCTATGACACAGATCATACGAAGTCTGCGGGGACTGTGGCGTACAGAGCGCCTGCTGTTCTGCATCATGACCGTCTGCATCTTTTCCTCGGCGCTGCTCATGCAGTTTTCCTACGGACTGTATCAGAATTATCATGTGACATTGCTGGAGAGCGAGGATGATCTGAAACAGATCTCGGCGTCAGTCGCGGACGGACAAAAGCTGCGTGTCGGTGATGTGCGGGACTATATTCAGGCATTGCCGCAGGAGATCACGGACAATGTGACGAATTTCTTTGTGCCGGTATTCTTTGGATGTCTCACAGATCACATTGACCGCACCGATGAAGAATGGGAGGCGCTGCGGAGAGAATATGCCGACCTGCTGTATGATGAGATTCCGGAGGATGTATGGCAGGAGGACAATCAGATCGGGCAGCAGATCGTGGATGCGGAGCAGGGCAGACTGGATCTGTCGGAGGATGAAATTGAACGCCTGCGGCAGAAACTGCTCGATCTCCGGGCACCTTACCGCGAAAAGGACATTCAGCACCATATCTACGGCTACTACGAGGAAGAAGACCGTTATCTCGGTTCAATCGCGCTGCGGTTCACCTATCGCAACGGCGATTTTGCCCCGTCCGATCTCTATCAGGACAACATGGTGAAAAACGGCGAAATCAAGGACGGCGACCGCTTCTTCACCAAGGAGGAATACGCGACCGGCGCTCATGTGGTTTACAACGCAGGAAATGAAGATGTCGCGGCGTATCTCAAGCTCGACGAAAACCACATTTCGATGTGGGGCGAACCCTACGAGGTCATCGTCAAAAAGGGCAGCGAGCCAGTTCCTGACCCGCCGATCACGGCAGTACCGGCAGACTGCTATACGCCCGCGGGCGATGTTTTCGGATTTGAATTTGACCGGAATATCCGGAAATCGGAATACGACACAATGCGCACGCTTGCCGAGGAAATGATGCCGGGCGTTCTGGTATTTCCGGAGCTGCCGTTTCCCGATAATGACAGTATGTATCTTTCGCGGAATATCATGCTGATCTCGGCGCTGATCGCGGTGCTTTCCGTGCTGAATTTCGTGATGCTCTACCACTTCATTTTGCAGCGACGGAGCCGCAGTCTGGCGATCTTCCGTATGACCGGCTGTACGGCGTTCAAAGCGGTGCGGATGTATCTCGGAGAATGCTTTTTGCTGGGCATTCCGGTATATCTGCTGGGGCTGCTGCTGTTCGTGATTCTGCTGAAATACGCATTCGGCGGCATTTTTCCGTATATGGCGGGTGCATTCAGCATCAGGGTATATGCTGCGATCTTCGGGCTGTATCTGCTGACGATGCTTGTCATGCTGACCGTCATGGTCACGCATCATGTGCAGCAGAATATTCTAAGCGAATACTATGGGAGGGAGGATGCGTAAATGGTTTATCTGAAAATGGCATGGACAGCGCTCAGGCGTTCTAAACTCTCCAATCTGCTGACGGTTTTGCAGCTCGCCGCCGCGCTGATCGTCACGGCAGTTATGGTGAGTGCCGTCTGTCTGCGGTTCCGGAAATATACGCCCTTTGCCGATTATTTCAACCGCGAGGGTTTTCTGATGAATACGGCAGCATGGGCGGAATTCGGCGAGAGGGTTGCAGGCGGAGAATTGGAAAACTTTGGCAGCAATGAGCAGATCAGCAAGCATTTTTCTGCACCGGTTGAGGTCATGTGCCCGCGATGCGTTCCGTTCTGGGTGAATGTCGAGGCAAAAAACGATCCGCAGTGCAATCCGCAGCTCAATGCCTATACGGATGATTTTCTCGCTCGGTGGACGCCAAAGCTACAGACAGGTCACTGGCTGAAAGGCGACCCCGGCGGCGATGTAATCGAAGCGGTCGTAACCTACAACGATTCCGAATGGCAGGTCGGCGATACCGGCGAGCTGGAATGGATGGAGCTGCATGAAGACGGCGGACTTCATACTGTCGGAACTTCACCGATTAAAATTGTCGGGATGCTCGAAGACGGCGAGGCGATCGCCGGTATGAGCAGCGTAAACACACAGGATTTCCGGCTGTTCTGGATGCCGTTTTCGCAGGACAGAGAGGGAAATTCGCTCTATTTGCTCTTTTCGGCATCGCAGCTTGCCCGCCTTGCTCAGACCGATCAGTTTCATCTGCTGTTCGGGCGCACCATGCTGATCCGATACACTGAGCCTGTCACGGAGGAGCAAATCGAAACCGATTACAAAATGCTCGCACGGCAGGGCAATGCCACTTATCTCATGAAAATGTCAGAGGTGCGCGAAAACTCAAAGGCGTATCTATATACCGAGGTCTATAAGCTGCTGCCGGTCGTCATCATGCTGACGCTGCTTGTCGCGGTATCCAGCATCAGCGCGACCGCGATCTCCACACGCAAGCGATTACACGATTATGCGGTATTTGCGCTGAGCGGACTGCCGTGGGGACGCTGCATCATCATCAATCTGCTGCAATCGCTTCTCACGGCGATTCTGGCCGGCATTCTTGCTGCTGCGGGGGCGATGATCCTGCAATATACACCGCTGAAAGAAACATTTTATGTGACAGTCGGAATATGGCAGATTCTTTGCTGCGCGGCGCTGCTCATGCTGTATCTGCTGATCTCGCTGCTGATGCCGAAAATCATGCTCAGCCGGAACAGTGTCCGCGAGATTCTGAAAACAAAGTGAAACCGGAGGACGATACTATGATTATACTCAAAAATATCAAAAAAGTCTACAATCCGAAGAAACCAAATGCATTTGAAGCGCTGCACGATGTCTCACTCACCATTGAGGACGGCGAGCTTGCGGCAGTCATCGGGAAATCCGGTGCAGGAAAATCAACGCTGCTGCATATTCTCGCCTGCATTGATTCCTATGAGGGCGGGGATTACGAGATCGACGGCATCCCGACGACGCATCTTTCCGAGCGCAAGGCCGCACGGATCCGAAATGAAAAGATCGGCATGGTCATGCAGGATTTTGCATTGGTCGAGGATTTTACTGCGCTGGAAAATGTGCTGCTGCCGCTGGAATTTGCAAAGCGCAGGAAGCATAACCGCAAAGTGCTTGCGATGAATGCACTGAAATCGGTCGGTATGGAGGAATATGCGAAAAAGCCGGTCAATAAGCTTTCAGGCGGACAAAAGCAGCGTGTCGCGATTGCAAGGGCGATTGTCAATGAACCGTCGGTTATTCTCGCAGATGAGCCGACCGGTGCGCTGGACAGTAAGACCGCAGCAGAGATCATGGATGTATTCTGCGAGCTGAACAAGCAGGGCAAAACGGTCATCATCGTCACGCATGATATGGGCATTGCACAGCAATGCAGCCGGATCATTGAGATTGCGGACGGTAATGTAATACGCTAAAAATACAACAAAGGGCAGGTTTACCTGCCCTTTCACATACTATAAAGTTCAGTATTAAGCCCACAGGCTTTGGATTTTCTCCATTTCATATGCAGGAATACAAATCAGGTAATCATCCGTGCTTGTGTGAAGAATCGTATACTTGTACGGAACCAGATAGTGATCCGGCACAAAACTCCCCACGAAAGGAATCAGTGAGATCAGCCGTCCCTTTTTTCTGACACCGTCTTTCGCAAAAGCAGACGGCCTGTCCTGCTGAATCCAATGCTTGATCCTTGCCGTATTCCCGGCATCTCTCCACGGCTCCATAAACGAATAGGGGATTTTTGCCGTTCCGGTCACATCAACGAAATAAAATGCTTCAGCATCAGCGTAAACAAGATGTACGCTGTTATCAAAGAGCAGATTGTTTTTTTGAGAAAAGTCGTCGGAAAGATTCTTAGGGAACAGCATTTCAATTTCAACAGCATCGTCAGGCACATCCATTTCGCTGCCTGCCTGCATCGCCATTTCCTCCCCCTTTCTTTTCAGCGACGGTCTGCTGATCCAGATCGCACCGATTATCCATACCAGGGGATATCCGAAAATAGTCAGCAAACCGAAAATCAGCACAAGATTCGAGTTCAGTCCTGCAAAATCCCCGCCGATCCAGATGACCGCCATGATGATTACAAAGAGCAATGCAAATCTTTTTATGTTTTTCTCGAAGCTGTCGATTCTGTCATTATGCAGATATATGGAATCTAAAAGTGCTTGATTGGGTGCCTTCACAATGATATTTCCGACATCCTCACGATCCTGAAACAAATTCTTTAACATCTATCATTACCCTTTCGATTTAAGAATTAATGGGAAATTGCAAAAAAAGAACCGCAGATTTGACGAATCAAATCTGCGGAACTGATTTGGCTCCCCCAACTGGACTTGAACCAGTGACACCCTGATTAACAGTCAGGTGCTCTACCGACTGAGCTATGGAGGAATGTTGCAGTGCCGGCATCGATCTATTTTCCCAGGCCGTCTCCAGCCAAGTATCTTCGACGCGAATGAGCTTAACTGCCGTGTTCGGAATGGGAACGGGTGGAACCTCATTGCCATTAACACCGGCTCTGCATATATTTCAGAAGCAAAGCTTCTTGAAATCGAGAGAATGACCCGTACGGGAATCGAACCCATGATTACGCCGTGAGAGGGCGTCGTCTTAGCCGCTTGACCAACGGGCCATTTGGATGCACCATCAGGGACTCGAACCCGGGACCCACTGATTAAGAGTCAGTTGCTCTACCATCTGAGCTAATGGTGCATTTGCAGTTCTTATTATAGCATAAAAAACTGCTTTTGTCAAGGGGTTGGATACCCTGAAAACTGAACAGCAAGCATGATCGTGAAAGAATCTCGCGAAGGAAAA
>CAMOOV010000179.1 GCA_946621745.1 uncultured Ruminococcus sp.
GGCTGGCTGCTGACGAAGGGCGGAGATTCCGTGAATCTCGATACTGCGGATATGGACGGCAACGGCATCCTGACCGCTGCGGATCTGACGCTGCTGCGGCAGTTGTTCATCTATCCGGAGTTGACGCGCACCACCACAACGACAACTGTTACCACGACAACTACCACGACCGCCACGACCACTGCACCGCCGGTCAACAATGAGGTCTGGCCGGAGCTGAAGCCCGGCGACAAATGGTACAATACCGCTGATGTCAGCTGGATCCCCGCCGGCAAAAAGACTGTCGCGCTGTCCTTTGATGACGGCCCGTGCCCGAACGGTGAGAACTACGGCATCCGCATCCAGCAGGCGCTGAACAAGCAGGGCTTCCACGCGACATTCTTCTACTGGGGCGAGCGCATTCCCGGCCACGAGAGCGAGATCCTCTCTGCCGAGGCAGGCGGTCACGAGGTCGCGAACCACACATGGAATCATCCGGATAACTACAATCATTACGATGCGGCCGGCGTTCTGAGCCAGTATACCCGCGTCAAGGATAAGCTGAATGATATTCTCGGTGTCAAGCGCGATTATCTGCTTCGTCTGCCGTATCTGAACAACAGCACGACCATTTCCAGCACACTGCCGGTTCCGTTCCCGAACTGCGGCATCAATACTGCGGACTACGAGCCCGGTCACACCGCACAGCAGACGATCAGCACGATCCAGCAGGCGGCACAGAACGGCTCCCTGAACGGCAAGGTCGTCCTGATGCACGAGGTCTATGAGGAGACTGCGAAGGCGGTCGAGTCGCTGGCACCGTGGCTCGCGCAGAACGGTTATGTTGTCTGCACGGTTTCCGAGATGTTCAAGTACAACGGCAAGGATATGTACGCAGGCCGTACATATGACAGCTGCTTCTGATTTCAATGCAAATCCTTTCTACCAATCCAAACACGCAAAAAGCACCTGCATCATGCGGGTGCTTTTTGCTTTGCGGAAAGCATAAAATCATGAGAACAATGTCGCGATACGGCGCTTGGAATGCGGCGGCGTATAAATCCATTCGTCCATATGCGAGCCTGTGAAGAAATACCGGATCGGCGGCGGCGGACAGCATTCGTCGAAGACATCCACGATGGCCAGCTTGATTTTCATGCGCTCCGGCACGATGCTCTTGATAAAAACGCTTGCACGCTGTCCCGGCCGGACGCCCTGCCGCAGATCGGCAAGTCCTGCCAGATTCGGCGCCAGCTCGATGAAGATGCCGTAATCCTCAACCGAGCGCACGATGCCCGCGACCGTCTCACCGGCGGTAAAGCAGGCGGCATTCTCTGCCCATGTGCCGAGCAGCTCCTTATGTGTCAGCAGAACGCGGCCGTTCTCGAAGCCCTTGACCATCACGCGTATCTCATCTCCGACGCGGAATCTGTCCGCCGGATGCGAAATGCGCGAAACGGAGATCGCGTCGATCGGGATCAGCGACGGTACGCCGCAGCCGATATCGACAAAGCATCCGAACGGCGCCAGATGCGTCACACGCGCAGGAATCACATCGCCGGCGCGCAGACGGCTGATATATGCGGCGCGGCACTGCTCCTGCACTGCGCGGCGCGAGAGAACGGCGTAGGGCTCGCCGCTGTCATCATGCTCGATGCGCAGGACGGTGAAGCAGACCGGCTTATTAACGCGTGAGATCAGCGCGATATCGCGCGTCGTGCCCTCGCTGATGCCGAGAGCGCCCTCACTGCGCGGAATGAGCCCGCGCATACAGGGCAGATCGACATGAAGATTATGGGCACCGTCACAGACGCGGACACGCGCCTCCAGACGCTGCCCGGTCGCGATTGCGTCCCGCAGGCCGGCCTCCGAGCCGATCGCTGCGGCATTCTGCGGCGAACCGAGAAAGCTGCCCTCCGGTAAGTAACAAGATTGCTGTTCCATTTCGACCTCCAGATCCTTTTGTTCAGATTTTTTATGATTGCGGCACAGCGGCGGCGAACCGTCACAGATCATTGCCGCATCACTCTTATTTTACACTGTCGGCCTGTCGGGAAAGGGCGAATCTGCTGATTCATGGGAAATTTTTCGCAACTGCTTGTCGAACCCTGAAAAAAACGCGCCGACAGCACACCTGTCCGTCGTACGCGGACAGTCTCGAAAAAATGACGAAAACGAAAATCGCGTAAATGCGACATTTTATGGTGGTTAGCATATGCTGATTCATGGATTCGCACGAAAAATGTCCTGAATTGTTGTGCATTTTTTATCTTGATTTTTTGTGCTATATATAGTATAATACATAATTGATATATTGTGTATCATATATCCTCAGAATTTGCTGTTTTTCCGGCAAAAAACGACGCAGCCGGCCCGCTGCAAGGATGCCGGAAAACTGTCCGCGGGATCTCCCGCAGAACAGAGCAGCAAATTATTTTCGGTTCACTAAAATATCAACATAAAGGAGGAAATGATTCATGGCAAAGAAAATCGCAACCATCCCCTTCACCGGAACCGCCGAGCAGGAGCAGGAGCTCCGCGCGACGATTGATGCACTGCGTGAGGATCCCGGCTGCCTGATGCCGATCATGCAGAAGGCACAGGAGATCTACGGCTATCTCCCGATCGAGGTGCAGCGCATCATCTCCGAGGAGCTGAACATTCCGATTGAGAAGGTCTTCGGTGTTGCAACCTTTTATGCACAGTTCACCATGTCCCCGAAGGGCAAGTACCGCATCTCCGTATGTCTCGGTACCGCCTGCTACGTCAAGGGCTCCGGCGTGGTGATGGAGAAGCTCGAAGAAGCACTCGGAATCGAGAGCGGCGAGATCACGCAGGACGGTAAGTTCTCGCTCGATGACTGCCGCTGTGTCGGTGCCTGCGGTCTTGCACCGGTCGTGACGATCAACGATGATGTCTACGGCAGACTGACCGGCAAGCCGGAGGAGATTACCGAGATTCTTGCGAAATACGCCGATTGATTCGGGCTGACCAAATAGGAGGTTTACTATGAAGACTTTGCAGGAGCTGACTGCAATCAAGGAGGCTATGCGCGCTGAAATGGCGCTCCGTCTCGGCAAGGATGCAAGCGGCGCAAAATATGAGAAGCATATCCTGATGTGCGGCGGTACCGGATGTACCTCGTCCGGTTCCATGAAAATGGCCGATGAGCTTGAGAGACTGCTCAAGGAAAAGGGCCTGACCGAGAAGGTCTTTGTCGTCCGCACCGGATGCTTCGGCCTTTGCGAGCGCGGCCCGATCATGATCGTTTATCCGGAAGGCTCGTTCTATACCCATGTCACCATGGAGATGATCCCGCGCATCGTGGACGAGCATATCATCGGCGGCAGCCCCGTCAAGGAGTTCCTCTATGACGAGACCGTTGTCGAGGGTGAGGATCATATCAAATCCCTCAACGAAACCACATTCTACGCAAAGCAGCACCGTGTTGCACTCCGCAACTGCGGCCTGATCAACCCGGAGGATATCAACGAGTATATCGGCAGAAAGGGCTATCTCGCCCTGCACAAGGTACTCACTGAAATGACGCCTGAGGATGTCATTCAGGAGATCCTCGATTCCGGTCTCCGCGGCAGAGGCGGCGGCGGCTTCCCGACCGGTATGAAGTGGAAGCTCGCACGCAACATCGTTCCGGATGCGGATATCAAGTATGTCTGCTGCAACGCTGACGAGGGCGACCCCGGCGCATTCATGGACCGCTCCGTTCTGGAGGGCGACCCGCACGTTGTTCTGGAAGCCATGACGATCGCAGGCTACGCGATCGGCGCAAAGCAGGGCTACATCTATGTCCGTGCCGAATATCCGATCGCTGTTGAGAGACTGCGCATCGCGATCAAGCAGGCAAGAGAGACCGGTATGCTCGGCAAGGATATCTTCGGCACCGGCTTTGATTTCGACATCGACCTCCGTCTCGGTGCAGGCGCATTCGTCTGCGGCGAGGAGACCGCGCTGATGACCTCGATCGAGGGCAACCGCGGTGAGCCGCGTCCGCGTCCGCCGTTCCCGGCTGAAAAGGGTCTGTATCAGAAGCCGACCATCCTCAACAATGTTGAGACCTATGCAAATGTTCCGCAGATCATCCTCAAGGGTGCAAAGTGGTATGCTTCCATGGGTAAGGACAACTCCAAGGGCACAAAGGTCTTTGCGCTCGGCGGCAAGATCAAGAATACCGGTCTGGTCGAGGTTCCGATGGGCACAACGCTCCGCGAGATCATCGAGGAGATCGGCGGCGGCATCCCGAACGGCAAGAAGTTCAAGGCTGCACAGGCCGGCGGTCCTTCCGGCGGCTGTATCCCGGCACAGCATTATGATGTCAATGTTGACTATGACAGCCTCGCTGCGATCGGCTGCATGATCGGTTCCGGCGGTCTGATCGTTCTCGACGAGGACAACTGCATGGTCGATATCGCCAAGTTCTTCCTCCAGTTCACAATGGACGAGTCCTGCGGCAAGTGTACGCCCTGCCGTATCGGCACCAAGCGTCTCTATGAGATCCTTGACAAGATCACCAGCGGCAACGGCGAGCTTTCCGACATCGACAAGCTCGAGGAGCTCTGCCAGTATATCAAGGCAAATTCGCTCTGCGGTCTCGGCCAGACCGCGCCGAATCCGGTGCTTTCGACGCTCCGCTTCTTCCGCGACGAGTATGTTGCACATATCGTCGATAAGAAGTGTCCGGCGGGCGTCTGCAAGTCCCTGCTGCAATTTGTGATTGACAAGGACACCTGTATCGGCTGCGGTATGTGCGCCAAGCAGTGCCCGGCTTCTGCGATTGAGAGAACCGACTACACCGCTCCGGGTCACAAGCTCGCGTCCTTCGCGATCGATCCGACAAAGTGCGTGAAGTGCGGCGCCTGCATCGCGAAGTGTAAGTTCAAGGCAATCAGCAAACAGTAAGGGAGGGCACAGGAACATGAGTGATATGGTAAATGTAAAGATCAACGGCTTTGCAGTACAGGTTCCGAAGGGCACCTCTATTCTGGAAGCTGCAAGAGCAGCAAGTGTCACGATTCCGACACTCTGCTATCTGAAGGACATCAATGAGATCGGCGCCTGCCGTATGTGCATCGTCGAAGCGGCTGAAATGCGCGGCCCGAACCTCGGCCCGGCAAGAATGGTCGCAGCCTGTGTGTATCCGGTCTCCGAGGGCATGGAGGTGCAGACCAACTCCCCGAAGGTTCTGGATTCCCGCAGAAAGACCATGGAGCTGCTGCTCTCGAACCACGATATGAAATGTCTCTCCTGCGTTCGCAGCAAGAACTGCGAGCTCCAGAGACTGGCAAACGATCTCGGCATCACCGATGCGGATGTCTATAAGGGCGAGCGCACCGAGTATCCGATCGACGATTCCGCGGCGCATATGTACCGCGACAACAATAAGTGCATCCTTTGCCGCCGCTGCGTTGCAGCCTGCGCTGTCACACAGGGCATCGGCGTCATCGGCGCAAATGAGCGCGGCTTCATCACCAATATCGGTTCGCAGTTCAACAAGGGCCTCGGCGAGACCGCCTGCGTATCCTGCGGCCAGTGCATCGTTGTTTGCCCGACCGGCGCACTCTCCGAGAAGGATTACACCGATCCGGTGTTCAAGGCGATCGCAGATCCGACCAAGCATGTTGTCGTGCAGACGGCTCCGTCCGTCCGCGCAGGCCTCGGCGAAATGTTCGGCTATCCGATCGGCACGAATGTCGAGGGCAAGATGGTCGCTGCACTCCGCAGACTCGGCTTTGATGTTGTCACCGACACCAACTACGGCGCTGACCTCACGATCATGGAGGAAGGCACGGAGCTGATCGAGCGTGTCACCAACGGCGGCGTTCTCCCGATGATCACCTCCTGCTCGCCGGGCTGGGTCAAGTTCTGTGAGCATTATTTCCCGGATCTGATCCCGAATCTTTCCACCTGCAAGTCCCCGCAGCAGATGCAGGGCGCGATCATCAAGACCTATTTCGCAGAGAAGATGGGCTGGGATCCGAAGGATATCGTTTCCGTCTCCGTTATGCCGTGTACCGCAAAGAAGTTCGAGATCGGCAGAGACGATCAGTCCGCATCGGGCTATCCGGATGTTGACTACGCACTGACCACCCGTGAGCTGGGCAGAATGATCGACCGCGCAGGCATCGAGTTCACCTCCCTGCCGGACGAGAAGTTCGACGATCCGCTCGGCATCTACACCGGCGGCGGCCTGATCTTCGGCGCGACCGGCGGCGTTATGGAAGCAGCACTGCGCTTTGCTGTTGAGAAGATCAGCGGCGAGAAGCTCACCGGCGACAAGATCGACTTCAAGGATGTTCGCGGCATCGAGGGCATCAAGGAAGCATCCTACACCGCAGGCGGCCTGACTGTCAAGGTCGCAGTCGCAAGCGGTCTGGCAAATGCGAGAAAGCTGATGGAGAAGGTTCGCGCAGGCGAAGCGGATTATCAGTTCATCGAGATCATGGCTTGTCCG
>CAMOOV010000180.1 GCA_946621745.1 uncultured Ruminococcus sp.
GGTCTTTCCGTCCTTGTCCTCGCTGACGACCTTTCCGGTTTCGAGATAGGTGATATCATTTTTACCGAGGATATATTCCATCTGTCCCTTTGCCCATTCGGTGAAATAGTAATCGGCAAACGGCTTGTGGTTATCCTCAGTGTAGAGATCCTTGCCCTTGGTATACTTGTCATAGACCAGCATACAGAACTGCGCGGCAGTATTGTAGCGGCAGGAGCCCCATGTATTCAGCCAGAAATAGCCCTGCGGGGTGATCTTGCCGACCTGTCCCTTCATGTAGCCGTCATAGGCTTTTGCACACTCACCCCAGAAGTTGATCTTTTCATAGGGGCTCTTGTTTGCGACCGTGATGTAGTCCATTGCAAGATCGGTCTGGCCGAGCGGATTCTCGCTTTCGGAATATGTTTTTGCAGATTTGTAGGTATCGGAGATCCGCGCCATCAGCAGGCCGACGCCGTGCCACATATCGTTCCAGCAGTAGACATAGGACGGAGTCGCGTAGAAATCGTAGATCGGGAGTATATTGTCGATGTACTTCTGCTCACCGGTGATAAGATACAGCCAGCAGGAAGCGAAGCTGTAGTCATCCTCCCACTTGTTCGAGCCGTAATAGCCCTTGCCGCCCTGATCGGTATCGGCAATCGCCTTGTCGTTTGTCGATGCGAAATTGTAAAGTGCCTTTGCGTAGTCAAGGCATTTCTCCGCATATTCCGGATCCTCGTCCTTGAAATCAAGATAGCTGATTGCAAGGCAGGCAGCCGTATTGGAGACAGCGCAGGTTGTGGGATTATCCGGCGTTGCGAACCATGCGGTACGCGCCATTGTATCGTTCTGCGGGAGCTGCCAGAATTTGTGGTCAACATCGCCGTCGCCGACCTGATAGCAGAATGCGACGACATCGCCGTTCTTGTCACGGAAGGTGCAGCGCATGAAGTATTCGCAGAAATAGCGGATGATCGTCTCAACGTGCTCCTTCTGGTCGCATTCGACATATGCTTCGGGAAATTCGTAATAGCCCCATGCGACCGTCGTACCGGAATAAGCCTCCGGCAGACCGAATTTCACATGGTCGCCCGCGTCGTGAAAGCCGCCGGAAACATTGATCGTGCCGTCCTTGGTGCCGGTATTGAGAATGTCGTAGTTTGCCTTGATGAAAGATTCGCTGAGATTCGTTCCGGTGCGCTCCATGAGGTCGGTGTCCATGTCCATTGCCTTGAGCGGCACCTCGGTGTCATAGGTGTGGCAGTTAGCGCGCCACTTGAACCGGCTGTTCGCTTCGACATCCGGTCCGCACATATTCGCATCATAGAAATGCAGCGAATATTGCAGCGCCTTTGCGAAGTTGTCGTAGTCGCCGGCCGGATCATCGACCAGCGCCGATGTTTGCAGCATCGCACCCGCCGGCATCGACACTGCCGTGATGACAGCGGAAACCGCTGCAGCACAGATTTTGCGGAACTTTCTGTTTTTGAGTTCCATATAAACCCTCCTTTTTTTCTGCCCCGTACACCCGAAAGCACAGGACATTTCAGTCTGTATTATATCACATATTGCATCAAATTTCAAGAGAAAACGATAAAATCGCAATTCATAATGATAAAAACGCAATATTTTTGAAAAAGCACTTGATTTCTTTTCAAAAATGTGTTATAATTAAGCGGTCAGATTCAGAGGATCTGTTCATACGGAGATGTATCGAAGTGGTCATAACGAGAACGACTCGAAATCGTTTGAGCAATAAAATGCTCCGTGGGTTCGAATCCCACCATCTCCGCCAGTCAAAAAACACCCCGTTCTCATGAACGGGGTGTTTTTTGTATAGTGAATATCAGCAGCTGCCGTTGCTTGCTGCACACCGGCGGTTGCTTGCTTTTATTCGGAATCAGCCGAGCTTTGCAATCCTGCGGAGAATATCGGTCACATCGTCAAGGGTGAGATCGCCGTCACGGTTCATGTCGGCGTTCAGCTTGCCCTGCTCGTTGATGACCGCAGTCCTGTCCTCCGTACAGAAGCGCGCAAGCAGGACTGCATCCGTGACATCGACGGTGCCGTCGCAGTTTGCATCGCCGCTCAATTCTGCATAGTGATAGGCAAGATAGGTTCTGTTGAATACAGCGATTTCCGGCGTATTTTCCGACTGCTTTTCATCCGGATACAGAAAACGCCACTCTTCGGTATTTCCGTTCTCATCCAGCACGATATAGATGAGATCCTCCTGCTCTGGCGCTGCGAGGATTTTTTCTTTGCCGTCATCGTCAAACCAGTATTCAATCAGCGTCAGGCCGCTGCCGCCGAGATAATCGGGATAAGGCTGCGCGGTATTGAGCTTCTGCATGAGTACCCCGAACGATTCCGATGCAGCGATGAGATCGCCGGTCTGCTCCATTGTGATACGCGGCGCATCTGCTGCGAGCTCACCGAGGATCACGGCGCGTGCGCGGCGGAATTCTCCGAACAGACGCTGCTCTTTGGCTTTCAGCACTTTGAGCCGCGCTTTCTGTTCCTCTGTTTTGGTGTGATCCGTGACCGTGACCAGAGCCGTTACTGTCCGGATGCCGCTGCCATTCTGCGGGATGCTGACCGTTTTCGGATTCAGCTTTGCTGTCAGCCTGATATTGGCAGTGCCCTCCTCACGCGCCGTGATGATGCCTTCCGCAGTCACCGCTGCGACCGTCCCGTTGTCAGAAGCGAATTGCAAAGACGCTGCAAGATAGCAGTCCGCATCCCAGACCGCCCGCAGCTGACAGGTCTCCCCTGCCTCCAGTGCGATCTCCGCTGTCTCCGGTGCAAAGCCGTATAATTCCGGCTGCGGCGCAGGGATTTCGAATTCCGCAGGCATTGTCACGGCAGGCGCTCCGGCATTCTCCGCAGCGGTCACGCCGTTCTCCTGCATACCGGCTGCGCTTGCAGCGGTGCAGAGCGATACCGCAAATATCATTGCGGATAAAAACGCTGTCAGTTTCATGGTGTACCTCCTTTGTTCAGGATATCGAACACATTTCCTGTTCCGTCCGGACCGTGTACGATATGCACGACGGTTTCCTGTTCGATCGTCAGCAAAATAAAATCCGTGCCGGAACGGTCGAGCCAGTATTCGATATTGGTGACGCCGCTGCCGCCGATATAATCCGGATACGGATACAGCTCGTGCAGCCGCTGCAATACGGCGCGGAAATCCATGCCGTCCGCAATCATCTGCATGACCTCCTCAGTCGTGATGCGCGGCGCATCTTCGTCTATTTTGCCGTTCAGCTCCGCAATTCTCCGCGCATATTCACCGACCATGCGGCTGCCCTCACGCTCGACCTCCTCCACAGAAGTCATCTGCATGATCTTATGCGGTTCTCTCGGTATCGTTGTCGTTGTCACAATGGTTGTCGTTTCGGATTCCGTAACAGATGCAGCCGGTTCCGATGCTTCGGGCAGAGCGCCAGTCTGTATTTCCTCTGTTGATTCTATGGCTTCTGTTTCAATGGAAAGCGCAGCTTCGCTTGTCACAGCTGCGGTCACGGGCTGCGCTGTTTCCGCTTTTGCAGTCGTGGTATCCGCCTGCACTGTGCGCTGTGTTGTCACTGTCTTCGTCAATGCGGGCGTTGTCTGTGCAGATGCAGTTACCGCCGTCACTTCCTCAAGCATCGAATCAACCGGACTGTTCTGCGGGATCAGCATATCATCATTCCCGTGCAGCAGCACCGCACCGAATCCGACCGCAAACAGCAGGCAGGCGGCAAGGGCGGCTGCAACCGTCCAGCGGGGAACTGCTGCTGTTCTGTGTGAAACGGCAATCTGTCCGCCGGGGCTCTTTGCGGATACAGGCGCGGCAGCAAGGCCGGCAGAAGCCGCATCGCCGCCGGTGCGGGAATGCCTGTATGCCGAGACGATCATCTGATCCGGCAAATCGTTCAGTAATTCCGAAAGCTCGGTCACATTCACAGCAATCCCTCCTTTCTGAGATATGCCAGCAGCTTTTTCCGGATATGCGACAAAGTCACCTGCACATTATTTTCACGCATTCCGAATTCCGCCGCAAGATCGGAAAAGGAAGTGAAGCCCCAGTATCTGCGGACAAACAGGTTTCGCTTTTTTGCCGGAAGCGATTGCAGGAACCGGGTAATTGCGGCCAGCAGCTCGCGCCGCTCCAGCTCGGAGAGTACATTTTCAGATGAAGGCAGCAATTCTGAAAGCTCCTCCAGTGCCGCGGCCTGCTGACCGCCGCCGCGTTTGGCGCGGTGTCCGGACTTATACCGGTTCAGAGCATGATTTCGGACTGTTTTCATAAGATAGGCACAGAGATTCTCCGGCTGTGCAGGCGGGATCGCATTCCAGATTTGCAGCAGCGCATCGTTCAGACACTCCTCCGCATCCTGCTCACTGCCCAGAATATCGCGTGCAACAGTCCGGCAGAGCGCTCCGTACTGCTCCGAAATCACGGCGAGCGCCTGCTCATCTCTGTTATTCAGCATCAAAAGAATTCTTTTGTCGTCTATGGCAATCACCGCCCTTCGCGTTTGCCTTCACCCATTAAGACAACAAAACGCCGGAAAACTTAAAGCCTTTTTGAGATTTTTTCTATGTCTGCATTGTAGCATTTGTGCCGGCTTTTGTCAATATTTCGATTGTGACGGTCGAGAATGATATCTGTCTCGTCCTCCGGTCTGAAACCGGTAGATGAAATTGTTTAGGCAATACCGCACAGAGCTGGCGGTGCAGATACGCAGTCAGATTTTTCGTCAGATTGTATGAAAATGACGCCGCTGGGCTGACGCCCAGCAAGGAGTTTTCGTGCAAGATGACGGAAAATATGCAAGTAGATGCACTGCCAAGCCGTCAGGCGTGCTTTGTGCGGTGTTGCCTTTAGTATATTATACTGTATCCATTGCTTTTTTTATAATATTATGTTATAATATACATGAATGGAGGGATGCTTATGCCACCGCCCGGCGGAAGACTCGGTCCGGGATATCTGACCGATGAAGAACTGAAAAACAAGCCGAAGGTCACCTCGGCGCTGCTGAAACGAATCTTCTCATACCTGAAGCCCTATACAAAACAGCTCTGCTTCGTGCTTGCCGCGATCCTCTGCTCTGCCGTGATGACGCTGCTCCCGTCCGTGCTGACCGGCCGCATCATCGACGAGGGACTGATCGCGAAAAATATGCGCGCACTGGTGCTGTATATCGTGCTGTCCTTCGGCGTCACGCTGCTTGCCAATCTGATCGGCATTCTCGAAAGCTATCTCAATACATGGATCGCACAGCATATCACCTTTGATATGCGCAATTCGATGTACGCGCATTTGCAGAAAATGTCGCAGCGCTTCTTCACGACGAACAATCAAGGCGATATCATCACGCGCATGACGAGCGATATTTCCGGCGTGCAGCAGATCATCACCAGCACACTGACCAGCATTATTTCCAATGCGATCACGCTGACCGTTGCGCTCGTGCTGATGTTCCGCGAAAACTGGAAGCTCGCGCTCGTCGGCATCGCGGTCGTGCCGCTGTTCGTCATCCCGACGCGCAGTGCCGGTAAGCGCCGCTGGTCGATCACAAAGGAATCGCAGGCCTGCTCCGACGAGATCAACGGCATTCTCAATGAAACGCTCTCCGTCAGCGGACAGCTGCTCGTCAAGCTCTTCGGCATGGAGCAGCGCGAATACGACCGCTATGAAGCTGTCAACCGCAAAATGATCGGCCTGAACATCAAGGAGAGCATGGCGGGCAGATGGTTCCGCATGGCGCTCGGTACATTCACAAATATCGGCCCGATGCTGATTTATCTCGTCGGCGGCATCATCATGATGCGCTTTGACGAAACTGTCACAGTCGGACAGATCAGCGTTCTGGTCGCGCTGCTCGGCAAGATGTATATGCCGGTCAATCAGCTCCTGAATATTCAGGTTGACTGGATCCGCTCTATGGCGATGTTCACGCGCATCTTCGATTATTTCGATATGAAGCCGGAGATCGAGAACGCACCGGATGCCGTCACGCCCGATTCCGCAGACGGCGAGGTTGAATTCCGCAATGTCCGCTTTTACTACGATCCGGAGCGCGAGATCCTGCACGATGTCAGCTTCAAGCTGAAAAAGGGCGACTGCATCGCGATCGTCGGCCCGTCCGGCTCCGGCAAGAGTACGCTCATCAACCTGATCCCGCGGCTCTATGATGTCATTGACGGCAGCGTGCTGTTTGACGGCCGCGATGTCCGCTCGCTGGATCTTGCATTTCTCCGCGAGAATATCGGCATCGTCAGCCAGGAGACCTATCTGTTCAACGGCACGATCCGTGACAATCTGCTCTATGCAAAGCCCGACGCGACCGAGGACGAGCTGATCGAAGCCTGCAAGCAGGCGAATATCTATGAGTTCATAGAAAAGCAGGAGACCGGCCTTGATACGGTCGTCGGCAACCGCGGACTTAAGCTCTCCGGCGG
>CAMOOV010000181.1 GCA_946621745.1 uncultured Ruminococcus sp.
CTGCGGATTTTTGCCTTGAACGGAACAAAATCATCTCAAAAATCCGCATATTATTAGAGTGTCAACACGCCCAACATCAAACGGGGGACTCCGCTGCCGGAATCCCCCGCTTTTCTGTCAGACAGCTTGAATCTGTGCTGTGTATTACAGCGGCATCTGCGGCTGCGGATGCTCAGCATAGCCGTCCGCACGGACGACCTGCACATTGTTGTAAAGGGTCATGCCGGTGCCGGCAGGAATCAGCTTACCGATGATGACATTCTCCTTCAGGCCGAGCAGATAATCGCTCTTGCCGTTGATCGCTGCATCGGTGAGTGCCTTGGCGGTCTCCTGGAAGGATGCCGCGGACATGAAGCTCTCAGAGGAAGAAGATGCCTTTGTGATACCGAGCAGGGAAGGTCTTGTCGTGACAAGATGCAGATCGGTCTCGCCGGCATCAATGCGTGCCTGAATGCCTGCATTGATCGTCTCGACCTCGCGCTTATCGACCATTGCCTCCGGAAGCAGATAGCTGCTGCCCGGATCGGCGATCAGCACCTTGCGCATCATCTGGCGGACAATGACCTCAATGTGCTTGTCATTGATGCCGACGCCCTGCTGACGGTACGCATACTGAATTTCTTCGATGATATAGTTCTGGACTGCCTGCACACCGAGGATTTCAAGCAGATCCATCGGATAGATCGAACCGGTTGTGAGTCTGCTTCCGCGCTCAATCTCAGCGCCGTCCTTGACGCCGTTTGCGAGGTGGTAGTTATAGGGAATCGTATACGGCGTGGAATCGAGATTGGTCTCCGGATCGTGAATAATGATCGTGCGGATGCCGTTTTCATCCTTCATCTGAATCGTGCCGGAGGTCTTTGCAAGGATCGCACCGTTCTTCGGACGGCGGGATTCAAACAGCTCCTCAACACGCGGAAGACCCTGTGTGATATCCTCTGCGTTCGCGACACCGCCTGTGTGGAAGGTACGCATCGTGAGCTGTGTACCCGGCTCACCGATGGACTGTGCGGCGATGATACCGACTGCTTCACCGACGGAAACGAGATTGCCGTTTGCGAGGTTGACGCCGTAGCACTTCGCGCAGACGCCCTTCTTTGCCTTACAGCCCAGCACGGAGCGGATCTTGACATGGGTGATGCCTGCATCTGCGATGCGCTTTGCATCGGCTGCGGTCATGGCGCGCGTCTTCGGGATAAAGAGATCGGGGTTATTTTCGTCGCGGAGATCCTCGACGAGATATCTGCCGACCAGACGCTCCTGAAGCGTTTCAAGTGCACGCTCACCGTCCGTGATCTCATAGACCTCGATGCCCTCTGTCGAGCCGCAGTCGATCTCACGGATGATGACATCCTGTGAAACATCGACCAGACGGCGTGTCAGATAACCGGAGTCCGCAGTACGGAGCGCGGTATCAGCCAGACCTTTTCGTGCGCCTCGGCTGGAGATGAAGTATTCGGAAATGTTCAGGCCTTCGCGGTAATTGGAACGAACCGGAATTTCGATCGTCGCACCGGAGGTGTTCGCGATGAGTCCGCGCATACCTGCGAGCTGACGGATCTGGTTGATCGAGCCGCGGGCACCGGAATCGGCCATGATGTTGATCGGGTTGAACGGGTCGAAGTTTGCCTTCAGCGCTTCGGTGATTGCATCGGTCGCGCTTGCCCAGACCTTACAGACCTTCTCATACTTGACCTCGCCGGAGATATAGCCGTACTGATACTGCTCATTGAGCGCATCGACCTCCGCTTCCGCAGCAGCCAGTATTTCCTTCTTCTGCGGCGGGATGACGGCATCGACAACCGCGACGGTCAGGCCGGATTTAGTGGAATATTTGTAGCCGAGTGCCTTGATGCGGTCAAGCACCTCTGCGGTCGCGGTCACGCCGTGAACCTTCAGGCACTGGTCAATGATCTTGGAGAGCACGCTCTTCTTGACGACCTCGGTGATTTCCAGATCAAATTCATGCTCCGGATCACTGCGGTTGACAAAGCCGAGATTCTGCGGGATGATCTCATTGAAGATCAGACGGCCGGCAGTGCAGTCGATGATGCGGGAGACCTTCTGGCCGCCGACTTCCTTTGTAATGCGCACCTTGATCTTGGAATGCAGCGTAATGTCATGCTCATCGTATGCCATCATTGCTTCATCGACATCGCGGAAGACCTTGCCCTCGCCAGGCTCGCCGTCCTTGACCATTGTCAGATAGTAGGAGCCGAGCAGCATATCCTGCGTCGGAACAGCGACCGGCTTACCGTCGGACGGCTTCAGCAGGTTATTCGCTGCGAGCATCAGGAAGCGTGCCTCAGCCTGTGCCTCCGCGGAAAGCGGCAGGTGAACAGCCATCTGGTCGCCGTCGAAGTCCGCGTTGAATGCAGTACAGACCAGCGGATGCAGCTTGACGGCTCTGCCCTCGACCAGCACCGGCTCAAAGGCCTGAATGCCCAGTCTGTGCAGGGTAGGCGCACGGTTCAGCAGAACCGGATGCTCCTTGATGACGTGTTCGAGTGCATCCCAGACATCGTCATCCGGTCTGTCCACCTTCTTGCGGGCGGATTTGATATTCTGAATCTTGCCCATATCGACAAGACGCTTGAGAATGAACGGCTTGAACAGCTCCAGTGCCATTTCCTTCGGGAGACCGCACTGATACATTTTCAGCTCCGGGCCGACAACGATAACCGAACGGCCGGAATAGTCAACACGCTTACCGAGCAGGTTCTGACGGAAGCGTCCCTGCTTACCCTTGAGGATATCGGAGAGCGACTTGAGCTTTCTGTTATTCGGGCCTGTGACATCCTTGCCGTGTCTGCCGTTGTCGATCAGCGCATCGACCGCCTCCTGAAGCATACGCGCCTCATTGCGGACGATGATCGCCGGCGCATTGAGCTGGAGCATACGCGCAAGACGGTTGTTGCGGTTGATGACTCTGCGGTAGAGGTCATTGAGGTCGGAGGTGGCATATCTGCCGCCGTCGAGCATGACCATCGGGCGGATATCGGGCGGGATGACCGGCAGAACGGTCATGACCATCCATTCGGGACGGTTGCCGGACTGACGGAACGCTTCGAGAATCTCCAGACGCTTGAGCAGCTTGCCGCGCTTCTGGGACTTCTGCGCAGTGCTTCTGCCGGTGGATTTTTCATCGAGCTTTTTGACCTCGCCTTTGAGCTGCTCGCAGGCCATCACGAGGTTATTCTGCCATTCCTCATCCTCTGCGGCTGCGCAGAAGGAGCATTCGCGGCAGTTTCTGCCCAGCTCACAGCTGCGGCAGGCCTCCAGCTCATCCGGCTCCAGATTCAGCTTGCCCTCCGCGATCAGCTTGTCGCGGAATTTGTCGTAGCGATCCTGGCTGTATTCCTGGAGCAGATGCAGGATTGCATTTGCGCCGATCTCAGCTTTGAAAGCGCCGGGATTCTTCGCATTGGCAGCCTGATATTCTTCCTCGGTCAGCGTCTGCTGTTTGAGCAGACCGGTGACATACTGTCCTTCATGCACCGGATCGGGATCGCCCGGATCGGTGACGATATATTTCGTGAAATAGATAACAGCTTCGAGATCCTTCTGGGAAAGATCGCCGAGTACCTGACGGATGCAGGCCGGCGTACCCTTGAAGTACCAGATGTGCGCGACCGGCGCAGCAAGCTCGATATCGCCCATGCGCTCACGGCGCACCTTTGCGCGTGTAATCTCAACGCCGCAGTTCGGGCAGACCTTGCCCTTGAAACGAACCTTCTTGAATTTGCCGCAATAGCACTCCCAGTCCTTCGTCGGTCCGAAGATCTTTTCGCAGAAAAGGCCGCCCCTTTCCGGCTTCTGTGTACGGTAATTGATGGTCTCCGGCCGTTCGACGGTTCCGTAGCTCCACTTCTTGATCTGTTCCGGAGAAGCAAGACCGATCTTTATGGAATCAAAGGTGGTGAATTCCAAAATGTTCCCTCCTTATTCTGTGTCAGGATGCCGCAGCGGACGGCACGCACAGCGCCGCCGCCGGGCATATAAAACCGTTAATTCGGACGCAGAGTTCCTGCTCAGAGATCGTCGCCGGCGAAGATATCATCGGCATCATCGGGCTGTTCCTGATAAGCAGCCGAATCGTCCTGCTCATCGAAATCGAATTCGTCTTCATCCTCATTATCGGCCGGGTCCGACATTTCGTGTTCAACCTCATGCGTTTCGGTATCCTTGCCGTACATGGCGGTATTGAAGCCTGCCTGCCCCATTTCGTCATCGCCGTAGCTGTTGAGATCCGCAGTGTTCTCGTCATCGAAATCAGACGGGCCGCGCTGCGGCAGATCATCGTCGAAGCTCTGCTTGAGGTCGATCTCCTGACCGTCCTCATCCAGTACGCGGACATCGAGTCCGAGCGACTGCATTTCCTTGATGAGAACCTTGAAGGATTCCGGAATACCCGGCTTCGGGACATTCTGACCTTTGACGATCGCCTCATAGGTGTTGACACGGCCTGTGGTATCGTCGGACTTGACGGTCAGGATCTCCTGCAGCGTATAGGCAGCGCCGTAGGCTTCCAGCGCCCAGACCTCCATTTCACCGAAACGCTGACCGCCGAACTGTGCCTTACCGCCGAGCGGCTGCTGTGTGACCAGCGAATACGGGCCGACGGAACGCGCATGGATCTTATCGTCAACGAGGTGGTGGAGCTTGAGGTAATACATATAGCCGACAGTGACGCGGTTGTCGAACTTCTCACCGGTTCTGCCGTCATAAACGGTAAATTTGCCGTCCTCAGAAAGCGGGATCGAGGTCGTATCAATGACCTTGTCCATCGGGGCGAGCTTGAAGGTCTGCTCGGTCTTTTGGGCGTTCGCAGCTTCATTGCGCTCCTGTGCCAGACGGAAGCACTTGCGGATATCGTCCTCATGCGCACCGTCAAAGACCGGTGTCATGATGTGCCAGCCGAGCGCCTTTGCGGCCATGCCGAGGTGAACCTCCAGCACCTGACCGATGTTCATACGGGACGGAACGCCCAGCGGATTCAGGCAGATATCGAGCGGCGTGCCGTCCTCAAGGAAGGGCATATCCTCCTCCGGCAGGATGCGGGACACAACGCCCTTGTTTCCGTGACGGCCGGCCATTTTGTCGCCGACGGAGATCTTGCGCTTCTGTGCGATATAGCAGCGGACGATCTGGTTGACGCCCGGGCCGAGCTCATCGCAGTTCTCGCGGTCGAAGATCTTGACATCGACAACGATACCGGATTCGCCGTGCGGCACCTTCAGGGAATTGTCGCGCACCTCACGCGCCTTTTCGCCGAAGATCGCACGGAGCAGCCGTTCCTCCGCGGTCAGCTCGGTCTCGCCCTTCGGCGTGACCTTGCCGACGAGGATATCGCCTGCATGAACCTCCGCACCGATGCGGATGATGCCGCGGTCGTCGAGATCCTTCAGCGCTTCTTCGCCGACATTCGGGATATCGCGGGTGATCTCCTCGGCACCGAGCTTGGTATCGCGGCACTCCAGCTCATATTCCTCGATATGAACGGAGGTGAAGACATCCTCGCGGACAAGACGCTGATTCAGCAGAACAGCATCCTCGTAGTTGTAGCCTTCCCATGTCATGAAGCCGATCAGCGCATTCTTGCCGAGCGAGATCTCGCCGTCGCAGGTCGCAGGTCCGTCCGCAATGACCTGACCTGCCTTGACCTCATCGCCGACCGAGACGATCGGGCGCTGGTTGACGCAGGTGCCCTGGTTGCTGCGCTGGAACTTGATGAGCTGATAGCGGCGGAGGTCATCCTCACGCTCGCCGTACTTCACGACGATCTCATCTGCGCTGACCGAGACGACGAGACCGTCCTCCTTTGCCAGCACACAGACGCCGGAATCAACGGCAGCCTTATATTCCATACCGGTGCCGACGAACGGGCGCTCGGTCTTGAGCAGCGGAACTGCCTGCCGCTGCATATTGGATCCCATGAGGGCGCGGTTCGCGTCATCGTTTTCGAGGAACGGGATCATTGCCGTTGCGACGGAAACGACCATTTTCGGCGAGACATCCATATAGTCGATCAGTGCCGGCTCGCACTCAACGATCTGGTCGCGGTGGCGTGCGGTAACGCGGCGTCTTGCGAAGGTACCGTCCTCGGTGAGCGGCTCATTCGCCTGCGCGACATAGTAGTTATCCTCCATGTCGGCCGTCATATAGATGACCTCATCCGTGACCTTGCCGGTTGCTTTATCGACCTTGCGGTACGGTGCCTCGATGAAGCCGTAGATATTGATGCGTGCGAACGATGCGAGATAGGAGATCAGACCGATGTTCGGACCTTCCGGCGTCTCGATCGGGCACATTCTGCCGTAGTGCGTATAGTGAACGTCACGCACCTCGAAGCCTGCGCGGTCTCTGGACAGACCGCCGGGGCCGAGCGCGGAGAGACGGCTCTTATGCGTCAGCTCTGCGAGCGGGGTGTTCTGA
>CAMOOV010000182.1 GCA_946621745.1 uncultured Ruminococcus sp.
TTCATTCAATAACCTCTTCACGGACAACTCAGAATACGGCATCTGCGCTTCCTATAATTCCAAGATATTCTCGGAAGCAAATTATTTTGAGGGCGCAAATAATCCGCTCTATGCGATCAATATGGGCAAGGACGCCTATTCCGGAACGATCAAATCCTTTGGGGATGCCTTTGTGAACTGCGATATGGGCGGCGAATTAGCCTATGCGATCGTATCGGAGCGCAATGCACAGCCGGCGATCCCGAATCTCATTGAAGGCGGCGCGGGCTACGATCAGTTTGACAGCACACTCTATGCGTATCAGACGCAGACTCCGGAGGCGGCAAAGGAATCCGTCATGCGCTATGCCGGAAGAATGCCGCAGGAGATCCCGCAGGGCGGTGCGGTGATACCCGCAGAAACAACCGTGACCACTGCTCTTACGACGACCGTCACAACCACAACGACTGTCACGGCCACAACAACGGCCGCAGAGCCGGCTGCTGTCAGCGGAGATGTGAACCTTGACGGTGTTCTCGATCATGCTGATGCAGAATTGATGCAGAAATGGCTGCTTGCTGTTCCGGATACAACCCTTGCAAGCTGGGAAAACGGAGATTTGAATTCGGACGAGCGGCTTGATGCACGCGACCTGACTCTGATAAAGCTGTCATTGATGTAAAAGAGTGCAGTAGACAGACGATTTTGATAAAACACGATAAACAGCTATGACCTCAGCTCTGATGCCATAGCTGTTTTCTTTTCAGATAAATACTCCCTCTGCTTGAAATATCCTTCGAGAAATGATATAATATTGATGTCCCAACTATCTCTTGAGGCAACACCGCACAGAGCTGGTGGTGTTGCCTTCAAGATTTAATTGGTACATCAATCATAAAAAACATGAGGTGATCCTATGCCGAATATTCTGATTATCGACGATGATCCCCATATCAATGCGATTGTTTCCAAAACGCTGCGTGCCGAGGGATACAGCGTTTCAAGCGCCTATTCCGGAACGGAAGCGATGCTGCTGCTGTCAGAGAGCAGGCCCGATCTGATCCTGCTTGACCTGATGCTGCCGGGACTTTCCGGCGAGGAGCTGCTCCCGCAGATCAAAGAGATCCCCGTGATCGTCGTCAGCGCAAAGGCAGATGTGACAGATAAGGTCGGACTGCTGCTCGGCGGTGCCGCGGACTATCTCACGAAGCCGTTCGCTATGAAAGAGCTGCTTGCGCGGATCACCGTGCAGCTTCGCAAAAACAGCGCAGATGCGGATAAAAACATTCTCCGCTATCACGAGATCACGCTGCATACCGACACGCACTCCGCAGAGGTCAGCGGGACGGATGTCAGGCTGACGCGGACGGAATACGCCATCCTGAAGCTGCTCATGCAGAATCCGGAGCAGGTCGCGGCGAAGCTGACGATCCTCGAACGCATCAGCGCCGACACGCCGGACTGCACCGAGGATTCGCTGAAGATCCATGTTCACAATCTGCGGAAAAAGCTGAAAGCCATTTCCGGCAGGGATTATATCGCCGCAGTCTGGGGCATCGGCTTCATGCTGACCGCAAAATCTTAACCGGATCTTAACGCTTTTCTTAACCGTTTTCTGAACTGTTTTCTGATATAATATTGATGTACCAATTAAATCTTGAAGAATAGATGCGCAGGATTTTTGTTGTGAGACAAGGCAGAAAGCCGCCGCCTTGCTGACGCAAGGCAAGGATTTCTAACGCAGTATCACGGCAAAAAGACAAGCAGATATCTTCAAGAGATAGTTGGGACATCAATAATTTCGGAAAGGCAGGGTGATACCTATGGAGTTTATTCTCAAAACCAATGCGCTCAGCAAATCCTACCGGAAATTCCGTGCGCTGGACAGCGTGACGATGAATGTCCCGAAGGGCGCGATCTATGGCTTTGTCGGCAGAAACGGCGCCGGCAAAACAACGCTGATCCGGCTGATCTGCGGCTTGCAGGAGCCGTCCGCCGGCGAGTTCACGCTCTACGGCACAAAGCACACCGACAGCAAAATCGCAAGGGCGCGGCGGCATATGGGCGCGGTCGTCGAAACGCCGGCATTCTACGGCGACATGACTGCGGCCGAAAATCTGAAAATGCAGTATGCGATGCTCGGTCTGCCCTCGTATGACGGGATCGACGATCTGCTGAAGCTCGTCCGGCTCGACGATACCGGAAAGAAAAAGGCGAAGAATTTTTCGCTCGGCATGAAGCAGCGGCTCGGCATTGCGCTGGCACTCTGCGGCAATCCGGATTTTCTGATCCTCGATGAGCCGATCAACGGGCTGGATCCGCAGGGCATTGTGGAGATCCGCGAGCTGATCCTGCGCCTGAACCGCGAGCGCAATATCACGGTGCTGATCTCCTCGCATATTCTCGATGAGCTGGCAAAGCTCGCGACGCATTACGGCTTTATCGACAAGGGAAAGATCGTGCAGGAAATCAGCGCGAAGGAGCTGGAAGCGAAATGCAGAAAGTATCTTCATGTGAAGGTGTCAGACGCGGCGGTCTTTGCGAATGTCATGGACAAGCGCGGCGCGGAATATGAGATTCTCTCGGATACCGAAGCAAATCTCTACGGCGAATTCAGAATCTCGGAATTATCGGCGGCGCTTGCGGCGGAGCAATGCGAGCTGCTCTCGATCACGGAGCATGAGGAAAGCCTCGAAAACTACTTCATCAATCTGGTCGGCAGTGACGGGGGTGATCGGGCATGAGAAATCTGATCCGCATTCACTGCAAACGCTTTCTGTTCCGCTGGGAGACATTCGCGGTCACGCTGCTGAATATTCTGCTCATGGTCATCGGCGTTCTGGCGGCGCGCCTGATGTTTGATCCGGAGACAAATAATTTTGATTTTTACGGGCTGATCCATGTCATAACGCTTGTCTCTGTTCTGGCCGTCCTGACGGCGGTCATCTTCATTGAGATCAACACGCTCTCGACCGGCGCGATCCGGAATCCGCTCATCGCAGGCTACAGCAAGGGACAGGTCTTTCTGAGCAAATATATCTCGGTCATCGTATTCAGCGCGGTGCAGGGCGCGATCGTTCTGCTCCCGACTGTGCTTGCGAATTGCTGGACAGACCGTCCGGTATCCTTTACGCTTTCGATGCTGCTTGTCTACATGACGGTTTCCGCGCTTGCGATGACAGTCTGTCTGCTGTCCGACCGGCCGACGGTCTATGTCGTGATCCTTTTCGGCGTTCTGCTGGGGCTGATATTCGGCGGCACGGCGGTTTCTGAGATTCTCAACCGCCCGCAGTATCAGGGCATAGAATTGCAGGAGGATCATATAGATAAGCTGCCGAATCCGTGGTATCTGCCCTCGCCGAAGCGGGATATTCTGGAGCAGGTACACCGTCTGAATCCCCTGCAGCCGCTGAAAGAATATCAGCTATATCTGGAGAACATGGAAAGCTATCTCTATACTGCGCAGTATTTTGAGAATACACTGAATCAGGCGGAGGATGATCTGCACAGGGAGTATGCCGGACTGCTGAAGCAGCAATGGGAGGAACGGTACGATCCGCATATCCGGAGACTGGAGCTTTTCCCGTACTATCAGTGCGGTCTGCTGCTGATGATCGGCGCGGGCGGCATCCTGCTGTTCCGGAAGCGGAATCTGAAATAATACGGGGTGATGCGAAATGAGAAATCTGATTCTGACAGGGATACAGCGTTATTTCCGCCGCTCGTTGACCTATATTTGCTTAGTGGCATCGCTGTTTTCGGGAGTTATGTATGCGATTTCTTCGGTGTATACCGATGCAGAAACACCATCGTTCCATCCGGATGATTTTTCTTGGATTATCAGTATTTTTGTGAATATCGTCCTGCTGGTTCTGAATATTGGAACAGAGTTCAGCGCCGGTGCATTCCGGAATAAGCTCATTGCAGGGTATAGCAAGCAGAATCTTTATCTTTCTGAGACTGTTCTTGCATTATTGCTTTCTTCTGTCATGTTCTGCCTGACAGCACTGCCGTTTGCTGTTTGCCGGTTTGAGTATCTTTCTAAAATGAACAATCTCCCGCTGGCGTTTGGTTCTATCTTTGCAGCATATGTTTTTATCGGTATCCTGCCAGTGCTGTTCTGCTTTGTTGCAGCGAACCGGACTGCCGCCGCAATTTTCAGTCTGCTGCTTACATTTGGGCTGTATTTTACCAGTTATTCTCTTGAACACAAGTTAAATGCTCCGGAGTATTATACCACCTACTACTATGCTGACGGCAGCTCCATGCACGTTACTTACGGCGATTTTGATGCGGAGGATATGAATGATGTTACAGAAGTAAAAAAAGAGCCGAACCCCGATTACATCGGCGGCACAAAACGTACCGTACTGACCTTTCTCAATGACTGCAATTCCTTCACGGCGATTCATTCCTTCTCTGTTTACTGGTATTATACAAATAATTTCATGACAAATGAACTGCCAGCATACGAGGAAGAAAACCGTCCCCAAACACAGCGTGCGTTGGTATCGACCTGTATGGCAGGAGCTGTTCTAACAACAGTCGGCGCATGGATTTTCAAGAAGAAAAACCTGAGATAAGCAGCGGAGGTGATATGTGTGCTGCCGTGGATATTGACTGCTGTTTGTGCAGCCGGAATACTGCTTGCGATCATGAAGCTCCGGCTGCTGAAAGCGGATCTGGATGCGCTGTCGGAGCAGATCGACGAAAAGCTGCATGAGGATACGAATGTCTCGCTCTATGTATCCGGCAGGGACAGGCAGCTTTGCAGGATCACGGCAAGGCTGAACCGTCAGCTTGATCTGCTCCGCAAACAGCAGCTTCAATATCAGCACGGCAATACAGAGCTCAAAAATGCCGTCACGAATATCTCGCATGATCTCCGCACGCCGCTGACGGCGATCGCCGGCAATCTCTATATGATCCGCAGGACGGACGATCCTGCCGAGATCGGGAGCTGTCTGGATGCGATCGAGGAGCGCACGGAAGCGATGAAGCAGCTCACTGAGGAATTGTTCCGCTATTCCGTCATCATCTCCGATGAACGCGAAGCGGAGACAGAGGAAGTATTCGTCAATCAGCTGTTGCAGGAGAGCATCAGCAGCTTTTATCCTGTGCTGACCGAAAAGGGCATCACACCGTCGATTCATCTGACCGATGCCCGTATCGTGCGGAATGTGAATCGCTCTGAGCTTGCAAGGGTGTTTTCCAATCTGCTGAATAATGCGGTGAAATACAGTGACGGCGATCTGGAGATTACGCTCTCCGATTCGGGCGAGATCACATTCTCCAATCATGCAGAGGAGCTGTCCGCCGTGGAGACGGAACAGCTCTTTGACAGGTTCTATACGGTTGAGGCTGCCCGCAGCTCCACAGGGCTTGGGCTGTCGATCGCCCGCACGCTTGTTGCGCGTATGGGCGGGACGATCACGGCAGACTATGATAACGGCCGGCTGACAATAACAATCATGCTTTAATACTGTAGCGGCACAGAGGTCATACTCTTTGCTGCTTTTTTTCAAAAGAACTATTGGAAATAGAAACTCCGTTCATTGTTTTTCTGCTATATCGGTTCCTTAAGGGATTCCGGCTGTCAGTAAATATATTTATAATACATCTTGCACAATCGCTCCGGATATGTTATAATAATAAGAATGATACAATGCGTATACCTCCCTTGATCCTGAATCCGATCCGGGCAGGCACATGGTTCCGTACATTTTCCGTCAAATCTCAGAACGGAGGAAAATAATGAAAATGAAAAAAGCGTTCACATTGGTATCCGGTTTTGCATTTCTTGCTGTCACGACAGCCGTTCCTGTCTTGGCAGAGGACGGAAAACAGGATGATATCGTGATCCTCTACACCAACGATGTCCACTGCGGTATTGACGATTCGATCGGCTATGACGGCCTTGCGCTCTATCAGCGCGAAATGGAGGCAGAGCATTCCCATGTGATTCTTGCAGATGCCGGCGATGCGCTTCAGGGCGGTAATATTGCAAATCTTTCGCAGGGCAGCGCGATTGTCGATCTGATGAATCTTGTCGGATATGATGTCGCGGTTCCGGGGAATCACGAGTTTGACTACGGTGTAGATGTGCTGGCGCAGCGGGCGGCCGAGCTGGACTGCGGCTATATCAGCTGCAATTTCATGCGGACAGATACCGATTCGCTGATCTATGAGCCTTACAAAATCATCGACTGCGGTGCGGTGCAGATCGGCTTTGTCGGCGCAGTCACCCCGCAGACCTTCGCCTCATCCAATCCGAAATACTTCCGGAACGAGGCAGGCGATTATATTTATTCTTTCTGTGAACAGGAAAACCGGCTCTGTGATGTCATTCAGCAAAGCGTGGACAGTGTGCGGGCAGAGGGTGCGGATTATGTCATTCTGCTCG
>CAMOOV010000183.1 GCA_946621745.1 uncultured Ruminococcus sp.
CCAAGCTGCCAGCCGGGCTCCGGTCGTCAGGCGGGCTTTGTGCGGTGTTGCCTAATGCAAAAAACAGTCATGGGGAGCGCCATGACGGACTGCGCCGCAGTCTGAACAGCGAGGGAATCCGTGTTTCGGAGTGAGAGGATGCAATCGAGCATCGACCGCAGTAATGATCGTTTGATCGTCTGCGGCCGTGCTATGCTATTCCGGCTATGCAGATGACAATATATGTATAGGAGGAATTTCTCATGAAACAGGCAACACTCAAAAAACTCGTAATGACCGCTCTGCTGGCAGCGCTCGCGGTGGTCTGCTCACCGCTGTCCATTCCGGTCGGCGCATCGAAATGCTTCCCCGCGCAGCATTTTGTCAATATCGTCGGCGCGGTCTTTCTGGGGCCGTGGTATGCGATGGCGGCGGCATTCGTGACGAGTCTCATCCGTGTCCTCATGGGCACAGGTACGCCCCTCGCCTTCCCCGGCAGCATGATCGGCGCATTTCTCTCCGGTCTGCTCTATCAGAAGCTCAAAAAACTGCCCTTTGCCTATATCGGCGAGCTGTTCGGTACGGCTGTGCTGGGCGGCATGGGCGCATTCGTGATCGCATCGCAGTTTCTCGGCAAGGAGGCCGCGCTGCTGACCTATGTACCGTCCTTTTTCCTGAGCAGTCTCGGCGGAACGGTCATCGCGGCGATTCTCGTGCCGGCGCTGAAAAAAGCCGGTGCCGACCGCTTTTTCCGTGATACGAATCAGACCGGTCAAAGCGGCGCGGCAGCTCCGGCGATCCCCGAACAAAAGGAGTGACTTCCAACGGACAGCAGCATTCTTGCGGCGCTGCATCAGCGCAGGCCGCATATCCACTGCATCACAAATTATGTCACGGCGGAGGCCTGTGCGAATCTGCTGCACGCCTGCGGTGCGCTGCCGATCATGGCGGATGCACCGGAGGAATCTGCTGAGATCACCGAAAAAGCCTGCGCACTGGTCATCAATCTCGGCACGCTCAGCACAGCGCGGGCAAAGGCAATGCACAGCTCCGGCCTGACGGCAAACCGCATCGGCATTCCGGCCGTGCTGGATCCGGTCGGTGTCGGCGCGACTGCATTCCGGCGTAAGACCGCATCCGCATTGCTGCGGGAAATCCGGTTTGCCGCGATCAAGGGCAACGCCTCAGAGATCCGCTATCTCGCGGGGATCTCCGCCGAATGCAGCAGTGCAGATGCATCCGATGCCGATTCCGCCGACGCGGTGCATTCCGCAGATGCGGCAAAACGGCTTGCGCAGAAAACCGGCGCGGTTGTTATGCTGACCGGCGAGACAGATCTCGTCACGGACGGAATCCGGATGTTCCGCATCCGGAACGGCCACCCGATGATGTCCCGCATCACCGGCAGCGGCTGTATGCTTTCGGCACTGACGGCTGCATTTCTCGCTGTCCGGCCGGAGGATCCGCTCACGGCCTGCGTGACGGCGGCCTGTGCAATGGGACTTGCCGGTGAAATCGCCTTGCCTTCGGACGGCAATATGACATTCCGGAATACGCTGATTGACGCAGTGTTCCGGATGACGGAACAACAGCTTGAGGAGGGCGCACGCTATGAAGCTGAGTGCTGAACAAATGCGGCTCTATGCCGTGACCGACCGCCGCTGGCTCGGCGGCAGAACGCTCGCGGATGCGGTCGCAGAGGCGATCGAGGGCGGCGTGACAATCGTACAGCTCCGCGAAAAATCGCTGGATGCCGATGCGTTTCTGCGGGAGGCAGTCGCGGTCAAAGCGGTCTGTGCGCGGTACGGCGTGCCGCTCATCATCAATGATAATCCGGAGATCGCACGGCGTTCCGGCGCAGACGGCGTTCATGTCGGACAAAAGGATATGAATCCCGCAGAGCTGCGCAAACTGCTCGGCGAAAACTGCATCATCGGCGTCTCGGCGGCGACCGTCGCGGAGGCAAAGCAGGCGGAGGCCGACGGCGCGGATTATCTTGGCTGCGGCGCTGTTTTCAGCACCGGAACCAAGACCGATACCCGGCCGGTCGATCACGCACTGCTCTCGCAGATCTGCGCCGCTGTGACAGTTCCGGTCGTCGCGATCGGCGGCATCAGCGAGTTGAATGCGACGCAGCTGCGCGGCTCCGGTATTGCCGGAATCGCAGTTGTTTCGGCAATTTTCGCACAAAACGATATCAAGGCCGCAGCACAGCGTCTGCGGCGGCTGGAGGTACACAAATGATCGGAAAGGTTCTGACCGTTGCCGGATCGGATTCGATCGGCGGTGCAGGCATTCAGGCGGATATCAAGACGATCACGGTCAACGGCTGCTATGCGATGACCGTCATCACGGCGCTGACCGCGCAGAATACGCTCGGCGTCTCCGATGTGCTGGATGTTCCGCCGGCGTTTATCGCGGCGCAGTTTGATGCGGTATTCACGGATGTCGTGCCGGATGCCGTCAAGATCGGCATGGTCTCCAATACGGACAGCATCCGCATGATTGCGGAAAAGCTGCGGCAATACCGCCCTGCACATACCGTCATTGATCCGGTGATGGTCTCGACAAGCGGCAGTGCGCTGCTGCGGCCTGACGCGGTCGATGCACTCTGCACCGAGCTGCTGCCGCTTGCATCAGTCATCACGCCGAATCTCTCCGAAGCGGGCGTTCTGCTCGGCAGAGGGATTCGTAATCCCGCCGAAATGCGCGAAGCTGCTGAAGAATTGTCAAAGCGCTTCGGAACGGCGGTGCTGGTTAAGGGCGGTCATCTGACCGGAACGGCGGCAGACATCCTCTATGCGGACGGGCAGTTCCATGTATTCGAGACAGAGCGCATTGAGACGGAAAACACGCACGGTACCGGCTGTACGCTTTCCTCAGCGATCGCGTCCAATCTTGCAAAGGGCATGACGCTGGCAGATGCGGTGCGATCCGCGAAACAATACCTGACCGATGCACTGAAAACCGGATTTGACATCGGGCACGGCAGCGGTTCCCTGCTGCATAATTTCATGCTCACGCAATAACACAAAAGCTCCCGTTCCGAAGAACGGGAGCTCCCTTTTGCCATTGAAATGCTGCTTTTTATGCAGTGAACGGAATCAGAATAACATTTGCGGGAATGAATGCTGCCGCAGTGCCGCCATAGCTGACCTGCGTGAGCGTACCCTGCTTGTGTGTCTCCATAAAGGTATCCATGATCTTGTAGATCGTGATGTCATACTTCTCAAAGAAGCTCTTGAACGGCTCCTCCTCGTACTTCTTGAGGAAGTCCGGAATCTCACCGGTTGCCTCATAGTCAGCGAAGATTGTATCCTGCTCCTGTGTGATTCTGGAGTAGTCCTTCAGAATGTCCTCGCGATACGGCCAGATCGGCTTGATTGCCATTGCAAACGAAATTACAATGACGATCGGAATGATGCCGCAGATGATACCGGTGATTGCCATGCCTTTTCCGGCCTTCTTCGTTGCAAGTGCAATGATACCGAGCAGAACCGCGATCGGAGCAAGGACAATACCGACACCGCAGCAGAGAAGGAATATACTGAGCAGACCGAAAACAAGAGCCGCGACCGAAAGGCCCTTCTTCTGGCTGCCCGAGGATTCAGAATAACCGTTAGATTCGCTCATAGTGATGTACCTCCTGAATATAAAATTGAAATTTATACCTCCATTGCCTGTGTCCAGTCGCGCGCCGGCAGCTCGGTCAAGTCGTAGGGCGTGCGCTGATAGACACAGTAATTGAGCCAGTTGGAAAACATAAGATTCGCATGACAACGCCACGAGAATTTCGGCATTTCAGACGGATCGTTATGCGGGAAATAATTGAACGGAAGTTCAATATCCAGTCCCTTTTCCTTATCGCGGAAATACTCCGCGGCAAGGGTATTTCTGTCATATTCCGAATGTCCCGTGATAAAATACTGCCGTCCGTTGCGGTTCGCAACGATATGCACGCCTGCAAGCTCCGAGCTTGTCAGGATCCGCAGCTCCTTCACCTTTTCGATGTCCTCTCTGCGAACCTCGGTATGGCGGGAGTGCGGTACATCAAATACATCGTCAAAGCCGCGCAGCAGCTGTGATCGCTTGACCTCGGCTCTGTGCGGGAACACGCCGAACATCTTCTTTTTCAGCAGATATTTCGGCACGCCGAAGTGATAGTAAAGACCGGCCTGTGCGCCCCAGCAGATATGCAGTGCGCTGAAAACGTGTGTCTTTGACCACTCCATCAGCTCGCAGATCTCCTGCCAGTAATCGACCTGCTCAAAGGGTAATTGCTCGACGGGTGCGCCGGTGATGATCATGCCGTCGAAGAACTGCCCGCGGATCTCGGAGAGCGTCGTATAAAACGCATCCATATGGCTCTGCGACGCATTCTTTGAAATGTGCGATTCCATGCGCAGCAGTGAGATATTCACCTGAATCGCGGTGTTGCTCAGCAGGCGGAGGAGCTGAAGCTCGGTCTCCTGCTTTTTCGGCATGATATTGAGGACGAGCAGGCGCAGCGGACGGATATCCTGATGCGCCGCCCTCTCATTGTCCATAACAAAAATATGTTCATTCTGCAATGCGCGGAATGCAGGCAGCTCCGGAGAGATACAGATCGGCAACTCCAATGTCTCCTTTCCTGTGCCGTACCGGCCGTATCAGACGGGGTGGATCTGCTTTGCGGGATCGCCGTGTACGCCGTCCAGACCGAACATCTTGTCGCGCCGCTTCTCGAAGAATTTGACAGCGACCTGTCCGAACTGTGCGTAGGAGAGGACATCCTCATCCTGTGTGATCCACTCTGCGCATTCCTCGCGCAGCTTATCCAGCTCCGGCTCCAGCAAATCAGCCGGACGGCAGGTGATCGGTTTATCGTCCTTGAGGATCATCTTCTGGAATTCGGGGTCGATCGGGAGCGGCGTTCTGCCGTATTCACCCTTGACCATTGCACGGAATTCCTTCGTGACCATCTTATAGCGCTCGCCGCTGATGATATTGAACACAGCCTGTGTGCCGACGATCTGAGAGGTCGGCGTGACGAGCGGCGGGAAGCCGGCATCCTTGCGGACGCGCGGAACCTCCTCCAGCACGGCCGTAAGCTGATCCTCCTTGCCCGCCTGCTTGAGCTGAGAGAGCAGATTCGAGAGCATACCGCCCGGAACCTGATAGATCAGCGTCTTCGCATCGGTGGCCAGCATCTTCGGATCGAGCAGACCGGATTCGATATATTTGTCGCGCAGCTTCATGAAGAACGGACGCAGTCCGCTGAGCTTCACGAGATCCAGACCGGTATCGTATTCGGTACCCTGGAAGGCCGCGACCATGGATTCGGTCGGTGCATGGGATGTGCCGAGTGCGAGCGGGCTCATCGCGGTATCAATGACATCGACGCCGGCTTCGGCCGCCTTCATCAGGCACATGGATGCCAGACCGGAGGTGTAGTGCGTATGCAGCTGAATCGGCAGATCCGTCGCCTTTTTCAGTGCCTTGATGAGCGTTTCTGCACGGTAGGGCGTCAGCAGCGCTGCCATATCCTTGACACAGATCGAATCCGCACCGGCGCTCTCGATCTGCTTTGCATAGTTGACATAGTATTCATCGGTGAAGACCTCGCCGGTCGTAAAGCTCATTGCGACCTGCGTATGTGCGCCTTCCTTCTTCGCGGCTTTGATCGCCGTTTCCAGATTGCGGATATCATTGAGCGCATCGAAAATGCGGATGACATCAATGCCGTTCGCAATGGACTTCTGCACGAAATACTCGACGACATCGTCGGCATAGTGCCGGTAGCCGAGCATATTCTGACCGCGGAACAGCATTTGCAGCGGTGTCTTCGGCATATTCTTCTTGAGGATGCGCAGACGCTCCCACGGATCCTCGTTCAGGAAGCGCAGGCAGCTGTCAAAGGTCGCGCCGCCCCAGCATTCGATCGAGCGGAAGCCGATCTCGTCCAGCTCCGGCAGGATCGGAAGCATATCTTCGGTGGTCATGCGTGTTGCGATCAGAGACTGATGCGCGTCACGCAGGACGGTTTCTGTAATACCAATCTTTGCCACTTCGGATCACCTCTCAGCCCAGAACTGCGAGCGCATCGCCGGGATTGACCGCGCTGCCCTTGGTGGTATTGACAGCCAGAACGGTGCCGTCCTCCGGCGCAACGATATCGTTTTCCATCTTCATCGCTTCGAGAACGAACAGCACCTGACCTTTCGTCACGCTGTCGCCCGCCTTGCACTTGACATCGAGGATCGTGCCCGGCATCGGCGCGGAGACCGGTGTGCCGTCTGCTGCGGAAACAGCAGGTGCAGCCGGTGCTGCGGGAG
>CAMOOV010000184.1 GCA_946621745.1 uncultured Ruminococcus sp.
AGACGGCAGCCCCGCAAAGATGCCGCCCGCCGCATAGGACTCCGCATAGTAATTCTCGAAGATCAGCTGCTGCGGCTGATACATGATCTCCCAGTCCGTCACGGCGCCGGGGAATGTCAGCGTGCAGTACCGCTGCGCTGCGAACATCTGCGGATGCCGCGCAATGCCGAAATTGAAATAGCTGCTCCATTCGTCAAGGCCCTGCGTCTCAATGCCGGGGAATGCGCTGAGCATTTCGAGATAGAGCCGCCGGTCGATGATCTGCGGCTGATGCGAGGAATACTGCAATGCCGGCAGACCGTTTTCCGCGAGGAAATCCCGCGTCCGGAACATACTCCGGTCATAGGCGCTGTAATTCCCCTGTGTTCCCTTCCAGCGGCGGAGATCATAGCAGTAATACGCCTGATATCTGCCGTCCTTCAGGAAGAACGCCGGCTGCACCGGAACGACCGGCCGGTAATCGTCATCGGTCATGATGAACACATCGTCGAGCGGCGCTTTCTGCATCATCCGGCAGCGCAGAAGAAAATTGCGCTCGGTGTGATCCGCGGGAAGCGGCGCACCGCCGAGCAGCTGCTCCTCCGGACAGAATTCCGGCCGAATCCGTCCCTGCCAGCCGGCGCGCAGCGCGGGAATATTCCGCTCCGGACAGACCACGAGCATCCGCGTGATGAACGGCATATTCGCATCCAGATACGGCAGCGTCCGCAGCAGATCGTCATTCCGCGCTGTCAGCACGGCGATCTGCGAGACTGCGGTCTGCGGCGGGACATCGCCCTGCACGCTGCCGCAGCGCCGGAGTGCCGCCGCCATTTCCTGCGCGGCGCTGTCCCATGTTCGCGGGCGGTATGCCGCGATCGCTCTGCGCTTCGCCTGATATGTGGCATCATCCGCGAGCAGGCGTTCAACCGCCGCCGTCAGTGAATCAACGCTCGTATTGTCAAAATAATCGGCCATATCGCCGCCGACCTCGCGCAGCACCGGAATATCCGATGCCAGCACCGGCGTTCCGTGCAGAAACGCCTCGACGATCGGCAGACCGAAGCCCTCGTTTTTTGTCGGGAATGCGACAGCAAGCGCATTCTGATACAGCCTGCGGACTGCGGCATCCGAGGGCGCCTTCACAAAGAAAAAGTTCCGCCCGTTTTCCGGATGCTTCTCCATTTCCTTTGCAAATTCGTCCATATTCCAGCCGATGCGCCCTGCAAAGACGACTTTGACACCGCGCTCCGCGAGTACGGGAACGGCATCCAGCAGCAGCCGGTGATTCTTGCGCGGCTCGATCGTGCCGACGGCCAGCAGATAGCGGTACTGCGGCAGCTCCGGCAGCTCGTCGGGCTCAGGGGCATCATCGGCGGCTTTCCTTGCAAAATCCGCACCGAGCGGCACGACCGTGCAGTCCGGCGCCTGCATCTCCAGTGTATCGCAGAGCGTGTGGAGCGCTGCCTTTGTCGCCTCGGCATTGCAGATGATATGATCGGCATATTGCAGCACCGCCGTGATCCACGAAAGAAACTGCCGCATGGTCTGCTGATGGAAATACTGCGGCTCCGTCACGGGGATCAGGTCATAGAGATGCGAAACGACCGTCACGCCGCGCTGCTTCAGCTTCGGGAACAGCCAGCCGCGCTGCATCTGCATATTCCATGCGCTGTCGATATCGAAAAAGACCGCGTCCGAGGGGATATCCTCCGGTGTCATGATCTGCGGTGCCGCATCGCCGAAGGGCGAGCCGGTGTGCTCCGTATAATACTCCGTGAATGCATCCTGCGGCAGAATGCGCCATGCGGTCTGCGAGGGGAGCGCTGAAAGCAGCGTCACGGAAAGCGATTCATCGCGCAGCATCCGCAGCACGATCTCCTTTGCAACGCGCTGGATGCCGGTCGTAAACGGTGTGAGGCAGAGCCGTGAAAGATCAATGTATACGCGTGTCTCCGGCATCGTCTCACTCCTTTCCGGCGAGCTTCTTCGCCAGCTTCTGCACCGGCCGCGGCATCTTCTGATAGAGCCGGACAAGCCGCTCCGGCATGGCCTGCGCCGCGATCAGCAGATTCTGTCCGTCCTCCTGCATCAGCGGCAGCGGACAGCCTGTCAGCGGGACAGGATTGCGCTGATACTCCGCCGAGCGCAGGATCGTCGTCAGCACATTCGTCCGGAAGACCGTCTCCGGCAGTCCGAACTGCGCCTGCCATGACGCTCTTGCGGGCGCATCGACCTCCCGCCCCAGCAGCAGGATATATGCCGCATCCAGAAAATCCGGATTGCGCAGCGCCGCCATTGCGGGATAGGATACTGCATCCGGCGCCGCCGCCGAGATCACGGCGAACGCTTCCGCAGTGCAGGGCATTTCGCAGCCCGCCGCCTGCATCCGCGCCGCAGCGATCTGATACACAGCCCGTGCCAGTGCTTCATCGGTATAGGTTTTCATCATGATTCTCCGTTCGCTGCCGGCTCTGCGGCAGCCAGATCAATATGGCCGCTGTTGATATCCGCACGGGTAATGCAGACGCGCATCGGCATTCCGAGCGTGAACATTTTACCGCTGCCCTCTGCCCGCATCGAAAAATATCCGTCATACGAATAGCCCTCCGGCGGCAGCGAGTCGATCGGCACCAGTCCCTCGGCGGAATTCGGCAGCATGACATAGATCCCGAATTCCGTCAGGCCGGAGATCACGCCGTCAAATTCCTCGCCGATATGCTGCTTTGCCCATTCCGCACGGTAGCGCTCATCGCAGTCGCGCTCCAGCTGCACCGCCCGCTGCTCCGTCGCACTGCCGGCGGCAGCGGCATTCCGCGCAAATTCGCGGCCGTTCTCCGGCTTCTCTCCGGCGAGATACGCGCTCAGGATCCGGTGGATCGCCAGATCGGGATAGCGGCGGATCGGCGAGGTGAAATGTGCATAATCCTCCAGCGCCAGCCCGAAATGTCCGATCGGCTCGGTCTCGTAATCCGCCTTCGCCATACTGCGCAGCACCATCTGATGCACGGCGGGCTTCATCGGCGAATCCTCCGCACCGGCCAGCACCTTTGCATAGTCCTTCGGCTTCGGATGATCGAGCACCGGATGCGGCAGGCCGAGCCGGTTCAGCGCTTCGGTCAGCCGCAGCACCTTCTCCTCCGGCGGCTCCGCGTGAACACGGTACACAAACGGCAGATTCTTCGATTTTCCGAGCTTTGCGGCGGCTTCATTTGCAAGCAGCATACATTCCTCGATCAGCTCCTCGCCCGCGCCCCGCGTCCGCGGCATAACATCCGTGCAGACGCCGTTTTCATCGAGGACAAAGGCGCTCTCCTCCGCCTCGATCGACGGCGCGCCGCGCTTTGCGCGCATCGCAAGCCGCTTTTCGCGCAGCTCATTCAGCAGCAGCAGCGATTCCTTCACTGCCGCGTATTTTTCTTCGATTTCCGGCGATGCCGTTCCCGCAAGCAGCGCATTGACCTCGCGGTATACGCCCTTGACCGCCGAGCGGATCACGGTCTTTTCAAAGCGGTATGACAGGATCTCGCCGTCGCCGTCCAGCTCCAACAGTGCCGAAAATGCCAGTCTGTCCACATCCGGATGCAGCGAGCAGATGCCGTTGCTCAGCGCCTTCGGGAGCATCGGGATCACCTGATCGGCATAGTAGATGCTCGTGCCGCGCCTGATCGCTTCTTCATCCAGCGCCGAATCCGGTGTGACATAATGCGATACATCGGCGATATGCACGCCAAGGCGGTAGCCCTTTTCCGTCCGTGCGATCGAAACGGCATCGTCAAGATCCTTTGCATCCCAGCCGTCGATCGTGAAGATGATATCCTCCGGCTCCCGCAGGTCAAGACGGTTTCGCAGCTCATAGTCCGGAATGCCCGCCTGTTCGAGCTTTTCCGCTTCCGCCAGCACATCGGCGGGGAATTCCCGCGGGACGCCGCTGACCGTCACCAGCGCTTCTGCGCAGGCCTTTGCGGTCTCCGCGCTGCCGAGCGAAAGCTCAATGCGGACAGTATGCTCCGAATGCCGCGTACCGCGCTGCGCAACGGCAGCGATCACCTTGTCACCGGCATGATCCCGCCAGTCTGCCGCGTTCTCGATCACAAGCGGCTGCCGGCAGAGCGTATCGGAGAGAAAGCGCAGCTCGCCCTCCTCCTCGATCAGCATTCCGGCTGTCTTGACCTCTGCGGGCGTGATGACCGTCTGCACAGCGGCTTCGGGCTGACCGTCCCGCTCACCGGTCGGCATCAGCAGGACAAGATCGCCCGGACAGGCGCCTTTGAGATCGCGCCCTGCAATGAAGATCTCCGCGCCGCCTGCCTCCGGCCTTGCGAAGCCGAATGTCCGGCTGATGCGCGAGATCACCGCACGGAGCATCCCGGCGGATTCCGCATAGACATAACCGCTGCGGCGCTCGGCGACTGTTCCGGCTTCGATCAGCGATTTCAGCGCCTGCAAATAAGCGGCCTGTCCCCTGCCGCGGCATTTCGATGCCAGATCGGCGCGGGAGACCGGCTTTCCGTTCGCCTTGCGCAGAAAGGTCGTGATGCGGTTCTCAAAATGTTCGCGCTGCTCGTCGCTGACTCTGACATCGGCCTTTGCCTCATATTCCTTCTGTGCCTTCGGTTTTGCGGCGCTGCGGCGTCCTGCCGGCTTCATGCTGCTGCGCGCCTTCGGGCGGTGCGAATGCCTGCGTCCTGCCATATTATGCTCCTTTCTGCTGCGATCTATTGATCTGCTGTCTCGGAAATCTGAAAAAAGACGCCCTGCACTCAGTTTCGGAGCGCAGGGCGACCATGTGTTCTGGTATTATTCGCCGATATAGACCGGGACGATGATCACGACCAGCGTCACGATAAAGAAAATAATGGTCAGCCACTTCGTCCATTTTTTCATAATCGCTTCCTTCGTGTTGCCCTCATTCTTGCTGAATGCGGAATCGTAGGTACCGCCGGTGATCGCGGAGGTCATATTCTGATCCTGCTTGGAATCCTGCATCAGGCAGAGAATGATAATCAGCAGAGCGGTAATCAGCAGAATGATGCCGCCGACAATTTCGATGATGCTCATGGTTTTCGGTATTCCTTTCTATCTGGTATGACATTGACAATTCCGGCATCATGCGCCGGAATGCGATTGTTTTCAGTATACCATATTTTCCGGAAAAATGCAAGTCTTTTTTTCAAAAAATTATGATAGTCGTACCGTCTGTCCAAAGGAAAATGGTTTTTCATGCCGAAATGGTGAAGAATGCATGAAAAAACGCTCTCTGTACTTGTAAAACTGCGCCGAATGTGGTACAATAAGAAGAAATCAAATGATGGAAAGGAGGCTGCGCGATGCCTGTCTATGAGAATCAGCAGTGTATCGTCTGCGGCGAGCTGTTCAAGCCGGAGGACGATGTGGTTTCCTGCCCGGAATGCGGCACGCCCTATCACCGTGCCTGCTGGCAGCAGGCCGGAAAATGCGTGAATACGGCGCTGCATGAAAGCGGCAAAAGCTGGACGGAGCTGCGCCGCGAGGAGGAACGCGCCGCAAAGCATCAGGCGCGGCTTGATGAGGAGGCGGCGCTTGCAGCCGAACGCGAACGGGGCGAATCCCCGCAGATGTTCAATGCGGAGCTTTATGACGGTGTCCGCCTGAATCCGGAGGATCCCTGCATCGGGCTCGATCCGGAGGAGCAGATGGACGGCGTGACCGTCGGCGAGGCCGCTGCCTTTATCCGCTCGAACCAGTTCTATTATCTGCCGATCTTCCGCATGATGACGCGCACCGGCAAAAAAATCACATTCAATCTGCTCGGACTGCTCTGTCCGCAGCTCTATTTCGCAAACCGAAAGATGTGGGGCGCGGCGCTCGCGGCCGTCCTGCTCCGTTCGGTGCTGAGCATTCCCTCGCTCATCGTGGGCATGAATCAGCTAATGGGCATCACGATCCCGTGGGCAGATATCACGACAACTGCGTTCAATTCCGTCTACCGCATCTCGACGCTGCTGTATTTCGGCGTTTCGCTGCTCTGCTGTCTGCTCGGCAATTATCTGTATTACCGCTTTGCCCTGCGCAGTATCCGGCAGATCAAAAAGCAGACGGGCGCAGACGCCGCGCTGACCGGCAGGCTGCAATATGCCGGCGGCACCAGTCTCGGCAATGTGTTTCTGATTCTCATTATTGAATTTGTGATCGGCTTTGCGGCGGAGTTTGTACTGTATGTACTCCGCTGAAAATATATCAACTAAAAAAGCCCATTTAGAAACTGTATCACTAATACAAACCGGAGTTTAGTGGTGTCTCCGACGGATTTATATTGGGGCTCCGCCCC
>CAMOOV010000185.1 GCA_946621745.1 uncultured Ruminococcus sp.
AGCGAGGACAAGGACGGAAAGACCTTTGATACCACCGGCGCATCACACGGCCCGCGCTGCTTCCTGACGGGATTTGACGAGAATTCCGCGGCATATCCGCATCACCGCGCAGCCTCAGGTCTCTCGAAGTGCGAGGATCCGGATCAGCAGCTCTATGTGCTGTTCGGTGCGCTCTGCGGCGGCCCGGATTCCAACGACGGACACAATGATGTCACGAGCGACTGGATCTACAATGAGGTCACGATCGACTATAACGCAGCCTGCCCGGGCGCAGCGGCCGGTCTCTATCTCGCATACAAGGATGAGTACAAGCAGGCGATCACGCCGGGCGAATTCCCGCCGGTCAATGACGGCGGCAGAGGTACAGGCGGCGCTGACGGTGAAGGCGGCGGCAACGAGACCTATGCTGAAGCCTGCGGCGTGGACGATATGCACGACGGCGGTGCCGGTGTCACGCAGATTTCCATGCGTGTCAAGAGCAGCGCACCGAAGCCCCCGGCCGAAATGACTGTCCGCTACTATTTCAATGTCTCCGAGGTTGCGAATTTCGATCTGATCAAATCCCGCATTCTCTTCGATCAGGTGCTGAACGAAACAGCAGGCGCGCATCAGGCAACACTCAGCGATCCGATCAGATGGGACAAGGATCCCAATATCGCATATGTTGAAGCATCGTGGGGCGATTATAATTTCGTCAACTGCGGCAAGAAATTCCAGTTTGAGGTCGGCTTCTATTACGGCGACAAATGGGATCCGACCAATGATCCCAGCTATCAGGAAATGAAGATATTTAAATCAAACAGCGCATTCCATTCGCTCGATCCGCCTGAGAAGCGCAATGACTATATCTGCATCTATGACGGCGGCGTGCTGATCGGCGGCATTGAGCCGGACGGCACCAAGCCCGCGACAGATGCTCCGGCAGATCCGAAGAACGATGAACCGGAAGGCACAACAACACCGGCTCCGACACCCTCCGGAAAGACGCTAAAGGGCGATGTGGACGAATCCGGCGAAGTCGATGTCACGGATGTCGTGCTGCTTGCGCGCTATCTCTCTGAGGACGGCGATGCAGTCATCACCACACAGGGCAAGCTGAATGCGGAATGCGACGGCAACGCACCGCTCAGCTTCGATGATGCAACCGCAATTCTCAAGCATGTCGCAAAGCTCGAATTGTTAAAGTAATGATTTTTGTCTGCTGCCGAAAACACGCGGCAGCAGACATTTTATTTCAGGGGAGGTTCAAATTATGAGTACGATCGAACAGGTTCAGGCACTCCGCAATGAAGCCTCGCGCATCGGCGTCTTCTTTCCGATGATCGCGGAAACGGAGATCATCGGCGAACCGGATACGCTTCATGCGCGTCCGGTCGCGAGCCGCAGAGTGCTGTGTATGCAGTCCGCCTGCGATGCCGATACTGACGGCGCACCGACAGACGCAACACTCGCCCGCTATGCGGAGGCGGTGAAAAAGCAGCAGTACGGTATTGTCTGGCTGGAGCCCTGTGCAATCAGCGCAGAAGCACGCAGATACGAGCATTCTCTGGTATTATGCGAAAAGAATGCGGAAGCATTCCACCGGCTGACTGAAGCAATCAGCAAGGCTTCCGAGGATGCATTCGGCACGATCCCGGTCATTGTCGCATTGCTTGATCATGCCGGACATCATGCGCTCACGCCGGTCTCGATTGAAACGAGCAAGGCGCTCCCGACTGATGCGAGACTTCTGACGGACGATGAGCTGACGCAGATCGTCCTGCAATGCGCGGAGGCAGCCAAGGCGGCAGTCACCGTCGGCTGCGGAGGAATTGCGCTGAATGCGGCCGACCGGAATCTGTTCGGTGAGAGCCTTGCGGCTTTCCACAGAGACGGCAAATTCGGCGGCGATTTCGATGATCGCACGCGCTTTGTCCGCGACTGCTATACCGCAATGAAAATGCTGACCGGCGAGCGGCTGTTCTATACGATCCGGCTCTGTCTGAGCGACGGCATTCCGCAGCCGGACGGCTGGGGGATGGCCTTTGAGGATCTCAGTGCGCCCGACATCTATGAGCCCGCGCTGCTGCTGAAAATCCTGCAAACACTTTACGGCGTGAAGCTGGTGCTTTGCAGCATCGGTATTCCGGATATCAACTGGATGCTTTCGCCGAAGCGCGAGAGCGATCTGATCCGGTACAGCCGGCTCTGCACCTGTACGGCGATGCTGGACAGCGATATGCAGCAGAATGTGCAGCTGATCCTGCCGGAGCTGGATGCGGAGGAAGTGCCGTTTGCCAATCTCGCAGCAGGCATGATAAAGGGCGAATTTGCGTCCTTCGTAGGTTATGTGGGATAATTTAACTAATAATCGCATCACGATAACGAAAAGGGGAGTGGACAATGGCACTCGACGGCGCATTTCTGCACTGTATCGCGGAGGAGCTGAATCCGCTGATCGGAACGCGCATTGACAAGATCTATCAGCCCGGACGGGATGAGCTTGTGCTGTCATTCCGCGGAAAGGGCGGGGCAGTACGGGTACTGTTTTCAGTCTCCGCAGATGCCGCGCGCGTTCATATTACGCAGACATCACCGGAGAATCCCGCACAGCCGCCGATGTTCTGTATGCTGTTGCGGAAGCATCTGAGCGGCGGCAAGCTCGAAGCAATCGAACAGGACGGCCTGGAGCGAATCCTGAGGCTGAAAATCCGCGCAAATAATGAAATGGGCGATTCGATCCTGCTGACGCTGGTCTGCGAGATCATGGGACGGTTTTCAAATGTGATTCTCGTGAATGAGCACGGCCGGATCGTGGACAGCCTGCGCCGTGTCGATGAAGATATTTCACGCGTCCGGCTGGTGCTGCCTGCTATGGAATATGCCGCGCCGCCGCGTGAATCGCGCATCTGTTTGCTTGACTGCAAAGATGACGAAATTGCGCAGCGCCTTGCGGATTGTCCGCCCGGTGTGCTCTCGAAAACCGTCATCCGTTTATTCGAGGGAATTTCTCCGATCGTAGCGCGTGAATGGGAATTCTATACCGGACGCGGCGATGCAGTATCCGTTCCGCTGGATGAAACGCAGCTTTCACGGTTCCTGTTCGCGGTGCATCAGACACAGCAAATGCTGCGCGATCCGGCAGAGCGCTGCTTCACATCCGTGCGGACAAAGGAAGGTCAGCTCAAGGACTTTTCTTTCATGCGCATTGCGCAGTACGGCGCATTCATGGTCACTGCGGAATTCGATTCTGCAAGCGCACTGCTTGACGCATTCTATGCGCAGCGCGACCGGTTCACGCGAATGCGTCAGCGTGCGAATGATCTGTTCCGGCTGCTCGCAAATACCTCAGAGCGCATTGCGAAGCGCGTCGCAAATCAGAAGCAGGAACTGATCGCCTGCGATAATATGGAGACCGACCGACGCTGCGGTGATCTGATATCCGCGAATCTGTACCGCATCCAGCGCGGTGATTCGTCAGCCGTGATCGAGGATTTCTATCAGGAAAGCTGTCCGACGGTCAGTATCCCGCTGGATGTGCGCCTGACACCGGCGCAGAATGCGCAGGCATACTATAAGAAATACCGAAAGGCCTGTAACGCCAAGAAGAAGCTGACGGAGCTGATCGCGGCGGGCGAATCCGAACAGCAGTATATCGACAGTGTATTTGATGCATTGACACGCGCAGAATGCGAATCGGATTTGGCGCAGCTCAGACAGGAATTGACGGAACAGGGATATCTGCGGATGAACCGCAAGGCCGCAAAGCCGCCGAAGCCGATGCAGCCGTTTCATTTTGTTTCGAGCGACGGGCTGGATATCTTCGTCGGCCGAAACAATAAGCAGAATGACCAGCTGACGCTGAAATTTGCTGAGAAATCCGATATCTGGCTGCATACACAACAGGTTCACAGCGCTCATGTGATCCTCGTGACGAATGGCACAGCGCCGCCGGACCGATCTGTGGAGGAAGCCGCGATGCTTGCAGCATATCACAGCAAGGGCAGAGATTCCGCACAGGTCAGGGTGGATTACTGCATGGCGAAATTTGTGAAGAAGCCTGCGGGTGCAAGACCGGGCATGGTGATCTACACGAATTATCAGACAGCATTTGTCACGCCGGACGCGGCGCTCTGTGAAAAGCTGCGCGTCACGGAATAAATGAGGCTTGACAAACAGTTTCAGGCGTGTTATAATTCTGTGCGCTCCTGTGAGGGGCGCTTTCTTTTTAAGCATATATTTACGCTTTAACCTCAAAGTCTCCACTAATTGCACCTAATGACGATCGGGTAGAAATTAAGGCCGGCGCTCTGTGCGTCGGCCTTTTCTTTTTAGTAATAGCTTCGTGTTTTGGTATAGGCGCTTTCTCCGTAAAATCCATTCCATGTGCCTTGTAGCTTGTGTTCGATGTACCATTTTCTTTGCGTTTTGTTCAGCTTTTCAGATCCATGTCCTTTTATTGTTCTTTCGGATCCGCTTGCATAGTATATTTTCCAGTAGCACATATGATAGATGATTCTGTGATCGAGGTCGTAGAATGTGACCTGTTCGATTCTTTTGATTTCAGTCTTTTTCATGGCGTTTCCTTTCTGCCCTTTGTGGGGCTTGACAAAATGCTCTTGCCTGTGATATAATGATGTCATGGAGCGTGAGGCAAGGCACGCTCCCTAGAGTGTCTATGAGGCCGTGTGTCGTTACAGCTTGAACAGTGCGGCTACACGGTCTCTTGCTTCGTCAAGCGTTTCCGATGTTGCGAGAATATCCAGAATCGCTTTGACGAATACGAGAAATTGAAGATTCGTCACCATGATAAACTCCTTTCCGGCTCTTGCCTGCCGTTTTTGGTGAAGCAACTTGCGGGCGATGCCTGAATTTTGCTCTTGAGCCGAGGGAGCTGATTCCCTCGACCTAGAGCTTTTGCCCTCTCGCGTCGGTCGCTTCATCCAATATTCCCATATCATATAGATAAGAATTTGTCAAGGATCAGAAAAAACTGTAGAGAATTTGTAACCGATACTTCGGTTACAAATTCTCTACAGTTTTTTCCCTTGACAAATTTGTTCTATATGATACAATATTGGATGATGAAGCGATGCGCGAAGGGGAAAAGCTCGGCCGGAACTATTTCGTATATTGATCTCAAACCCGCCGCAGCGAAAAGGACGGCCGCCCCTCGATGGGGCGGCCGTCCTTCGTTCTTGCGGTGACAATTACGCATAAACATTCGATTGTGCCCGTACTACGAGTTACGGGCACATTGTAATTGTAATAAGAGGGTATAAAAATAATGTAATAACTGCATTTTCGATTTATTACAGATTTTTTTGGATTTGTAATAATGTAATAAAGGTATGTTGTCTAAATAAGTAAGTTACTAGGTATTAGGGGTATTTCTTCCGGCCATATAATCAAGGCTCACTCCGTAGTATTCGGCTACTCTAATCATAAAGTCAAATGGTGGTATTCTTTCTCCTCTTTCATATCTGATATATGTGTTTTTCGATATGTAGAATAGTTTTGCGCATTCTGCTTGTGATAAGTCGTGATCTTCTCTTAACTCTCTGATTTTGTAATTATCATACATATAAATCACTCTCCTTTTGTCTATTATAACAAAATACTCCGTATGGGGTTGACATTGTGCTCCGTTTGGGGTATATTATAGGTGTACTCCGTTTGGGGTATTCCGCCTATGATGAATGAAATGAATGAAAAGGAGTGTGTTAAAATGGCGGCTGTTTACTATCTCGGCTCGAAGGAAGTCGAAACAAAGAAGGGTGATAGGCTGGTTTGTTTCCTGCTCTGTCACGATTCGTACCGCTCGCCGGTTGTCCGTGATTTCTGGCTTGATGATGCCTCTGAGGTTGCGGAAACTGTTCGGGGGCTTATGCCCGGCTGTGCGGTTATCTGCTCTACGGTTTTCGGTAATGAGCGTGCGCTTGCTCAGATTGCTGAAAATCCTGATTCTGATATTCCGCTTCTTGATCTTACCGCTTTTCTTGATACTTCGATTAACTGAGGTGTCTGACTTTGAAAAGGTGAGGGGGTGAGATTATGAAAAAGCTGATGCAGGCTATCAAGTCCAATAAGATTTTCGCTTTCTTTACTGCGGCGCTTTCCTGCTTCGTTCTCGGTGTTTCGGCTTTTGCTGAGGAAACTCCCGGCGATTATACGCAGGTCGTTTCAGAAATAACTAGCGTTCTCAACGGCCCGGCTCTTGTTGCAGTTCTGAAATATGCGGCGGCGGCGGCTGTCGTTCTGGTTCTGCTGTGGGGGGGGGGCCGGAAAGCAATTTCCATTATCAA
>CAMOOV010000186.1 GCA_946621745.1 uncultured Ruminococcus sp.
ACCGGAGTTTAGAGGTGTCTCCGACGGATTTATATTGGGGCTCCGCCCCAAACCCTGCCCAAGGGACATTGCCCCTTGGGCAGGGGTGTGGGGGCAGCGCCCCCACATAGCTTCGTTAGAAGCACCGCCAAATCCCGGCTTGTGTAAAGGCAGTACAATAACTGAAGGGGGTGCTATGCAAAAAGCTGCACGGCATTTTCAGCCGTACAGCTTTGCCCTTTCTTACCGAAACAGCACGCGCATCCGTTTACCGGATCCGCTGAACAAACGGCTTCTGCGATGAGACTTCGGAAGCTCAGTCGTCATTCGAGGCCGCGCAGAGCAGCTCCGTGACCTTATTGCGCAGCCATGCCGCCGCCCTGTCTGCCGGGATATTCTCCTTGATCGACTTGTCGCGTGCGGTGATCTCAACGCCGCCCGCCGCAAGCGACTTCGGGCTGATAACGGCGCGGAGCGGGATGCCGAACAGATCAGCGTCTGCGAACATTGCGCCCGGACGGATATCTCTGTCATCGTACAGCACCTCGACGCCGAGCGAGATCAGCTCTGCATAGAGCCGGTCTGCGGTCTCTTTAACCGCCGGATCATCGACGCGCAGATTGCAGATCTCGACCTGCCACGGCGCAATGGTGATCGGCCAGATCGGGCCGTAGTCATCGTGGCTCTCCTGGCAGACCGATGCGCACAGTCTGCCGACGCCGATGCCGTAGCAGCCCATGATCGGATACTGACGGGCGCCCTCCTCATCGAGATAGGTCATGTTCATGGACTTCGTGTACTTTGTGCCGAGCTGGAAGATGTTGCCGATCTCAATGCCCTTTTCGATGCGGATATGCGGCTGACCGCATTCCGGGCAGACAGCGCCCGCAAAGGTCTTTGCGACATCGACATAGGAGATCTCACCGAGATCGCGTGCGGCATTGAGTCCGGTATAATGTGCATCTGCTTCATTTGCGCCGCAGACGAGATTTTCAATACCCTTAAGCGACTTGTCAAATACAACTTTGATATTCTTCGGCAGGCCGACCGGACCGATGAAGCCCGGCACGATGCCGCTTTCTTCGGTGATATCGACAGCCGGATGGATCTCGAAGCCGAGATGATTGCGCAGTTTAGTCTCGTTGACCTCAAGGTCGCCGCGGATGAAGACGATCACATAGCTGTCGTCCTCGTTCTTCTGATAGACGACCGCCTTTGCGAGCTGCTTCTCATCCATATGCAGGAAGTTTTTCAGATCCTCGATCGTCTTGATATTCGGCGTGGAGACCTTTGTCAGCGGAGCGATCTCGCCCGGCTCATTCGTCACGCTGACGACCGCGGCTTCCATGTTTGCGCGGTATCCGCAGGGGCAGACGGCCAGCGTATCCTCGCCGACCTCTGTCAGCAGCATGAATTCATGCGAGATACTGCCGCCCATCATGCCGGAATCCGACTGCACGGAAATGAAATTCTTGCAGCCGCAGCGCTTGAAAATGCGGTTGTATGCGTCATAGACACGCGCATAATAGCGCTCCAGATCGGACTGTGAGGTATGGAAGGAATAGGCATCCTTCATCGTGAATTCGCGGACGCGGATGAGGCCGCCTCTTGCACGCGGCTCATCGCGGAATTTTGTCTGGATTTGATAGATCATGAACGGATAATCCGCATAGGAGGAAGCGGTATCGCGTGCCAGATGCACGGCGGCCTCCTCATGCGTCATGCCCAGCACCATCGGATTGCCGGAGCGGTCCTTCCAGCGCGCCATTTCGCTGCCGATGCTGGTATAGCGGCCGGATTCCTCCCAGAGCGATGCGGGCATCGCCACCGGGAACATGACCTCCTGTCCGTCCACGGCATCCATTTCCTCGCGGATGATCTGCTCGATCTTCCGCATGATGCGCTTTGCGGGCGTGAACAGCGAGAAAATGCCGTTCGCCATGTATTTCATATAGCCGCCGCGCATCATCAGCGCGTGGCTCTCGATCACGCAGTCCTTCGGTGCATTCTTGAAACGCTCGCCGAGCATATTTGCAACCTTCATCAGAATTCTTCCTTTCCTGTTTTGTGCCGCAGAACGGCATTATAATGACATTTTATTATTGTACCATATTTTTTCGGAAAATGCAAGTCATTTCCGCAGAAAACCTGCAAAAATTGCCGGAATGCTCAGCAAAGCCGATTCCCGCTTGACTTCTTTTCCAAAGTATGCTATAATAATCATGAGATTATGTGCCGTTTCCGGCATACTCATGCTGCGGGCTTCCCGCAGACTACCGTTTGAAGGAGGTACATCAGTCATGCGTCACATTCAGACCATCGAGACACGCAGCCTTTGCGAGAGCGCAAAGAACGGCGGCTGCGGCGAATGCCAGACTTCCTGCCAGTCCGCCTGCAAGACGAGCTGCGGTATTGCAAATCAGCAGTGCGAAAGCAAGAAGACCGAGCAGAAGTAATGCTGAGATGAAAACCGGAAATGCCGCCCGTTTGTGGCGGCATTTTTCATGGATAACGGAGGGGGACATGAAGAAGATACTCAGACGCACCGGCATTGCCCTGCTGATTTTCCTGATCCTTGATATTCTGCTGCTGACCGGCCTGTATCTGTTCCACCGGTTCCGGCTGCGGCAGGAGGCACCGCTGCGGCAGCATACAGTTGGTACGCCGGTGAATGTGGACGGCGGGAAGATGAATGTCTATACCGAGGGCGAGGGGCCGCATACATTTGTATTCATGTCCGGCTTCGGAACGGCCTCGCCGGTCTATGATTTCAAGCCGCTTTACACAAAGCTCAGCACCGATAACCGCATTGCCGTTGTCGAGAAATTCGGCTACGGCTTCAGCGATGATTCCGGTTCACCGCGCGATATCAAAACGATGCTCTCGCAGACACGCGCCGCGCTGACCGCCGCCGGCATCGAAGCGCCGTATGTGCTTGTGCCGCATTCGGCATCCGGCATGGAGGCGCTCTACTGGGCACAGCAGTATCCGGAGGAGATCGAGGCGATCACCGCTTCTGATATCGTCGTTCCCGGCGCATTTGAATTGCAGGATATGTCGCTGACCGCCGACCGGATCATGGCTGCCGCCGCCCGCATCGGCATCACACGCCTGCTGGATATCCGGCAGATCGAGCCGTGTATGCAGAGCGATGCGCTCACCGATGCCGAAAAGGAAACGGTCGCGGCGCTCAGCTATGCGCGGAAAAACGATCCGACTGTCATGCGCGAAGCGTTTGCCTGCGTCGATAATATGAACACGGTCGCAGCCGGCGGCGTGCCGGATGTGCCGATGCTGTTTTTCATCTCGGACGGCTATCTGCCCGAACAAAGGGCGGCATGGCATGACCTGCCGCGGCGCTATACGAATAACGGGGCGGAATACATTGACCTGACCTGCGGGCATTACTGTCATGTCGAGGAGGCCGACCGCATGAATACCGAAATCCGGCGCTTTCTCAGTGAACTGAAAGGAGATACCGAATGATTCACCAGTATCAGCTCGGCGGATACAATATCGTGCTGGATGTCTGTTCCGGCTCGGTGCATACCGTCGATCCGCTTGCCTATGATATGATCGCAGTTTATGAGGATCAGCCGCGGGAGGAGGTGCTCGCGGCAATGCAGAAGAAATATGCGGACGATCCGGAGATCACGCCGGAGGATATCGCAGAATGCTATGATGATATCACGGCGCTGAAGGATGCCGGAAAGCTGTTTGCGCCGGACACCTTTGAACCGATGGCGGGAAAGCTCAAGGAGAAGACCGCGGGTGTTGTCAAGGCGCTCTGCCTGCATATCGCGCATACCTGCAATCTCAACTGCTCCTACTGCTTTGCGAGTCAGGGCAAGTATCACGGCGAACGCGCTGTAATGTCCTATGAGGTCGGCAAACAGGCGCTTGATTTTCTGGTCGCCAATTCCGGTACGCGCCGCAATCTGGAGGTCGATTTCTTCGGCGGCGAGCCGCTGATGAATTTTCAGGTCGTCAAGGATCTGGTCGCCTATGCGCGGAGCATCGAAAAGGCGGCGGGCAAGAATTTCCGCTTCACGCTGACCACGAACGGCCTGCTGGTCGATGATGATGTGATCGACTTTGCGAACCGCGAATGCAGCAATGTCGTGCTGTCGCTCGACGGCAGACAGTCCGTGCATGACCGCTACCGCGTCGATTATGCCGGAAACGGAAGCTGGAGCAAAATCGTCCCGAAATTTCAGAAATTCGTCGCGGCGCGGGGCGGAAAGAATTACTATATGCGCGGCACATTCACCCATGCGAATCCGGATTTTCTGGAGGATATCAAGGTCATGCTCGATCTCGGATTCACCGAGCTGAGCATGGAGCCTGTGGTCGCGGCGGAGGGCGATCCGGCCGCGCTGACCGAGGAGGATCTGCCGATCGTCACGGAGCAGTACGAGAAGCTCGCGGAGCTGATGATCGAACGCCGCAAAGAGGGGCGGCCGTTCACCTTCTATCACTACATGATCGACCTTTCCGGCGGCCCCTGTATCTATAAGCGCATTTCCGGCTGCGGCTCCGGCACGGAGTATATGGCTGTGACGCCGTGGGGCGATCTGTACCCATGTCATCAGTTTGTCGGCGAGGAAAAATTCCGGCTCGGCGATATCTGGAAGGGTGTTGAGAATCATCCGGTGCAGAATGATTTCATGGCCTGCAATGTCTATGCGCGTGAGGAATGCCGGAGCTGCTGGGCGCGGCTTTACTGCTCCGGCGGCTGCGCGGCGAATGCCTATCACGCGACCGGATCGGTGCGCGGCGTTTACGAATACGGCTGCAAGCTGTTCCGCAAGCGCATGGAATGTGCGATCATGGCGGAGATCGACCGGCAGCTCTCGAAATGAATACGCCTGTCTATGATTTTGTCCGCAGATATGCGGATTCCGATGTGATCCGTGCGCATATGCCGGGGCATAAGGGCAGGGGAGGGCTCGGCTGCGAGCCGTTTGATCTGACCGAGATCGCCGGCGCGGATGAGCTGTATGCGCCGGCGGGCATCATCGCGGAAAGCGAAGCAAATGCGTCCGCACTTTTCGGATGCAGAACGCTGTATTCGGCGGAGGGTTCGTCGCTCTGCATCCGTGCGATGCTGTATCTTGCGATGCGGCGGGCGCTGTCGCAGCGCCGGAAGCCGGTCATTGCGGCGGCGCGGAATGCACACCGGTCCTTTCTGACGGCGGCGGCGCTGCTCGATCTCAATGTCATCTGGCTGCCGCCCGATCCGCAGCAGTCCTATCTGGAGAGCGGCGGCGCGGGCGCGTGGGTACGCTGTCTTGATGCGCCGGTGAAGCCCTGTGCGCTCTATCTGACCAGTCCGGATTATCTCGGCAATATCGCGGATATCCGCGCAGCTGCGGCATTTTGTCATGCGCATGATATGCTGCTGCTCGTGGACAATGCGCACGGAGCCTATCTGCATTTCCTGCCGGAATCGCTGCATCCGGCGGCGCTCGGCGCGGATCTCTGCTGTGATTCGGCGCATAAGACACTGCCCGTCCTGACCGGCGGCGCATATCTGCATATTCATGACGATGCACCGGAAATATGCAGCAGATACGCGAAAAATGCAATGGCGCTGTTCGGTTCGACGAGTCCGAGCTGGCTGATCCTTGCATCGCTTGACCTGTGCAATGCATATCTCAGTGATGCATACAGCTCTGAGCTGCGGGAGACTGCCGGTGCGGTCGCGGAGCTGAAAAAGGAGCTGCGCGCTGCGGGGTGGATGCTCTCCGGCAGCGAGCCGCTGAAGCTGACGCTGCGGCCGAAATCCTGCGGCTATACGGGGACGGAGCTTGCGGATATTTTGCAGAAGCAGCGTATTTTCGTTGAATTTGCGGATCCGGATTACACGGTGCTGATGCTGTCGCCGCAGAATCCGCCTGCGGATCTCGCCGCGATCCGCAGCGCATTGCTCGCGCTCCCGATGCAGGAACCGATCCGGACAAGGCCGCCGGAATTCTCCGTTCCGCCGCATATCTATACGCCGCGGCAGGCGGTCTTTTACTGCGATACGGAAACGCTGCCGACAGAGCAGTGCGTCGGGCGGATCTGCGCGGAATATGCAGTCGCCTGTCCGCCTGCGGTGCCGGTCGTGATCTGCGGCGAGCGCATCACGCCGGAGGCAGCCGCCTGCATGAAATATTACGGCATCGAAAAATGCAGTGTCGTCAGATCGAATCAAACGAGCGTGTGATCGGAAACAGACCGCACGCTCGTTTTGTGTATTATAGGCAACACCGCACAAAGCCCGCCTGACGACCGGAGCCCGGCTGGCA
>CAMOOV010000187.1 GCA_946621745.1 uncultured Ruminococcus sp.
TCATTTTGCCATAGGCGGCTTTTTGTGCTGTCCGTACAAAATGGGGCGGTTCAGTTGTGCAGGCGGCGGTTTTCGTTATTATACTTTCAGATTGCATGAGCGTTTTCCGTTTTGCACTGTTCAGACAGATCATGCTCTGCCATTTTGCGGACAATACGGGCGGCATACTGACGGAATACCGCATTGTTCTGCACCAGGCAAATGCTGCGGCTGAACGAACCTGACGCCTGTTTTGGTTATCAACTCGGCATCCTTATCATTGCCGCTCAGATAGATTCCGTTTATTGTGCCGTTTTCGGTATGATTGAAATATCCGGTGTCTGCGGCAGTTCCATGCCGGTGCCGAGATAGTAGTCCAGCATATGTGACTGAAAATAGCCTTTTGCAGTCATGCAGTTGCGGTAGCAGGGATTCTGCGCGAGACAGTAAAGGCGTATATCCGTCGGGTCTGTCGATTCCAGAATCACCAGTCGGGAAGCATCGCTGCTGGTCATGATGACCTCCTCACGCCAATCACCGTTCAGATCCGCATAGAACATCGGTGCACCGCGCTCGGATCCTGTGCAGTCCGTGAGCTTCCACGGTGACAGCAGGCGTGTCGTGCTGCTGTTCTGCCAGTTCCACTTTTCAAATTTCTTGTCATTATACGCTTCTGTGAGCAGGTCGCCGTCCCACCAGAGCCGCAGACACGGATAGAGTGCCCCGTTGCCGAGTCGCTTGCCGCTGCAGCTGTATAATCCCTGGAATGACCACATCTCAAAACCGTCGCTGCGCGGATCAATATCGCCGACATTGCCTCTGCCGACATCCATTGTACCTTCCTTGGCATAATTTGTCCAGAGCAGCTCGCCGGTCGAGGCATTATAGGAATATTCCAGCAGACCGAACTGATTATTCTGCTGAATGCCGTAGCCGTACATTTCTTTGCCGTTGTTCCCGTTGCAGAATGAGCCGACAAACCAGCGGTCGCCGTGAACGATCTCATCAACATGGTATCGCAGAGAACCGTCGCCGTTCAGGGCATAGCCCATGTGCAGCACTTCATCCTTTCCGTCATAATCCACATCGGCAACACGGATCTGATGTGCTTCTGCATAGCCGTTTTTATATTCCTTCCGGTTCTCAAACATCTTCTCGTTTTTATAGCGCCAATGCATCTTGAATGTACCGCTTTCGTCATAGCCGAATGCGGCTGTCATGCTGTTGAAGGTCTTGTCCTTGTTGCGGTTTTTCATCCAGCAGACAACACTCGGGCGCACGCCGTCCAGATAGCCGATCTCCATCATGCACGCCATCGGACCGACTTTGATATAGTCATCCGGAACAGGCGCAGAGGCTTTCAGCGCACCGGTCCTGCCGTCGATGACCGCAATTTCCTGTGCGGCAGGATTGCTGTTCTGATACCTTGTGCCGTCCGCAAAGGTCACGCCGTCCGCGATGCGCAGCAGAATATCCGCATAACCGTCGCAGTCCATATCGCAGACTGTCGCACCGTCCCACATTCCGACATCAATCGTTGATGCGCCGGGGGAGATATTGTTCTTATTTTCGCTCTGATAGCCCATGTCGATCGTATAGAGATATGTTCCGTCACTTTTGTAGGCTTCGAGCTTCTGGTGATCGTCAGAGCAGCGGTCAACCAGATAATCATATACACCGTCGCCGTCAAAATCGCCGACCCAGACAAAATGTATTGTGCTGCCCTTCCTGATATTCACAATGCGGACATTCGCCGTAGAATTCGCCGGGAGCGTATCGCTGCCGTCCGTGTCAAACTCCTTTCCGCCGATGACCGCCTTGACGGTATAGGTCTGATCCTTTTTCAGATCAGCCTTGCTGTCCGTGAAATTGGTGCCGCCGGTCAGCGGCTTGTCATTGACCTTGACGGTTTTGCCGTCCGTTGTGCGGTAGACATTGAATGCAATATCTGCGGGGTCATCCGCGAGCAGACGCCAGCTCACAAATACGCCTTTCCCGTTGCTGACCGCGCTGACGCCTCGGCTGAGGTATTCCATCTGCCGGCTGCCGGAGAGGGGCCGGATCTGCGGCGTTTCCGGCTCAATAACATACTGCTCCGGAAAGCAGTCGATTTTCGTCAGCAGGTAATCCCGCAGCATTTCGGCATCGTTCCGGTCTGTGATGCCGTCTGCATTGACATCCGCGATCTGTGCGGACGGCGATTCAAATTCCGACATCAATCCGTGCTTCATCAGCGTGAGATCACAGGCATCGAGCTTCCCGTCAGAATTCAGATCACCGCGCAGATACTTCGCAGATTCTGCCGAAGCCGGCAGGTAAACGCTGTATTGCAGTATCGCAAGCATCACTGCAATACAGATTATCGGATGCTTTTTCAAGTGAATCCCTCCTTCGTCTGATTGGAAATCAGGCAACGGACTTTGTATTATTTCATGAGCAGTTGCTTCAGCAGTGTGAGATCAACGGCATTCAGTTTGCCGTCAGCGTTCATGTCAGCGATCGCGCCCTGCTCCGGCGTCAGGGTTCCGGTTGTCAGCAGATAATCGCGCATCATAACAAGATCAGTCCTGTTGCAGATACCGTCTGCATTGATGTCGCCGATTACCGGCGTTTTTTGCTGTGCAGTGACTGCAACAGCATAATTGACACAGCTTGCCTGATTGACTTCGCCAAGCGTGACGGTCTGACCTGCTGCAAAATCCTTTTTATAAAGCTGATAGGTCACCTGCGGTTCGCCGTCGTCGGTGAGAGTATCCGCAGTTTTTGTCCAGTCTCCGAGCCATGCCGGAACAGTGACACGGGTATCCAGCGCGACAAAAGCGGAAATATCCGCGCCTGCTTTGAATGCCGCTTCATCGCCTGCAAACTTTTTGGAATCACACGCAGTCTGGATCCATTCTGCGCCGTCCAGTGTGTGCGGAATGCTTGTGAATTTGAATACTCTGTCACCGAACACTTCGCTGCCCTGCTGCTTCGGCTGCGTCACAACAGACCAGTTTGCGGCGTTGGTTGTATCGCTGACTGTCAGTCCGGTGATATACTTACCGTCTTCATACCTGACCGGCTCCGGCGGCGCTGCGGGCTGACCGTCACCGATCAGCGTGAAATCATCGACCATGAGCCAGTTTCCGGCGTTGCCGTCGGATGCAAAACCGACCTGAATTTTACCGTCGGTGACCGGAATATTGTCAATGGACATCTGCACCCAGTTCCCGATATTTTTGTTTGCGGAAACGCTCATCTCCGCGCCGCCGTAGTTTTTGACATAGACCTTTGCAGCTTTCTGTCCGCCGGAGCTGCGCACCCAGAATTTCAGCGTATAGTTGCCGTTCGGGAGCGCGATATCCTGCGACATATTCGCAGAAAACGCATTTGCGCCGTACTGCTGTGCGCACCAGTTTCCGGTGTGGCCGCCCTTTCGGTTGCCGTTTCCGGTGCCGGATACCTTCCAGCCTGCAAGCGCGGGCTGCGACACGCGGTCTGCTTCAAAGGTCGGATTCAGCACATAGTTATTGCCTGCACCGACTGTCCATTCACCGGTTTCCGCATCGAGATTCCACTCGCTCAGCGAATGGAATTTCACATCATTGCCGTTGACGGTCAGCGGAACCCACTGATTGTATCCCAGACCGTTACCGGCGAAATCGCTCCAGCGGTCGCCGCAGAACAGTACGGTTTCCTGCTTGCTGCCCTTGACCGTATAGAAGAAGCCGGTCTGCGTGACATGCGAAAAATCGTTATCCGTGCCGTCCATAACCTTCCAGTCAGAATAGGGACCGTTGATATTGTCGGCTACCATGTAATAGCTGTGCGAGGCGTTCCAGCCGTGCAGATCGGAAGCGCAGAAATAATACTTGTTCTTGTATTTGAACATACAGTTGCCCTCTTTGCCGCTGCCTTTTTTTACCTCGACCGCACGTTCCGCGGCAAGGAAATCCGACTCGCGCAGCTTGCAGACATACTGGTGTGAGCGCCCCTTTGCGCTGGAACAGATCAGATATGCCTGCCCGTCATCATCGACAAAGAGCGTCTGATCACCGGTTCCGGTATTTACAACACCGGGGATCTGCTCCTGCACATTTCCGATCTCAAAATTACCGGTCGGGGTATCGCACTGCGCGAACAGCACGCTGCCGTTATACTGCGCACAGATGATATACTTCCTGGATTTCGGACAATATGCCGCACCGAGTCTGCCGAACCATGTTACCATGCCGATGTTCTTTGTTTTGCCTGTCAGAACGTCATTTTCAAATTTCCAGTTGACGAGGTCCTTCGAGGAATAACAGGTCACAGACTGAAAATAGCATTCTCCGTTTTTGCCGGTCGGGCTTGCGGCATATTTGTCCGCACCGGTATAGTGTACGCCGTACCAGTAATAGGTATCACCGAATTTGAATACGCCGCCGCCCTGCGAATAGATGTTTTTTCCGGAGGTGTCCTTCCAGAAGCAGTCATTTGTGATTGTCTGTGATGCTGCCTCTGCGTGCATCTGCGGAATGAGCGGCTGTGCGGACAGCAGCATGGCTGCGCCGCAGATTGCCGCGAATAATTGCTTTTGTTTCATTTTATATCCCCGCTTTCCCTATGCTTTTTCTCATCAGCAGCGCATCCGCGATTTTACAGTACAGGAGGGGACTGCACCGGAAAACCGCGCAGCGCATGCTGCTTCTAAGTTTATTCTAGCGTATATTCTGCAAAATCACAATTACGTTTTTGCACAATTTTATGATATATCAAACCAAAATATCCCGCACAGTTCCTGACACTGTGCGGGATATCGCTCATGCTTATACAAGGTGCTGTTTTTTCATCTCATCGGCAATCAGTGCTGCGATTGCCTTTGCACCGGTTTCCGTGAAATGCGTGACATCATTTTTACCGGTCGAGCACATATGATATTTGAATGCCGCATTGTAACCGATCTGATTGTAATGATCGACCATCAGCGTGCTGAGGTCAACGCACGGAATCTTATAATATGCGGCGAGACATTTTGCGGCATCGCAGTAATTGACATATACCGGTACGAATTTACCGTCCTTGCGCGAATCCAGATGGATCGGCGTTGTAATCAGGATCGGGAGTGCGCCCTTTTCCTTTGCGCCTTCGATATATTGTGCCGTGTACCATTCAAAGCTGCCGCTTGTCCCCGGAACCTTGCCGCAGGTCGGGCAGTAGCGGTCTTTCATCGAGAAAGCACCGTCATTGATGCCGAACTGCACCAGCAGATAATCCCCCGGCTGAATCTCATTGAGGATCTTTTTCAGGTCGCCTTTGTCGGAAAAGCTCTTTGCGCTTCTGCCGGAGATCGCACGGTTGATAACGGTATTTCCCTGCGGTAAATAGCTGCTGAGATGTGCGCCCCATCCCTGCTGCGGCGCACGGTTTTTGCCGTAGGTCTGCACGGTGGAATCACCTGCCAGCCAGACTGTTCGCTTTCCGTCAGGCGAAACAGGCGGCGAATCCGGTTCGGCTTCGGCATAGGTCTGTGCATATGGTTCATCCGTCCACTGTGTTTTCAGATAGTCGAAATTCGGTCCTCCCTCTGCGGTTTCTGAGGTCATGCGGATGGTGTTGATCCCGGCAGTCAGCGGCAAAACAATCCGGCTCTCCTCCCAGCTTGTCCATGCACCGGTCGAAGGAAAATCCTGCATCCAGTAATCCGCATTCTGATTCACTTCGATTTTCATCTTTCGGTTGACATTGCTGCCGTTTGCAGTGCCGAACGAACACATATAGCTGCCGTTTTCCGGAACGGTTATTTTCCATGTTATGCTGCTGCCGTTTCTGTTTTCGAGATTGACATAGCCGGTGTCTGTGAAGCCTGCATTCAGCGATTCCGTTACGCCGTCCTGCCATGTCATGTCGATCGCGTAATAAAACGCACGCTTTTCTGTATTCGCAGCAAAATCGCCTTTGCTCAGCAGATAGTCGCACAGCGCAGCTGCGTCTGTGCGGTCTGTTTTTCCGTCTGCATTGGTATCGGCACGGCAGCGCTGCAGATGCGGCAGTGCATCTGACAGAATACCGCGTTTGAGCAGCGTGAGATCGACTGCATTGATGATTCCATCCTCATTGAGATCGCCGAGTACGGATGTCTGTTCTGCATGAGCGGATGACTGCGGTGCTGCAGCGAAGCCGTACAGCAGAAGAATTGCCGGCAATACAGAACATAATCTTCGGATTGTTTTCATTGTCATTCCCTCCGTTTGTGATTCCATCAGTGCGGTTCTATTGATGTACCAATTAAATCTTGAAGAATAGATGCGCAGGATTTTTGTCGT
>CAMOOV010000188.1 GCA_946621745.1 uncultured Ruminococcus sp.
GCTGCACCTCTGTTGCAGCTGCAAAGCCGCCCTCCATCTTGACGATCTCGCCGCGCTCCTGTGCCTTTGCGGGCTTCTTCGGCGTCTTCTGGACATTGCGCGGCTGCGGCGGCTGCTTTTTCGGTTCAGCGGCGGCAGCTGCGGCTGCCTCCTGCTTCTTCTGCTCGGCAGCCTTCTTCGCAGCAGCCTCGGCAGCGGCCTTCTGCTCCGCTGCACGCTTCGCCGCGGCCTCGGCCTGCTTCTGCTGCTGTATGCGGAGATTCTTCTCGCGTCTGGCAGCCTTTTCCGCCTGCTGCTTCTCATAGAGCGCAGCACGCTCTCTTGCGCGGCGCTCCGTCTCGGCAGCAGTCAGCACACGCGGCGCGGCCGGTGCGGGAGCAGTCTCCGGTTCCTTCTCGATTGCGGGCGCTGTCTTCGGCTGCTCTGCCGGTGCTTCAGCCTTCACAGGCTCTTCCGTCTTGACCGCAGGCGCTTCCGCCGGTGCATTCTCCGGCTGTTTCACTTCTGCTGCCGGTGCTTCCGGCTGAACCGCTTCCGCAGGCATGACCTCAGCTTCCGGCTTGACCTCTGCCGCAGGTTTCGGTGTCCCGGCAGCCTTCTTTTCCTGCTTCGCAGGCTTCTTTTCGGCTGCCTTTTCCGTTTTCTCGGTTTTCTTCGGGCGTGCGACCGGCTCCGGCTTTGCAGCGCGTGTCGGCTTTTTAGCTGCCGGCTGCGGCTGTGCAGCTTCCGAACGGTCTGCAAAATATGCATCGAAATTCGAGACCTGACCGCGCTGTGTATAGTATTCGAGCAGATAATTCATTTCCGCATCGGTCAGCGCTGCTGTCGGCTTTCTGACCTTATCGTCCAGTTCCTTCAGCCGATCCGCAATCTCCTGCGCAGAAAGATTGAGATCGGCGGCAAAATCACTCAGTTTGACCTTCGTTGTTGGCATAGGCATTACCCCCTGTCGGTTGGCATACGGCGGAGCCGCAGCGCGGGCTTCAGCGTATCCGCGCCGCAGGGCGTGAATACGCGCTGTTTACTTCACACATCGGATCCGGCCGCAAGCACTGCGAGCTTGGCGGCGAATCCGTCCTCACAAATGCCGAAGACCGCCGTCCGTTTCCGGAAGTACAGCTTCAGCGAATCCATATCGAGGGACATCTTACGGATCGGAATTCCCCCCGCGAAAAATCGTGTTTCCTTTTCAGTCTTGGCGGACACATCCGATGCAAGCAGGATGAGCTTGACATCGCCGTGCGCCGCAGCTTCCTTGACCGCATCAAAGCCGAGAATGAGCTTTCCGGCTTTCCTGCACATCGTCAGGCTCGCGGTCAGGCGGTTCTCAGCGGCATCAGGCATGATCCGTCTCCTCCCCGTCCGCATTCGCAAGCGACGCTTCGAGCGCGGCATAGACCTCCTCCGGCACGCGGCAGGAGAACGCTTTCTCCAGCCGTCTGGATTTCGCCGCTGCCCGCAGACATTCCGGCTTCGGGCAGATATACGCGCCTCTGCCGGCGCGCTTGCCGGTCGCATCCAGACAGACCGTGCCGTCCTTCTGATGCACGACGCGGATCAGCTCCCGCTTCGGCTTCATCTCATTACAGCCGAGGCACATCCGCATAGGGATCTTTTTCGGCATCATACTGCGCCGGCCTCATCGCTGCCGCCGTCGAGCGAATCCAGCTCCGCGGCATCCTCAAGAATCTCATATCCCTCCGCATCCACATGATCGGAGTCAGGCTCCGGTGCGGGGAATTCCGGCTTGATGTCGATCTTGTAGCCGGTGAGCTTGGCAGCGAGCTTTGCATTCTGTCCCTTGTTGCCGATTGCAAGCGAGAGCTGATCGTTCGGGACGATGACCTTTGCCGTCCGCGAGCCGTCATCCTCGATCGTTGCAGAAAGCACGGTCGCCGGTGCAAGTGCGCGGATGATGAATTCCTCCGGATCCTCGGAATACGGAATAATGTCGATCTTCTCGCCGTGCAGCTCGCTCATGACCGCGTTGATGCGGGCGCTGTGCGGGCCGATGCAGGTGCCGACGGCATCCACATTCGGATCATTGGAGCTGACCGCGATCTTCGAGCGAAATCCGGCCTCGCGGGAGACTGCGTGAATCGTGACGATGCCCTCCTGTATCTCCGGAATATTCATCTCAAAGAGCTTCTCGACAAAGCCCCTGTCCACACGGGAAATGCGGACGATCGGCTTCTTCTCGCGGTTTGCGATCGTCGTGACGAATACCTTGATCAGCTGCCCTTCCTTGAGCGGCTCATAGACGCGGACAGGCTTGCCGTCCACGATCGTCTCGGTGAAAAGCTGCTCATTGCGGGAAAGATACAGCTCGGTGTGATCATATTCGACGGTCACGGTGCCGCGGAGCGGATCGACCTGCGTGACCTTGACGGTGATGATCTCGCGCTCCTTGGACTCGAATTTCTCCATCATCTGCTGACGGTTGATCGCACGCAGGTCGCCGCGGATGCTCTGCTTCGCGAACTGTGCGATGCTTCTGCCGAAGCGGACGGGATCGAGCTTACATTCGACAAGGTCGCCCAGCTCGCAGTCCGGATCATAGAGCTTCGCCTGCGCGTAGCTGACCTCATAGTCTGTCTTCGGCTCGCCCTCGACAACGCTCTTCTTCATGAAGATATCGAAGCGGCGTGCCGCGGGGTCGATCTCCACGCGGATGTCGTCATCCTCGGCATACGGATATGCCTTCTGCGCAGCCTTGAGCATTGCAGTCTCAATTTTCTCAACGAGCAGTGCCTGTTCCACACTGTTCTCGCTGCCGAGCGCTGCCAGCGCCTCAAAAAAGCCTTCGTTCATGGCAATGGTTCCTCCCTGTTGTCAGCAGCCTTTCGGATGCTGCATATTTGATACATTTTATACCGCTCACTCGTGATCGGCTGCGGCTTTCCGGATCTCATCCTCATCCAGATCGGCGAGCCGGACAAAAGCTGCTCCCGCAAGCGGAATCTCACGGCTGCCCTCCGCCGTTTCGATCGTGATGTTATCCTTGTCGGCGGAGATAAGCGTACCGGTCAGCTCCCTGGTGCCGTCCTCCAGCGGACGGATCATCCGGACACGGACTTTGCTGCCCTCGCAGGCGCTGAAATGCGTCTCGCGGATCAGCTCGCGCTCCAGACCGGCAGAGCCGACCTCCAGCGTATAGGACTGCGGGATCGGATCGGTCTCATCCAGCAGCTTATTGAGCGGTCTGGTGACGGCCTCGCAGTCAGAGATATTGACCGGCCGCTCCATGTGGTCAAGGAACACGCGCAGATACCACATCGCGCCCTCCTTTTCAAAGCGGACATCCCAGACGATCAGCCCGTTTTCCTCTGCGATCGGCCGGACCATATCGTAGATGCGGGCTTCGGTGCTTCCGAATTTCTTGAATTTCACAGGTCTTCCCCCCCTTTAATATGTCATTCTGCGCGGGCTTTGCCCGCAGTACAAACGGCACGCACAGCATCGCCGTGCATACAAAAGAGAAAGACCGGAATGGGGTTCCGGTCTTTTTATCATCTCATCGTTTCACTATGCTATATCATACCACTTTTTGCGGAAAAATGCAAGCAAAATTGCAAAAACTTGTCTGCATTTCTATATTTTGCACAACATTCTGAAAAATATGTGCAGGGATTTCGGCACAGAAAATCAGATCAATTCTCCAGCTTCGCGTTATAATCCGCGATCACGGAATCCACGACCGAAGACCACTGTGAACGGATCTCTGTCCATGTATCCGGCGTACCCTCGTACTGCACCTGATTGAGGATTGCATCCGCGCAGTTGTTCATGACACCGCGTGTCTCATAGGCATATGTTTCATTATACATCAGCGAGCCCATGCCGTAGCCGAAATCGAACACACACTTGATGTTGTTCGGATCATACCATGTCTGCATGAAGTCATACTGCTCCTCGGTGATGACCGATGTCACCTTGCCCTGCGCATTCTTGTTTTCGATCAGCGCCTTTTCCTTTGCGGCCTTCTTATACTGCTCTTCGGTCTCCGCAAGGCGCGAGCATTTGATATAGGTCGCGACAGCATCGCCCATCTTCGAGCCGTGTACGAGCATCACAGCGCCGTAGTTCATATTCAGATAGTATGTATCGCTTTCCGGATCCTTCGGGAATGGGACGATGAAGATATCGCCGTCGGGATTCTTCGCATTCGATTCGCCGAGCGACCACGGCGCCATTGCATAGAACAGCGTGGAGCCGTCCTCCGGGAAATAGGAGAACCATGTCGGATCGTAAAGGCCGAGCTTGCTGATCTCCTCCTGCAAATGCTCTGCGCGTTCAATATTTGCACTCATGATATTGTTCGTGAACTTCTTGCCGTCATACTTGACAACGGTATCGCCGGTGGACTGAAGAATTGCCTGACCGAACCAGCCGCGGATGCCGTAGCGCGTTTCAGAGCCGTCACCGTTCGAGGTGAACTGCTTCATCATATCCATAAAGGTATTCCAGTTCCACTCGCCCTTCTGATACAGCTCATAGGGATCCTTCAGTCCCTCCTCCTCCATCAGTGCGCGGCTGTATGTGACCGCCAGCGGATCGGAGAGCGCAAACGGCACAACATAATAGTGTCCGTTGTATTTGAACATCTCCGCATAATCGCGGACGCCGTCCCAGACCGGATCGGAAAGATCAATATAGTCATCGAGCGGATCATACATTCCCTTTGTGACGCCGTTCGGCACCGCATCCCACTCATAGGGGAACATATCGACCTGATCGCCGCCGTTGATGCGGTTTGCAAGATCGTCGAACTTGCTGTCGGAGGTCGTTGCGATATACTCGATCTTCGCGCCGTATACATCCTCGAAAAGCGAGAGTGCGACGGAGCGGTCTGCCGTGCCGGTCGGATTCAGGTCATAGGGTGCCATCCAATAGATCGTCTGCCCGCTGATATCCTTATCCTTGGTCTTGTCGATGCCGTCCGATGCAATAGAGACATCGTCGCCGGATTTCAGCCAGCCCTCGGAGCTTTCGCCGCCGCAGCCGGATATTGCAAAGGTCATGGATACGGCCGTGATCACGGCCAGAAGGCGTTTCAGTTTACTCATAGCGGTAACCTCTTTTCTGTAGCTTTCTGTTTTCCGATTTCGCAATAAAATGCGAACCCTACAATATAATTATACTAAAATACAGATATGCTTGTCAACTGTGAAAGCGCCGAATCCGCGCAGCTCTTTTTGTGCAATATGCGCGTTTTCAAGCAGAATGCAGTTTAGCCGGCAGAGCCGGCCTCCGGTTTGAGGTCATGCCGCGAAAACGGATATTATTATCCCGTATCCATTGCACTTTTTATCATAATATGCTATAAGCCGGCAGTGCCGGCCTCCAATATGATATCAGGCCGCGAAACGGCTGATGAAAATATGTTGTATCCATTGCACTTTTCGGCATAATATGCTATAATATTGATGTACCAATTAAATCTTGAAGAATAGATGCGCAGGATTCTTGTCGTGAGACAAGGCAGAAAGCCGCCGCCTTGGTGACGCACGTTTGCGGGCAAACTGCGCAGTTTCGCGCCCGCGAAACATGCGCAAGGCAAGGATTTCTAACGCAGTATCACGGCAAAAAGACAAGCAGATATCTTCAAGAGATAGTTGGAACATCAATATAAACAGCAGAATTTACTGCGGCGGCTTGATTCCGTTCATGTGCAGCAATCCTGAGATCAACAGCTCACCAAGCAGATAACAGCTTATGATCTCCCCTGCTGCCACAAACATTGCGAGTACCGGCAATGCCCCCTCAACACCATAGGCATACCGCAGCACAAATGGCACGATCACCGTATTTGCAGCAATCGGCGGCAGCGGCACGAGCCAGCGGTTCTTCCGCAGCATCCGGCTGCCGAGCGCTCCGATCAGTGTTGCAATGCTGCCGAATATAATATCCGGAACGGCTGCACCGCCGAACAGATTCGCAATGATGCACCCGATAAACAATCCCGGTACTGCCGCAGGCGTGAACATCGGCAGGATCGTCAGTACCTCTGCTATGCGCACCTGCATCATGCCGAACGAGATCGGTGCAAATACGACCGTCAAGGCTGCGTAAAGAGCCGCAATCACCGCCCCATGCGTAATCAACGACAGCTTCGGGTTCAATGTATTCATTATCATTCGTTTCCTTTCTTTCAGAATCCGCCGAAGTGATACTATGAGGCAACATCGCACAAAGCCCGCCTGACGACCGGAGCCCGGCTGGCAGCTTGGCAGCGCATCTACTTGCATATTTTCCGTCATCC
>CAMOOV010000189.1 GCA_946621745.1 uncultured Ruminococcus sp.
ATCTCGGTGAGCACGATGTGGACGAGCAGTGGAGCGCAGTCACGGTTGCGGGAGCGACAACCGGCATTGATGCCGTGATCGACGGCCACTCACACGAAACCACACCCGCGCTGCACATTCCGAACAGGGACGGAGCAGATGTCGTCATCACGCAGACCGGCACAAGGCTTGCAAATATCGGCAAAATGACGATCTCACAGGACGGCATCCAAACGGAGCTGATCGAGAGCGTTCCTGCGCCGGACAGCGTATACGGGTTCGATCCCGAGACATGGGCAGAAGCCGAAGACCGTCCCGGCCGGTTCATAGATACAATCGTTAATGAGAAGATCCGGGCGATCAAGGCTTCGCTGGAAGACTATCTTTCAGAGGAATGCGGCTCGACCGATTTCGAGCTGCTCCACAGTGACGCACAGACCGGCGGGAGACTGGTGCGAAGCCGTGAAACAAATCTCTCTGACCTTTGTGTAGACATCATCCGCAGCACCTGTCAGACAGAGGTCAGCTTTGTGAACGGCGGCAGCCTCCGCAGCGGTCTCCGTGCCGGAACAATCACCCGCGGTGATGTCCTGAGTTTATTTCCCTACGACAACAAACTCGTTTCTGCACGAATGACCGGTCAGCAGCTTCTGGACGGACTGGAATTTGCTGTACGCATTTTCCCCGGTGAAAGCGGCGGCTTTCTCGCTGTTTCCGGCATTGAATTCACGATCGATGAGGGCATTGAAAGCTCTGTGACACTGGATGAATACAGCCGGTTTACGGGTGTTGCCGGTGAATACCGCGTAAAGAATGTCAAAGTAAACGGCGAACCGCTCGATCCTGACCGGCTCTATACGGTTTCCGCGATTGATTATCTGCTGGAGGACGGCGGCGACGGATTCCCGTTCAGCGGAAACTGTGAAATCTATGCGGTCAGCGATGCGCTCTATTATGATGTGATCCAGCGCAGCATCAGCGCATTTCCGGACGGGAAGGTACCGGAAGCATACCGGAACCCGGCGGGCTTCGGCAGAATTACCGTCATCAACAGCAAATCCGGAGGCGAAACAGATAAGCCGGCGGACACGCAGACTTCCCCGACTCAGACCGTTCCCCAAACGAATGCTAATTCCGGCAGCAATGCGGGAAAGACCGGAACCGCCGGCGCACCGGAAACCGGTGATGCGGAAAAAATCCCGCTGCTGATCCTTCTGTGCAGCGGCGCCGCATACATGGCTCTGCTGACACGCAAAAGGCAGATGCGCTGATCCCTCCGCAGGAGATACAGCTTGAGCTCCCCGATTTGTTCGGGGAGCTTTGGCGTTTGTATGCGGAATCCGCAGTCTTGTCCGTTCATTCAGGCAGCCCTGCAAAGCCCGCAGGCCGGCTTTGTGCAATACCGTCATCATCAACAGGAAGGTGGACTTCAACATGAAAAGCAAGGATAAACAGGCCCGTAAGACACAGGCGTTTATTCATCACCTCAAAATGTTCCGGTTCTGCTATCAGGAAAACGAGACAGATCTTCTTTCGCTGATCTCCGCAGCGGATGACATTGCCTAAAAGCAAATGTTCTCGCCCAGTCTGCATTATAAGCTGCTGACAGTCGCAGAGGAATTCTGCGCGGCAACCGACCTCATGGACAGCGAAAGCCGCAAAAAGATCGACCTCACATTCGCGTATTCGCAGGAGAACGGCAATGTGCATTTCACGGTGGAGTACGGCGGGAAGCTTGAAAATCCGCTGAACAGGAACGATTCGATCTCGCAGAAGCTCCTGAAATATGTATCAGAACAGATCAACTACAGCGTGAACGACGGTAAAAACCGCATTTCCGGCGATTTGTACTGAGAAAACTGTTCTGGCACAGTCGGCAGGCTCTCTGCTGATGATTACCGGGAAATGATGTCTGCTGAAAAAGAAATGGCTCAGAGCGAAAATTCTCCGAGCCATTTTTTCATATCATTCTCGACACAGTAAAGACATCATCATTCAACTCCGCGCCGGTTGTCCACCCAATCGCCCTGCGTGTAGAATAGCCTTGTCCTGTCAAAGCCTGCATTCTGAAACTGGTGATCGACATTCGTGGTAATAACGAAATAGTCTTTCTCATTCACAAGATCAAACAGGGCCTTGTATGTACCATTGACCAAAGTGATATGCTGAACGCTAAAATCAGCCGAAAACATCGTATTTTCGCAGTGTGGGTTGAAATTTCACGGTTAATGTGGTATAAACGGGCAGTACCCGGCTGCGATACAAGATCAGGCTGCGAAATCTTTGCATTTTATTTCTCTCTATCCATTGCACTTTTCGCCGTAATATGGTATAATAGTAGGGTATACTGCATAGGAATAAACAGTGCGGACTTCGACAAATCCCGCACAGAACGGAGATTCTTGTATGATCGAACTGAAAACCTACCGCGGCCATATTCGCAACTGGGAAGCCCTCTGCGCAGAGCTTTCCCTTGACACGGCGCTCTCCCGCGAGGAACGCGAGCGCGAGATCCTCATTCGCGGATACGAAAAATGGGGCAATGCCCTCCCCGACCATCTCTACGGAATGTTCGCCTTTGCCCTCTGGGACAGCGATGCGCAGAAGCTCATCTGCATCCGCGACCAGTTCGGCACAAAGCCGTTCTATTACTACCCCACCGCGGACGGCCGCCTGCTCTACGGCACCATGATCCGCGATATCATTTCGCAGGAGGGCTTCGTCAAGGAGCTGAATGCGGAGCTGCTGCAAATCTATCTCACGCTGACCTATGTCGCCGGCGAGGATACATTCTTCAAAGGACTCAAAAAGCTCATGCCCGGCTGCCTGCTGGAATGGCAGAACGGAAACTATACCGTCACACGCTACTGGGCGCCCTCTTATCACCCCGACCGCAGCAAATCGCTCGGTGAATATGCAGACGAGATCCATGCGACAGTGCAGCAGATGATGCGCGAGATCAAAACGCCGGATGAAACGGCGGAATCCTTCCTCTCCGGCGGCGTGGATTCCTCCTATGTGCTGGCAATGTCCGATGCAAAGCGCGCGGATTCCTGCGGCTACGATGAGGAACGCTTCGACGAATCCCGCATTGCGGCAAAGACCGCAGAGCTGCTCGGTGTGGAGCATTCTGTCGCGAAGATCACGCCGGAGCAGTATTTCGATATCGTGCCGTATGTGATGTACAACATGGAGCAGCCGCTCGGCGATGCCTCCGCGATCGTATTCACCATCGGCTGTCTGGAGACCGCAAAGCATACAAAGCTCTGCTATTCCGGTGAGGGCGCCGATGAATTCTTCGGCGGATACAATATGTACCGCAATGCCGAACGCTACGGCGATGCGCTCCCGACCTTCTATGTCGGCAATACCAACATCATGAAGGAGGACGAAAAGGAACGCATTTTGCAGCATTATAATCCGGAGATCCTGCCGATCAGACTTGTGCAGGATATCTACAAGGAAACGGCGGAGCTCGATCCGCTGACCAGAATGGCCGATATTGATATCCGCATCTGGCTGGAGGGCGACATCTATCTCAATGTTGACAAGATGAGCACTGCTGCCGGACTGGAGATCCGGATGCCGCTGACCGACCGCCGCGTCTTTGATATCGCATCGAGAATGCCGGCGGAATACAAGGTCAATGCGGAGCAGAACAAGGTCGCATTCCGGACGGCCGCCGCAAAGGTGCTGCCGGAGGAGATCGCCTTCCGCAAGAAGCTCGGCTTCATCGTGCCGATCAGACTCTGGCTCGCAGATGAACGCTATAATGCCGATGTCCGCAGACTGCTCCGCAGCGAGATCTGTGCAAAGTTCTTCAAGCCGGAGGAAGTGCAGGCGATCTATGCGGAATATGTCGGCGGCAACTCCGATCTCTGGCGCAAGGTCTGGACGATCTACACATTCCTTGTCTGGTATGAGGAATACTTTGTGAAACGCTGAAAAGGAGGCGGAACTATGGAACGCGGATTCCCGACACTTGTACTGATCTTCGGCGGTGCGCTCATGCTCTATGCACTGCTGATCCGCATCATCGGCTTTGACATGATCCCGCGCAACTGGGCGGTTCAGGCGACCGACCAAAATGCTTATGCCAGGCAGTTTTCAAGGGTACTCGCGATCCTCTCGCTTTCGCCGATCCTGAGCGGGATCGCGGGGCTGATCTGGGGCGAGGGCATCTGCGGGATATTGCTCGGCGTACTGTCGCTCACGCTGATCTTTCTCTGCGTCAAGCTCTTTTCTCCGCGAAAGGATGACAAATGACAGACTGTGATACCTGCGCCTATTACGCATACGACGAAGACTGGGACTGCTATGTCTGCGAAATGGATCTGGATGAGGATGAGTACGAGCGGTATATCTGCGATCACCGCTCGCACTGTCCTTATTACCGCGACGGCGATGAATACCGCATCGCCGGAAAGCAGTGATCCCGTATGATTCACTAACAGAACGGTATAATATTACAGAATACTCAAACTGAAGGGAGTGCTGAAAAAATGCTGGAGCTGAAAAATATCGCGTTCCGCGCCGAAAACGAGAGCGGGACCGTGCAGATCATCCGTGATATCAGCCTGCATATTGATGCGCAGAAATTTGTTGTAATAACCGGGCCGAACGGCGGAGGAAAGTCCACGCTTGCCAAGCTGATCGCCGGGATCGAGCCGCTGACCGAGGGCTCCATCGTCTTTGAGGGCGAGGATATCACCGGTCTTTCCATCACCGACCGTGCAAAGCGCGGCATCGGATTTGCATTCCAGCAGCCGGTGCGGTTCAAGGGACTGACCGTGCTGGATCTGCTGCGCATTGCAGCCGGCAAGACGATCACGGTCTCCGAGGCCTGCGAATATCTGTCCGAGGTCGGGCTCTGTGCAAAGGACTATATCCACCGCGAGGTGAATGCGTCGCTTTCCGGCGGTGAGCTGAAGCGCATTGAGATCGCAACGATCTTAGCGCGTGATGTCAAGCTCGCGATCTTTGATGAGCCGGAGGCCGGCATCGACCTCTGGAGCTTCCAGAATCTAATCCGTATTTTCGAGAAGATGCGCGAATCCTCAGGCGGCCGCTCGATCCTCGTGATCTCTCATCAGGAGAGGATTCTCAATATCGCCGACGAGATCATCGTTCTGGCGGACGGCAAGATCTTAAAGCAGGGGCCGAAGGATGCGATCCTGCCGGAGATCATCGGAACCAAATATGCGGCGGATGTCTGCCGCAAGCTGACCTGAAAGGAGATGTGACAGCATGAAAATGGATGCGATTCAGAAGCAGCTTCTTCAGGAGGTCGCCGATCTTCACGATGTACCGGAGGGCGCATACAATCTCCGTGCCAACGGCGAATCCGTCGGGCGGCAGTCCACCGCGAATATCGAGATCGTCTCGAAGACCGAGGGCAGCGGCATTGATATTCACATCAAGCCCGGCACAAAAAAAGAGAGTGTGCATATTCCTGTCGTCCTCAGCGAGAGCGGCCTGAAAGAAACTGTCTACAATGATTTCTTCATCGGCGATGACTGCGATGTGCTGATCGTCGCGGGCTGCGGCATCGACAACTGCGGCACGCAGGATTCCGAGCATGACGGCATTCACCGCTTCTATGTCGGAAAAAATGCAAAGATCCGCTATGTGGAAAAGCATTACGGCTCCGGCAGCGGCGACGGCAAGCGGATCCTGAATCCGGTCACCGAGGTCTATATGGAGGAAGGCAGCACCATGGAAATGGAAATGGTGCAGATCAAGGGCGTCGATTCCACCGAGCGCACGACGATCGCAAAGCTCGCCGCTGACGCAAAGCTCGTCGTCCACGAGCGTCTGATGACACACGGCGAACAGCGCGCCTCCAGCATCTACAAAGTCGAGCTGAACGGCGACGGCTCCAGTGCGGATGTCGTTTCGCGCTCCGTCGCAAGAGACCGTTCCTATCAGAAGCTCGATATGTGCATCATCGGCAGCGCAGCGTGCAGCGGCCATACCGAATGCGATTCGATCATCATGGATGAGGGACGCATTCTCGCTGTCCCGTCGCTTGAAGCGAACAGCGTCGATGCAGCACTCGTGCATGAAGCTGCAATCGGCAAGATCGCCGGAGACCAGATCATCAAGCTGATGACGCTCGGTCTGACCGAAGCAGAGGCGGAGGAGCAGATCATAAACGGCTTCCTCAAATAGGGCGTGTTGACACTAAAATAATATGCGGATTTTTGAGATGATTTTGTTCCGT
>CAMOOV010000190.1 GCA_946621745.1 uncultured Ruminococcus sp.
CCTGCTGGGGATAGCCCTGCTGGGGATAACCCTGCTGCGGATAGCCCTGCTGCGGATAGCCCTGCTGCGGGTAGCCCTGCTGCGGCGCGGCTGCCTGCGCAGCGAACGGAGATGCCTCCGGCGCCGGCTGTATCTGCGGGATCGGCTTGCCGCAGTAGGGGCAGCTCGTCACCTGTTCTTCGAGTTGTGCATTGCAGTTCTGACACTGTATCATGATTGATTCCTTTCGGTTCGGCTGTGTTATTTGATGAGTCCGATCATTTGTTTATAGTCTGCGTCTGCCGGCTGAATGGTGCGCTGCGCAAGAGAATAGACCGCCGTGGCGCGCGCCTCCAGATCGGAGCATTCCTTGCAGGCGCCGCCGAGCTCCGCGAGCTTTGCGAGCGAGGTCGCATAGGGAAGCGTGGTTCCGGCCTGCTTTGCTGCGGAGAGGATATCCCTGCCGCGCTCGGAGAGTGCGAGAATGCGTCCGTAGGGCGGCGGCGCATCGGTGTCCTTCGGACGGATGCCGATGAGCAGATCAAGCAGAATGCGCCGGATCCGCGCCATTGTGTAGCGCTTGCTCTTCATCGCAAGGAGCATGGATTCGAGTGAGGTCTCATTTCTTGCGGAGAGGATCTTGTTTTCGAGTCCCTGGCCGACCTCCGGCAGTCCGGAGATCTCCTCGGCGGATGCCGTGCGCAGCTTATAGAGCAGGATGCGCTCCAGATGCTCGAATCTTGCGACCATACCTGCTGCTGCGCAGGCGCTGATCGCCTCGGAGGAATCCTCAGGCACGAGGTCATCGTAATCGTCGGTCTGGCTCTCCATGAGCTGCCGGATCAGCGAGGCGCTGGCGATTTTGCCGCTCGGCATCATCGCATCATGCAGCTCGTTGCGCTTGACGGTGAACGGCTGGATCTTCAGCTTGACGGCAATCATGGCTTTCAGATATTCGATTGCGAGCGTATTGTTCGGCTGACTGAACAGCATTCCGATCTCGTCGCCGTAATTCTGCCGGACGAGAATCTGGAGCGCCTTCGGATACGAATTGCCGAGCTTCATCAGGTCTTCGAGCTCCGGCTTTCGCGCACAGGCATAGCTCGCCTTGACGGCTGCTGTCAGCAATGAGAGGTCGCCGCATTCGCTTCCGAAGGAAAGCTCATCGACGCAGCCGAGTCCTTTGAGGATATACATAGCACCCTTGGCATAGGTTTCCGCAGAGCTGAGACAGTAGGCGACCGGCAGTTCAATGACAAGATCAACGCCGCAGCGGACAGCCGCTTTTGCGCGCTCGAATTTGTTGATGACTGCGACATCGCCGCGCTGGACGAAATTGCCGCTCATGACTGCGACAATATGCGTAGCGCCGTTTCTTCTGGTCTCATTGATGTGATAGAGATGACCGTTGTGGAATGGATTGTATTCGCAAATGATCCCGCTGATCTTCACTGAAAAAACTCCCTTCTGCCATGATATCTTATATTGTCATTTTATTTATCTTATACACCGTCCGGCGGTACGCACTGCGTTTTGCACGGCGTTTTTTGCGTCCTGCCGGAAAAATATCCAAATCATTTTCACGATTCGCCGTCAAATTCTGCGGGAAGAATTCGCTTTTTTTGCGCAAACCCCTTGAATAAGCGGCCGTTTTCGTGTATAATGTTGCTATGGATCGCCCGCTGCCGGATCACTGACGGCAGGCATCTGATGAATCATATACTTGAAAGGATGTAGTTTTTATGTTAATTCTCGTAGTCAACGCAGGCAGCTCCTCGCTGAAGTATCAGCTCATCAATATGGATGATGAGAGCGTGCTGGCAAAGGGCAACTGCGACCGCATCGGCATCGACGGTCATGTTTCGCACAAGACTGCCGACGGCAGAAGCGTGGATGCAGATGTCAATTTTCCGACGCACACCGAGGCTTTTGAGAAGCTCGTTGAGGTTCTGACCACCGGTGATGCTGCTGTCATCAAGTCGATGGACGAGATTTCCGCAGTCGGCCACCGTATCGTTCAGGGCGCTGAGGTCTTCGACAAGCCCTGCCTCGTGACACCGGAGGTCATCGACAAGATCGACGATCTGCGCGAGCTTGCACCGGTACATAACCACGCACACGCACTTGCACTCCGCGCCTGCACCGCCGTGATCCCGAAGACCACTCCGCAGGTCGTTGTGTTTGATACCGCATTCCATCAGACCATGCCGCCGAAGGCATATATGTTCGCGCTGCCCTACGAGGATTATGAGAAGTATCATGTCCGCAAGTACGGCTTCCACGGCACATCCCACCGCTTTGTTTCCGCTGCACTCGCAGAGGCAATGGGCAGGGATATCAAGGATCTGAAGATCGTTTCCTGCCACCTCGGCAACGGCTCCTCGATCACTGCGGTGCAGGGCGGCAAGTGCATCGACACCTCGATGGGCTTCACCCCGCTGGACGGCATTCTGATGGGAACCCGCTGCGGCGCGGTCGATCCGTCTGCCGTGACCTTCGTTGCGGACAAGCACGGCTTCACGCCGGATGAGATGAGCCAGTACATGAACAAGAAGTCCGGCTTCCTCGGCATCTCCGGCATCTCCTCGGATAACCGCGAGATCACTGCCGCTGCCGAAAAGGGCGACAAGCGCGCACTTCTGGCAAGCGAGATGCTCGCATATCAGATTCAGCGCTACATCGGCGCATACACCGCTGCGATGAACGGCGTGGATGCAGTTCTGTTCACGGGCGGCATCGGCGAGAATTCGTGGGAGGTTCGTGAGCGTGTCTGCGAGAACATGGAATACTTCGGCATCAAGATTGACAAGGAGCTGAACAAGCAGAGCCGCGGCAAGCTGGTCAAGCTCTCCCTGCCGGAATCCAAGACCGAGGTCTGGGTTGTTCCGACGAACGAGGAGCTGCTGATCGCAAGAGATACCCTTGCACTGATCTCCAAGTAATCCGCGGCAGAACGCTTATATATATTATATCACGCAGCAGCCCGAAAATGCAAGGGCTTTCGGGTTGCTGTTTTATACAAAAATATCTGTTGATTTTTGACAGATCAGAGTGTGGAAAAACAATTTGAACGGAGGCGTGTAAAATGCCGAATGTATTTGATAATATCAGGGATTTTCTGTTTCGTGATGAGGACGACGGCGAGGATGATTTCGAGCTTCCGCTCGACGAGAGCGGCAAGCTGATCCGTCCCATTGGAAAGGTGCGGCGTGTGAAGCACAGCTTCCGCACGCACAGCACCGGACAGCATCCCTCGAATCCGCAGCCGACCTCGCTCTTTGATGTGCTGCCGCTGGATGATGAGGCGCGTGCGCTGCTGACGATTGCGAAGGCCGTGCGGGAGCAGGCATATGCAAAATATTCGCAGTTCCATGTCGGAGCGGCGCTTGCAGCGAAATCCGGAAAGGTCTATGCGGGCGTGAATATCGAGAATGCGTCCTATCCGGCGGGTATCTGCGCGGAGCGTTCGGCATTTGCAGCGGCGATCACGGCAGGGGAGCGTGAATTCTCTGCGCTGGCGATCGTCGGCGGCGATCCGGATGTTCCCTGCTATCCCTGCGGCATCTGCCGGCAGTTCATCGCAGAATTCTGCCCTGCGGATTTTCCGATCATCCTGTCAGACGGCATTTACGCACTCGGCGGCCTGCTGCCGCACGGCTTTGAGCTGTGAGGCGGGGAGGTAAGCCGATGCGAAGATTCTTTGCATGGATGCTCGCGCTGTTGATGACGGTGCTTTGCTGCGGATGCGGCGAGGATGACAATACGGTCAAGGGCGCGGGCTATTCCTTTTCCTATACGCTGGTCGGCAATCCGGATACGCTGGATCCGCAGCTCGCGGACAATGCTTCCGCAATGACCGTGCTGTGTAATCTCTTTGAGGGACTGCTTGTGCTGAATGCAGACGGAACGCTGCAAAACGGCGGTGCGGAATCCTATGAGATCTCGGAGGATCAGCTCCGCTATACATTCAAACTGCGGAAGGATTCATTCTGGTATCAGTCCCGCGCAGAGGACGGCGCATTCGGAAAAGAAGCAGCGGTTCCCGTGACCGCGCATGACTATGTTTTTGCATTTCAGCGGCTGTTTTCATTCGCTTATGAAGCGCCGAACCGTGCGGCATTTGCCTGCATCAAGAATGCGCAGAAGATTATGGATCATGGGCTTGCACCGTCGAATATCGGTGTCCGCGCCCTCTCGGATTATGAGCTGGAATTTGAGTTGGATTATCCGAACAACGGCTTTCTGATGCTGCTGACCTCCTGCGCGGCGATGCCCTGCAATGAGGCGTTCTTTGAAAGTACAAAGGGCAGATACGGTCTGGATGAGGATTCAGTCATCGGAAACGGCAGCTTTTCGCTTCATCGCTGGCTCTATGATCCCTACGGCAAATATAATGTCATTCAACTGACGCGCAATGTGCTGAATCACGAAACGCGCCGCGTGATGCCTTCCGAGGTGAATCTCTATATCGAGGAATCCGATGCAGATGCCGAGCGGATCTTCACGGCTGGCAATGCGGACTGCTATGTCACGACGCAGAACAGTCTGATCGGCAAGGCGGATTATCACGCAGAAAGCGATTACAGTCTGACGCTCGGACTGATCGCGAATCCGGAATCGCATTTCGCGGATGAGAATGTGCTTTCCGCGCTTTCCCTGACGCTTGACCGGTCGCAGTTTCCGGACGGCGGCAGTGATCTGAAGCCGGCAGGCGGTATTTTGCCGCCGGCAGTTTCCCTGCTCAATAAGAGCTGCCGGGAACTGATCTCCGACACGCCCTATCAGACCTACGATCCGCCCGAAGCCGACCGTCTGTATCATAAGGCGATGCGGCGGCTGCTGATTTCCGAGCTGGAGGAGGGCAAGGTTATGGTCAGCGCGGGCATGATGGATTATTCCGTTCTGCGTGCGGTCTTTGACCTCTGGACGGCGGAGCTGGATCTGCATCTGACCATTGAGGAAGTGCCGGAAAACGAATATGAATCGCGGCTGCGCAGCGGTGATTATATGCTTGCGCTTTACGGCGTCAGCGGGGCGTATCACGATGCGACGGCTGTTCTGGAGCAGTTTATCACAGATCCGATCATGCATTGCAGCGGCACATCAAAGGTGCGCTCTTTGCTGGAACGCGCCGCTGCGGTGCCGAATCTTTCGGATTCGGTGGAGCTTTACCGGCAGGCAGAAACGGAAATACTGGCCGATCACTGCTTTATCCCGCTGTTCTATAAGCAGCGTTATCTGATCTGCAAAAACGGCGTGAGCGATGTGGTGTTCAATCCGTTCAGCGGACAGGTGCGCTTTACGGATGCGCGGTATTATGTGAGCTGACAAAGCAAGGAGTATCAAAATGCGTGCGGTAACATGGAATGTCAACGGGCTGCGTGCCTGTGAGAAAAAAGGCTTTGCAGAATTCTTTGCGGCGATCGACGCGGATTTCTTCTGCATTCAGGAAACGAAGATGCAGGAGTCGCAGCTCGGTCAGCTGGCATGGCAGCCGGACGGATATTATGCCTATTGGAACAGCGCCGAGAAGAAGGGCTATTCCGGCACGGCAGTCTTTGCAAAAAAAGAGCCGCTTTCCGTGACAAAGGAAATGGCAGCGGGCGTCTCGAATGAGGGCAGAGTGCTGACGCTGGAATATCCGGCGTTTTATCTGGTCAATGCGTATGTGCCGAATGTGCGGCGCGATCTGGAGCGCATCCCGCTTCGTATGGAGTGGGAGGATGCGCTGCGTACACATCTGCTGGAGCTTGACCGGAAAAAGCCGGTGCTGTACTGCGGTGATCTGAATGTCGCACATCAGCCGATCGACCTGAAAAACGCGAAGGCGAATGAGGGCAACGCGGGCTATACCGCGGAGGAGCGCGGGAAGATGACCGAGCTGCTCGCGGCGGGCTTCACCGATGCATTCCGGCATAAGTATCCCGACCGCACCGATGCCTATACATGGTGGAGTTATATGGGCAGGGCAAGGGAGAAGAATATCGGCTGGCGCATTGACTACTGGCTGACCTCCGGCCGCATCGCTGATCGCATCGAAGATGTGGTGATCCACAGTGACATTATGGGCAGCGATCACTGTCCGCTGGAATTGCAGATCTCGCTTTGAATATTTGTACCCGGAGTAAACCGGAGTTTAGAGGTGTCACCGACGGATTTATATTGGGCCTCTCGCCCGCTTCGCTATGAGTTTGCTTTGCAAACTCACCCACCCCGCCCAAGG
>CAMOOV010000191.1 GCA_946621745.1 uncultured Ruminococcus sp.
CTTAGGTTTTCTCCCCCGCACCCCCTTTTTCCTTACCCCTTTTCCCCCAGTTCCGGTCGGCAGGGCCGACAGCCGTTGTGCTAAAGCTGCGGTCGCGCTCACGCTCTGAATTTCACAAATACACGCCGCTGTTCGCGGCTTCTGTCAAGTGACCGATTGCCCATCGGGAGCATAGCCCGCGAACGGCGAATTCCGAATGCGAAAATGACAAGTGCAGCCTGTAATTACCGATCAAGTGAAGTGTCCGGAACACAGAGAGAGGAGAGATAAGGAAGGGGAGCGCGAGGGGGGCAACCTTAAGAGAGGGGAGAGGCTAAGCCGCATCGCGGCGCTTGCCTCTTCTCTCTCTTATGGTTCCCCCTCGCACCCTGCGGAACGACTGAAACGAAAAACAAACAATACAAGTGAGATAAAACCGTCAAATCCCTCCCCGCAAAATTTTTTTATTTTTCGTGTGATATTTTACCCCTCTCAGTTGTGTTATAAGTGAAGTCTTCAAAACGCTGTAAGGAGCAATCCATGGATTACGAACAAATGGCAGCGGTCTATGACCGCATGAAAAACACCGTTTACCGTACCGCGCTCGCCTATTGCCGCAATGTGCAGGACGCCGAGGATATTACCCACGATGTCTTCCTCGCGCGCTTCGAGCACGAAGCCCCGTTCCCTGACGACGAGGCCGAAAAAGCATGGCTGCTGCGCGTTACCGTCAACCGGTGCAAAAATCTGCTCAAATCATTTCGCCGGCGATTTACCGTTCCGCTGGAGGATGCCGGAGAGGTCTGCGTGACCGATTCGGAGCATCAGGTCTGGGATGCTGTCAACGCATTGCCTGAAAAATACCGTCTCGTGATACATCTCTATTACTATGAGGGATACAGCGTCGCAGAGATCGGAACGATCACCGGCAGAAGCGAAACTGCCGTGCAGACGCAGCTTTACCGGGCACGAAAGCTGCTGAAAAACAAACTGGGAGAGGAGCTTGAATTATGAATATGCAGGATTACCGTCATGCGGCCGACCGGGTCGAAATCGCAGACCATTGCAGAGAGGAGATCCTTGATATGAAGAATCAGAAGGAGAGGACGACGGGCGCGCCGCTGCTGCGCATCACAGCAGGTCTGACCGCGGCAGCCGCCTGTCTCGGAATTGCCGGTACGGTCGGCTATGCAATGTACCGGATGAAGCATGAGGAAAGCAGCCTGGCCGCAGCATCGCCGGTCGCAGAGCAGACTGCTATGGATTATACCGGCTATTTCAGAGATTATTATACCCAGCGCAATCACGGCGAGCCGGTCGATTTTGATTTCGCATCGCTCACCGGCACGAATTTCACCGAAACATGGGAGCTGGAAAACTATACGGTCTCGCTCAAGGCCGCAGTCACCGACGGCTGGACACTCAATTATATCTATTATGTAAAGGTGAACAATCCGTCGGATATGATGGATCCGTTTTTGCAGATCTATTCCGATGTGCCGGAGGACAACGGTCTCCCCGGCCGCGCCGGAAGTCAGGCCACATCGTATGTCTGGCGGCTGGATGAGCAGCCGGACGAGAACGGCATCATCCGCTTTTTCGGCACGAGCAGCTGCCACTATGCACTGCCGCTGCCGCAGGGCGTTCCCTATCACGCAAGCTGCGGCGGCATCCAAAAGGATATCACGGTCAATCTGCCGGAAACGGTTCCGGCGATGTATCCGCTGACAAATCCGAACGATCTCAGCTTCCAGACGCTGACGCTCCCGCTGGAGCAGGAGACCGGATTTACCCACGGCGTTGTGACACCGCTCGGCGTAGTGCTGGCGAATTATCCGGACCGTGCGGAGTATATCCGTGAAGTGAACGATGTCGGAAGCCGTTATCTGACCGCAGAGCAGGCACCGAAAATCTTCACCGACGATATGATCTCTGTGGAATGCACGGATGAAGAAAGCATTGCTGCGTGTTCGTACAGCGCGGTCGGCGCATACTGCACCTATACTGCGCCGATGAGCGACGATGCGGACTGGAGCAGCTGCGCTTCCTGCCGGATGCCGTTCACGGTGCCGCAGGATTTCAGCGGTAAAAACTACCTGACGCTGCAAAGCGGCGGGGATCCGGTCAGACTGGAGATCACCTCGGAGCCCGCGCCGGTCATTGATATGGAAAACATTGAGACCGTTGACGACATCGAATGCAAGCCGGATCCGGAGGTTTTTCACCTCGGCGCCGGATATTATGAAGCACTGAACAATATGGATGCGGCCGCCCGCACAAAGACGCTGCCCTTCGGCACTGTCTCGCTGGATGATATCAGCTATCTCGAAAACGGACTTCCGTCACTCGGCCTGACTGTCACGCTGAATGATACCGTCACCGTCGGCGAGGATGAAATGCTCGCGCTGCGCTTTACGCCGAATGCGTTCGGCTATGAGGACGAGGACAAGATCCGCTATGAAATGCAGCCGGAAGCATCCAAGTGGGTATCCGTTCCCGCAGCGGACATTCAGGACGGCATCTGCCGGTGCAGTCTGGAGCTGGATCCGCTTGCGCCGGATTCTAACGGAACGCCGGGCTGCTGGGAGTATGTTGATATCGAGCTGGAGCTGAATGAGATGTGTGTCCGGAAGCAGGATGACACGGCAGATGCAGCTTCCTATGAATGGACGGCCGCAGCAGAGGACGATGCGGTATGGAATTTCAACTTCGGTTCATCCGCCTATATCCCCTTTGATAAGCTAAATGAAGCGCAACGCACGCGCAGCCTTGCAGACGGCGGCACAGTCCGCATTGATTCGCTGGAATATGAGGACGGCGTTCCGGTTCTGAATTACAGCGTCAATCTCGATGATGTGACCCTGCCGGCGGATGACTGCTGGGTATTCTGCCAGCTTCTGCCGATCGGCACAGCGAACAATGAGATCTATATGTTCCCTGTCGATGATGAAGAGCACGGCTCGCAGATCATTGCCGAAGCAACGCAGGATGGCTGGTATCATTTCAGGCAGAGACTCGTGACGCAGGACGGTCAGTATCCGGCAGACGGCGAGCTGCTGCTCGATGTGCGGCTCCTGCTGCTGATCGCCAGAGATCAGAATTCTAACGAACAGCTGTCGATCAGCACCCCTTCGCCGAACGAGGAAGGCGGACTGTATCACATTGCCCGCTTCATCATCCCCTGACCGCATGATCTGAACATATCTTTTCTCCATATCCAATGCAGAGAGGCCGCTTCCCACGGGAGGCGGCGTTTCTGCGCCGGCCGTGCAGGAGGCGTGCCGCCGGAAAACGGCTTCCGAACGGCAAATTTCTACGAACCGGTATGATTTTCGTGCGATTGTTGCAGTTTTTTGTCGCAGTCGGCAAACTGCCCGTATTTGCCCGCACGAATTTGTGCGAAATTCACAGGAAACGCTCTGGAAATTGTTTGTATTCCCGGATTTTAACAGGCAATTTTGTTAATTTCAGCTATTGCTTTTTCTCTGCGAATCGGGTATAATAAAAGGGTATTGTTTGAGCGGTTTCCGGCCTGCCGGATCCCCGCCGGAACCGTCGGTATGCCAACAAACCGGCGGCGGCAGTACCGTTCCGAACGGCGCTGCAATACTGACCCCCTATGTTGGAGATTGGAGAAAGTAATGTCCAAATTTTCGGAAAAGGTTACGCAGGATCTTCTGAACCGCCTGCAAATGCAGTTCAATGTCTCACCGGATGAGGCGAGCGACAAACAGATCTATCTTGCGCTCTCGGCAGTCGTGATGGATCTGATGAAGGCAAAGCGTCAGAAGTTCATGAACCATGTCAATTCGACCGGTCAGAAGCAGATCTTCTATCTCTCGATGGAATTCCTGATGGGCAGATCGCTCAAGACCAGCCTTTATAATCTCGATCTGGCGGATGACATCGCCAAGTTCCTCAAGAAATTCGACATCAAGCTCGACCGCATCTATGACTATGAGCCGGACGCAGGTCTCGGCAACGGCGGTCTCGGCAGACTGGCTGCCTGCTATCTCGACGGCCTTGCAACCACAGGCTACCCGGCGACCGGCCACTCGATCTGCTATGAGTACGGCATTTTCAAGCAGAAGCTCGAAGAGGGCTGGCAGACGGAGCTTCCCGACAACTGGCTCCCCGGCGGCGAAGTCTGGCTGGATCCGAGACCGGAGCAGTCGATCGAGGTTCACTTCGAGGGCGACCTCGAGGAATACTGGGATCAGCAGTATCACCATGTTTCCCATGTCAATTACAGCACCGTCACTGCGATTCCTTATGATATGTATGTCTCCGGCTACAACAGCAACGCGGTCTCCGTTCTGAGACTGTGGTCTGCAAAGGCGCCGAGCTTCGATATGGCAATGTTCAATCAGGGCGACTATTCCAAGGCGCTCGCACAGAACTCCATCGCAAACGCGATCTCGAAGGTGCTCTATCCGAACGACAACCACCTTGAGGGCAAGTCGCTCCGCCTGCGTCAGCAGTATTTCCTCTGCGCGGCAGCCGTCGGCGATATCGTCAACAATCACATGGCTGTCTACGGCACGCTCGACAATCTCGCGGAGAAGGTCGCGATCCATATCAACGATACGCACCCGACGCTCGCGATCCCGGAGCTGATGCGCATTCTGCTCGACGACTGCGGCTATGGCTGGGATAAGGCATGGGATATCACCACAAAGGTCTTTGCCTATACGAATCACACCGTTATGGCCGAGGCACTCGAAAAGTGGGATGTCAACCTCGTCCGCAGAGTCATTCCGCGTATCTTCTCGATCATCGTCGAGATCAACAACCGCTACTGCGCTGAGGTCTTTGCAAGAACCAATGACAGCGCCCTGACGACCAAAATGTCGATCATTCAGGATAATCTCATCCACATGGCAACGCTCTGCGTCGCTGCTTCGCACAATGTCAACGGCGTTTCCAAGCTGCATTCCGAGATCATCAAGGATGCGGTCTTCCACAATGAATACTGCTATTCGCCGGAAAAGTTCACGAATGTCACGAACGGCATCGCGTATCGCCGCTGGCTCTATCAGTCCAACCCCGGCCTGACAAAGCTGCTGCATGATACGATCGGCGGAGGATTCCTCAAAAACGCTGCCGAGCTGGAGAAGTTCCGTGCATTCCAGGATGACGCGGATGTGCTGGAAAAGCTCATGGCCGTCAAGCGCGCCAATAAATCGGAGTTTGCAAAGTATGTCAAGGCAAAGAGCGGCATCGTCCTCAATCCGGACAGCGTCTTTGATGTGCAGGTCAAGCGTCTGCATGAATATAAGCGTCAGCATCTCAATGCGCTGAACATCCTCGCGGATTATCAGGCGCTGCTTGACAATCCGGATATGGACTTCGCACCGAAGACCTATATCTTCGCGGCAAAGGCGGCACCGGGCTACTATCTCGCAAAGCAGATCATCAAGATGATCTGGTCACTCTCCGAGGAGATCCGCAAGAATCCGAAGATCAGCGAAAAGCTCGCTGTCGTCTTCCTTGAAAATTACTGCGTCACGCTCTCCGAGCTGCTGATGCCGGCATCCGATTTCTCTGAGCAGATCTCGCTCGCAGGCACCGAGGCCTCCGGTACGGGCAACATGAAGCTGATGCTCAACGGCGCTGTCACGATCGGTACGCTCGACGGCGCGAACATCGAGATCAAGGATGCGGCCGGTGATGAGAATATCATCATCTTCGGCATGAAGACCGAGGAGGTCAATGCGCGCAAGTTCAACTACCGTCCGCAGGATATCTATCAGCATCACGGTCTCATCCGCTGCTGCGTAGACCGCATCGCAAACGGTATCAACGGCTGCAAGTTCCCGGACATCGCACAGTCGCTCCGCACGCAGGATCCTTATATGGTTCTCGCGGACTTCGACAGCTACCGCGCAGCACAGGCATATGCCGCACAGTGCTATGCCGACAAGCAGCGCTTCGCAAAGATGAGCCTGAACAATATCGCCGGTGCAGGCGTGTTCTCCGCAGACCGCGCCGTCACCGAATACGCCAAGAATATCTGGCACCTATAAGAAATGCAGGCTGCGGAAGCCGGCCGCATGATGATACCATGCTGAAAGGGCAGGCGGTCAGATAGATCGCCTGCTTTTTTCGCAACGCCCGCTGCCGGGATGCACCGGCGGACAGAGGTGCTTCAGCGAAGCTATGTGGGGGCGCTGCCCCCACACCCCTGCCAGAGGGATACTATCCCTC
>CAMOOV010000192.1 GCA_946621745.1 uncultured Ruminococcus sp.
TCATTTTGCCATAGGCGGCTTTTTGTGCTGTCCGTACAAAATGGGGCGGTTCAGCGCGTCAGGCGGCGGTTTTCAGATATTATCGGCTCAGCCTTTGAACAGATAGCGGACAAAGGTATACATATGCGGACGGATGGATTTTCCGACATGGTCGCCGCCCTGCACATAATGCCAGACATGATCGACACCGTTTTTATCGAGCAGATCGTGATAGCCTGTCGGCGTGCTGAAAACCACCGTGTCATCAGAGCCGCCGGTGATCATCAGCAGATAGGGCTTTTTATCACCGAAGCGGAACTGATTTTCAGCGATCATTCCCGGTGCAACACCGGGCGCCGGACACATCGCACCAATGTATCCGAACAGATCGGGGCGCATAAATCCGATATAGAGCGATTCTCTGCCGCCCATTGAGCCGCCGGTGATCGCAGTATTTTCCGGCCCTGTTTTGACGGAATAATTCTTCTCGATATACGGCATGAAATCCTTGACGAGCAGATTGATGAAGTTATCGTATGCCGCGTTGTTTGCAGCATCCATGCCGGAGCATTTGTCCTGCGTTGTGCTTGCATAGACATCGGGGAATACGAGGATCATTTCCTCGGCTTCCCCCTCTGCGATCGCATTGCCGACGATATAGCGGATGCGCAGCGAGGCATCGCCCATTTCGGTCATGGTGTTTTCATCGCCGCCGTAGCCGTGCAGCACATACAGCACAGGATACTTTTTCTCCGTTGTGTAGCCGGCAGGCAGAAGGACGTTCATGCTCTTTTTGCGCTTGCAGACCTCGGAATAGATCGTTTCTTTTTTGTATGCCCCGTAGTTGACACCGGTGTTTTCCTTCGTGGAGGATGCCGGTTCTTTATGCAGCAGATCCTTGCGCGCTGCCTCCATGAGCGCCGCCGGAGAAGCATACTGCTTTGCAGAGCTGCCGCCCTGCTGAAGTGACTGCTCAAGCAGCGAAAGATCCGCCGCCGTCAGTCTTCCGTTTCCGTCCATATCGCCGGCCTCCCATGCGGGCAGTGTGCTTTCGGCTGTCAGCAGGAATTTTTCCAGCAGCACTGCGTCCTCGATACTGCATTTTCCGTCTGCGCTGATATCGCCCCTGACCTGCTTCGGTGCTTCGATGCGGAATTTCTGTCCGTCGCCGCCCCAGTATTCCCACTGACAGATATTGGCGCCCGGTTCTGTGCTGATGTCAAATACATCCACGCAGCCTGTGCTGCCCGATGCCGCAGAAAGCAGTGCGTATACGCCGTCACCCTCTTTGATGATGCGGAATTTCTGTGCGGTATCGCCTGTGAAATCCGCGAGAATAATGTCAGTACCGTTCTCTGCACTGCCGCCTGCAACGGTCAGCGCTTTGCCGGATGCATCCTGTACGGTATACCAGCCGTTATCGGTATGCTTGAATGTCCAGACCTGTGCGGTGCGGTTTTGCTCAACGCTCTGCTTTGCATTCACGTTCAGATACAGTCCGCTGTTGATGTTCCGCACCGTATAGCTGCCGTCTTCCAGCGGCGGCGTCAGATCGACCGTATCTGCTGCACGGTCATAGGCTTTCTTTTTGCTGCCCCAGATGCAGGTGTTATTGCCGGTTGCAGTGAATGTCATGCGCTGTGTCATCGCCGCGGATTCATCCGCCTGCACGAGAAATGCGCCCTTATAGTTTACATTGCCGAACCGGATGCTCATATACGGCGAGCCGCTGCGCATCATCCATGTTCCGGTGACCGCACCGGAAACCGTACCGTCTGCATTCAGCGAGATCGTTTTCGGTTTCTCGACATCCGCAGATTTTTCATTTTCAAAGCGCTGATTGAGCGTATGGAAAATGAAATCATATTCGCCGGTGACGGCATCCTGACCGTGACCGTTCTCCGAGAGCTTTTCACCGGAATACTCATACGGCGCTGCGGTGATCCAGCCGTCCTCATTCATGATGAGCTGATGCACGCGCACCTCATGCGCACCCCAGTTGTCATCAAACTTGGTGTGATAGATGACATACATTCTGCCGTCGGAATCCATAAGTGCAGAATTGTGTCCCTGTGCCTTGAACGGGCGGTCATTGCACGCCCACTGATAATTGCTCATCAGGCGCTCGCCGGTGTTTCCGCCGATGTTGTCGCCGCCGCGCGGGAAGATCGCGCTGTTTCCGTTCTGATCGGTATACGGTCCCTGCGGATTTTCACTGCGGAATATGCGCATATTGTATCCGCCGTTTGAGTTGAAGAAGCCGTAAGAGACAAACAGGTAGTAATATCCCTTTTCCGCACCGGGCGCTTTCATATATTCGATGTACGGCCCCTCGCCGGAGGCATAATTGCCGCCTGCGATCTTTCTGCCCATGTACGCATCCGCGACATTCGCCTTTGTTTCATATCTGACATTGTAATCGCGCAGGCCGGTCTGTTCATCGAGTTCCAGCATATAAATGCCGCCGAACCACGAGCCGTAAACCATGAGCAGATTGCCGTTCTCATCGTAGAATGTGCATGGGTCGATCGCGTTCGTGCCGTAGGCTGCGTTCCAGCCCCCGTTCGTCAGATAGCGCCCGATATCGGGATTCTGTCCGAGGACACGCGGCACATCAGTATCCCGGACATTGTTCGTTCCGCCGTTTGTGAAGCCGGAATAGACGATCGTGCCCTGATAGGTGTACGGCCCGTCAATCTTGTCCGATGTGCAGAGGACAACGGACGAATTCCAGACCTGGCCGTTGACCGAGAGATACATACAGTATTTCTTCATCGACGGATTGTAGATGATGTCCGGCGCCCACATGTTTCCGGCGAGATTATAGCCGGCTGTTGTGTTTGACCATTTTTCCGGAACGGCAAGATCTTTGTATATATCCCTGAAAAATGTCGTGCGCGTTGAACCGAGGTTTGAATTTGCGGCATTCTGCCAGCTCATCAGATCATCGGAGCGCGCTGCGCCGAGATGCGAACCGATGATATAATAGCCGCCCTCCTCAAGCTTCACAACAGAAGGATCATGCACCGATACGCGGGAGAAATTTCCTGCGGATGCATGGAGTGCCGGAATGCTGCACAGAAGCATACAAGCTGCTGTCAGCGCGGAAAATGTATGTTTCAGTTTCATGTGATTACCCCCTTGAAATGTTGCGGCGTTTTTTCTTTCTGTTTCGATTATAGCAGATAACAGGCCGCTCATCAATAACATAATCGACCAAATTCATTGCAGATCGTTTCATTTGTTGGCAATGCCGGATATGAAACACCGGAATGCGGACAGATACAGCGAACCGCCGCCTGCACAGCGCAGGCGGCGGTGTTTCGTGAACATTTTTCAGTCACAAATCTGCCGGGCGCTTTTTCACTCATGGAAGAAATACGGCGCGACATTATAAAAATACTGCCGTACATAGAACCAGTCGTGCTGACCGCCGTTTACATAGATGAACCAGAGATTGCCTTTGGAAAAATCAGATGTAAATACGAAGTGATCGTTCTTTTTCATGTTCTCGATCTGCGGAACGAGATTGGAATTTGCAAAGTCGGATGTGCCCGTGAGCGAGAAGATGAAATACTCGTTCTTTTTCAGACCGGCTTTGTCAACCGCTCTTGCAAGTGCACCGACATCCGCATTGCCGGTGCCCCAGTGATGCGCACCGCTGAGCGGCATGAAATATGCAACAATATCCACGCAGTTCTCAAATGCAGCCCAGGTGGAAACACTGCCCATCGAAAATCCGCCGTATGCCCTGTGCATTCTGGAAGCCTTGAGATCTGCTTCCGAGGTCGATTTTGCATAGGTGGAATATTTGCCTTCGACAAACGGCACAACGCTCTGACGAAATTCCTGCCAGAAGTTCTCTGCATTGTAGAATGTATTGTCACTGACCTTGTTGAAGGTCGGCGTGACAATAATCATCGGTTCCATGTCGCCGTTCTGGATCATATTGTCGATCAGACGCTTCGCTTCACCGTTATCATAATAGAACAGTGAATCTTCACTGTCGCCCATGCCGTGCATGAAATAGAAGATATTGTATTGCTTGTTCGGGTCGTAGCCGTAAGGGAGATAGACATTCAGCGAATTTTGTCCGTGGATACCGTTATAGCTTTCCTTGACGACCTTGCCTGCCTGTGAAGCGGCGTTCTTGTAATTGCCGGGATACTCCTTATATTGCTTTGCGGCATCATATTGAAATGCCTGTTTCGGCGGATCATCCTGATTTGGTGTATCCGTGCTGCTGCCGGGCTTTGCTGCTGTGAGCAGCTCGCGCTTCATGGCTGCAAGATCGCCTGCATCCAGTCTGCCGTCCGTATTCCAATCGCCTGCCTTCCAGTCTGCAAGTTTTGCATCGGGCATTGAGAGGAGCCACTTCTGCATGAGGACCGCATCTGCGATCGTGAATGCGCCGTCACCGTTCAGATCACCTTTGAGTGCTTCCGGCGGGGCGATTTCAAATTCCGGTTCGGCATCATTGCTGACTGCTGCATTGCCGTAATGATAGATGTCCGGCAGTTCATCGAGTGTGAGCATATAATTGCTGTTGTAAACACGCTTGATATAATCCGAAGTGTTGATCGGATTGCTGTCGATGAAGGATGTATGCCATGTCATGAAGAACAGCCATTTTGCGCCGTCCGATTTCATTTTTTCCGGATCCGGGATCGGACCGTTTTCATGCAGACAAACGGGCTTCTTTGCGACCTGCGCGGTCTTGCTGTAAAGATTGACAAGCGAATTGGAATGATCGACGTAGGTATCTGCTCCGATGATGTCCACATACTGATCGCCGGGATACCAGCCGCCGTTGACATCGCCGCAGTAGCCGAGATTCCAGATCAGATTGTCGAGCCCCCAGTAGTTTGTGTAGCGCTCGTACATGATTTTCCAGAGCTTCTTGAAATTGTCGGCGCCGCCCTTGCCCCACCAGAACCATTTGCCGTCAAATTCATGGAACGGCCGCCAGATGACCGGAACGCCGGCATCTTTCAGCTCTTTCAGTGCCTTTGCGCCCTTGTCCATGCCGGCAATCAGCTTGTTGTAGTCTGCGGTGCCCTCGGTGAGCGCAGCGTTCCAGTTGAGATTGGTGTTCATGGATTCGGTATGGCTGCCGGAGAAATCGCTTCCGCAGTGCCAGCAGATCGTCACGATGCCGCCCTGCTGATACCATGACTTGGCGCGCCTGTTGCAGCCGGAGAAATCGTCACCCATATAATCCAGTCCGCGGAGCGCAGGATATTTGCCGCTTGCCCGCTTGATAATATCGAACTCGTAGTTTTCGCTGCCCATCCATGTGGATTCCTGCTGACCGGAGATGACATTGTTGCCGTAGGTGTCGCAGAGGAAATTGTAAAGCGACTGTGCCTGTGCGGATGCCTTCGGATTTGAGAGCTTTCCGCCGCCGGAATAGTTCGTGAAGGTTCCCTTTTCGATGACCAGCGCATCCAGAAAACTCCAGCCCCACGAAGCTTCGACGGTAATGTCGTTATCGCCTTTTTTCAGATTCGCGCCGACACTGACCGTCTTAAATTCACCTGCACCGGTCTGCTCGCACATGATCTCACCGGCATTCGTCCCGTTGACAATGACATTCTGCGGCTTGCCGGTTTCGTCATATGGCTGACTGTAGCGCAGCGTGATCCGGTGTGCACCCTCTTCGGCTGCATGGACTGTCAGACTGATCCTGTTTCCGCCGTCCCTGAGATTGACAGCCTTGCCGCCGCTTGCGCCTTTGACCGCAGTGATCTCCGCAGGATTCTCTCCGGCGGCTGTGATCGTGCCTTTTTCAAACTCGTACTGATAAGCTGCCGCATCGGCCTGCATCGGTGCAAACGGTACACTTCCGAGAATCAGCGCAGCAGACAGCATGAATGATATTGTTCTATTTTTCATGAAATCACCCCTCTAAAATATTCATGTATCATTTTGAACGGATCATCCGTTCTGTTTTCTGCTGATTCCATTATACAGCAATGCATATTGAATTGAAATAACATATCCGTTCAATAAAATGACATTTTTACGCAAATCAACCGCGCAGAAAGCCGGTGACGGAAAGAAATGCCTGCAGGATTCCGTTATAAAAATGCGACAAAAAGTGATTGAATAGTACAGGTATTCGGATTATAATAAGAAAGACGGTATTAAGAACCTGTCCACATAGGGTGAATGTACGGATTTTCAGGCATAATTTTGTCGGTG
>CAMOOV010000193.1 GCA_946621745.1 uncultured Ruminococcus sp.
ATCGCATCATAGAGTCCGGCGGTCAGGTCGCTGATCTGTGCGGCAAGTGCATCCTCAACGGCTGCGCTGATCCGCAGCATCGGGGAGATCTTCTCCTTGGCGATGATCGCATCACAGAGCTCCTTTGTGTAGCCGATGCAGACCGGCAGGATTTTCTTGCGTGCCATATCGAGCATGGTCTTTGCCTCAATGCCGACGGTCTTGCTGTAATTGTCGAGCAGAATCTCCTTGCGGGAGACAATCTCCGCACGGTTCAGAACATTCTGTTCCTCAAAGATCGCGACAAATTCCGGCCGGTCATACTGCATGAGCGATTCGACGGTCGAGGGATAATTCGGCAGACCGCGCCGTCTGCATTCCGCAGCCCATTCATCGCCGTAGCCGTTGCCGTTGAAGATGATATCCTTATGCTCGCGGATCGTGCGGACAATCAGGTCATGGAGCGCTGTCTGGAAATCGTCAGCCTTTTCCAGCTCATCGCAGAACTGCGTGATTTCATGCGCAAAGATCGTATTCATGACGAAATTGAAGCAGGAGATCGAATCCGCCGAGCCGAGCATCCGGAATTCAAACTTGTTGCCGGTGAATGCCATCGGGGATGTACGGTTGCGGTCGGTGGTATCCTTGCGGAACTGCGGCATCGCATCGACGCCGAGATTGAAGCGCACCTTGCCGAGATCATCCAGCGTATTGCCGGATTCGATCGCATTCAGCACGCGCTGGAGATCATCGCCGATGAACACCGAGATGACAGTCGGGGGCGCTTCGTTGCCACCCAGGCGGCAGTCGTTTCCGGCGGATGCGGATGAGAGACGGATCAGCGGCGCATATTCATGCACACCCTTGAGGAAGGCACACAGTACGAGCAGGAACTGCATATTGTCCTGCGGGGTATCGCCGGGATCGAGGAGATTCTGGCCGTCATCGGTCGAGAGCGACCAGTTGTTGTGCTTGCCGGAGCCGCTGATGCCCGCGAACGGCTTTTCGTGGAGCAGGCAGACCAGACCGTGCTTCTGTGCGGTCTTCTTCATCAGCTCCATGGTCAGCTGATTGTGGTCGGCGGCGATATTGGATGTGGTATAGACCGGTGCAAGCTCATGCTGAGCCGGGGCGACCTCATTGTGTTCGGTCTTGGCGTAAATTCCGAGCTTCCAGAGCTCGACATCGAGCTCGCGCATGAAATCGGATACGCGCTGTGTCAGATTGCCGAAATAGTGATCGTCCATTTCCTCGCCCTTCGGGGGCTTTGCACCGAACAGCGTTCTGCCGGTGAGAATCAGATCCTCACGCGCATCGTAGCTGGCTTTGTCGATCAGGAAATATTCCTGCTCCGGGCCGACATTTGTCATGACGCGCTGCACCTTGTCATTGCCGAAAAGGCGGAGCATCCGGACGCTTGCACGGCTGACGGCCTCCATTGAGCGGAGCAGCGGGGTTTTCTTATCCAGCACCTCACCGGTATAGGATACAAAGCCGGTCGGGATGCAGAGTGTTCTGTCCTTGATGAATGCATCGGAGGTCGGATCCCATGCGGTATAGCCGCGGGCTTCAAATGTAGCGCGGAGACCGCCGGACGGGAATGAGGATGCATCAGATTCGCCCTTGATGAGCTCCTTGCCGGAGAAATCGAGGATGACGCCGCCCTCTGCCGGAATGATGAAAGCATCGTGCTTTTCGGCAGTGACGCCGGTCATCGGCTGGAACCAGTGCGTGAAGTGTGTGCAGCCGTTTGCCACTGCCCATTCGCGCATGGCATTCGCAATGGAGTCTGCGGCATCACGCGGCAGCGGTGTCCCCATTCTGCGCGTACACATCAGCGCATCAAAAAATTTCTTGGGGAGACAGTTTCGCATGACCTTTTCATTGAACACATTGCAGCCGAAATAGGTATCCGGCGAAGCGTTCTGTTCATTCATCTGCATCATATGATTCGGTACGGCTCCGGGAAGCCATACCCCTCCTTTCTGGAATGTGCGGCCATTGCTGCCGCCTTACCTTCTTATTATACCAGAAAATGCCGCAGAAAGCAAGTACTGTTTGCAAACTTACTGCCCGGCGGCAGTGCCGCAGCCATGATCTAAAGATCTCCGGAAGCGAACAGAAGCAAAATAAAATATTGCCAGACCGTACAATAGCTGCGAACAGCAGCGTAACAGCGACATAATTGATATGCTCCGCGAAACCCATGCCATAGGGAAACGGCTGTCGGCGCTGCCGACCGTAACAGCGACATAATTGATATGCTCCGCGAAACCCATGCCGCAGGGAAACGGCTGTCGGCCCTGCCGACAATCAATATACAAACCGCATCCCCCGTAACAGAGGATGCGGCAGCATTCTGCGGATCAGCGGAAGCGCCGCTGTGCTCCGTCATAGCGGAAGCCGGCAGCCTCCAGCTTTTCGGTCAGCGCCTTTTCGTCCAGCTCATGCTCCTCGCAGAATGCGGTGAGCGTCATGCCGGTATCGCGCAGCTGTGTGTTCAGAAAGCTGAACAGGATAAACGGATCGTTCGGCAGTGTCATTGCAGATACCCTCCCGCTGTTTCAGTGACCGCCGCAGTCGTGACCGCGCCGGTTCCGGCGGCCGGTTCTTCGCGCATAGACGCCGGCAGCGATTCCAGCACGATCGGATCAATCACGACCGCCTGCGAGAACATTCCGCTGTATGCGGTCTCGACGGCTGCCTTGTCATAGGCTGTGATCTCGGTGTGGGACATCGAATCGCTGAAATAATAATTGTTGTCGTCATAGCCGATCAGCACGCAGGCGTGCTCCGGATTGATGAAATCATAGCGGTCGCCGTCAGGCAGGAACCAGTGGAATTCGCTGGTGTATGGCGCAGCCATGCCGATCGTAGCCCAGAGCTCAACGGGTTGTCCCTTGTCGATGTACTCCTTGCAGATTTCGTCGAGTGTCTTCCCCTTGAGGGGGATCGCAAGGCCTTCATGGATCTTGTTAATGCCGTTTGCGATTGCAGTGCTGTAGCAGCCGAAGCCTGCTGCATCCCGCGGATTGCCGATGAAATACTCATAGGGGCTCTCGCCGTGCAGTGCCCCGTCCTCGCCCTGCGCGGGATAATTCGCTGTCGGCAGATAGTTGTCGATGAACTCATCCAGTGTAATCCGGATGCCGTAATACTGCATCATCGTGACCGCCGCAATGGATTCGCAGGCAGTAAAATAGCTGTCGAACTGTGTATAATGCTTCACATTCTGAATGACCGTGCCGCCCATCCCCGCATAATTGCCGAGCGCATTTTCCTGCCACGCGGGATTGACGGTCACTGTTGTCGTCTGTGTAACAGTCGTTTCAGGCGCGGTCGTAGTGAGGATGACAACGGGGGCGCTTTCCTCTTTGATAATCGGTTCGCCGCAGCTTGTGAGCAGCATTGCAAAAAGCGGAACGGTCAGGAATGCTGCCTTTCCGCAGGAATCAGCAAATCTTTTCACTTCATTTCTCCTTTTCACGAGATAGAACCTCATATACGCTGTTTATTATACACGAAATGCGGTTATTTGTCAAATGAAAAATGCATGAATCCGCCGCCTGACTGAAATTACCGGACAGCGGGCGGTTTTTTGTGGCAAATTGCCCTTATTTGCATAAGATAACAGCAAACGGCAGCAGCCGATCGCAATGGAGGTTATCATGCAGAGAACTTATTTTTTGGGCGGCGCATCGCCGCAGGGCTTTGAAACCGATTTCTGGCGCGCACATCAGGATTGCTACGGCTTCTATCTCAAGGGCGGCCCCGGAACGGGCAAATCCACACTGATGAAGCGGATTGCGGCGGCTTTCGCCGGTGAACAGATCTCGCTTTATCACTGTGCATCCGATCCGCATTCACTGGATGCCGTTGTGCTGGAGGATCGCGGTGTTTTTATCGCCGATGCGACCGCACCGCATGAATCCAGTACGCCGCTGCCTTTTGTCACCGGTGAGACCGTCGATCTTGCGGCGGGACTGAATGCGGAGCAGCTTCATGCGGATGCTGACGCAATTCTTGCGCTCTACCGTGAAAACCAGACCGCGCATTCGCAGGCGAAAAAGGGGCTTGCCGGCATCGCGGAGATGCAGGGAATCATTGCGGGAAACGGTACGGCAGCGCTCCTGCCGGAGAAACTTGCGAAGTTTGTGCGTAATACCGCAAAGCGGCTGCTTCCGCATAAGCCCGCATACGCCGGCCGGATCCTGTACCGGCAGAGCTGCGCCGTCACGCCGCTGGGCGTTCTGCGCTTTCTGCCGGAGCAGTATGATCTGATTCTCCTGCATGATCCGTATTATGCGGCGGCGGGTACAATGCTCGGACAGCTCGCGGAAGCTGCTGTCAGCGCCGGTCTTGACTGCGAGATCACCCGTTCGCTGACACAAAAGGATCGCCCGCCGGTTCAGCTGATTCTGCCGGAGCAGAGGCTCATGTTTGCGGCGGTGACGGACTGCCGTCAGCCGGAGCTGCCCGTACCGGTCTCGGCCGTGCATATGCAGCGCTTTTACGATGCGGCAAAGCTGCGGCAGCAGCGTTCGCTGATGCGGTTCTGTGCGAAGACGGCGGCTGCGGCGGAGGAGCAGGTCATTCTGCTGCTGGCGGAGGCGCTGCGCGTGCATGATGCGCTGGAGAAATACTATATCCGCGCACTGGATACGGCGTTTCTTGACCGTACTGCGGAATCGCTGACCGAACGGATCCGCGCATTTGTTTAACGCAACGGTTTCGTCATATTTTATTTACAAAAAATCCACAATTCAGAAGCTGCGGGTATGCTATACTATAATTGATAGAAATGACGCTGTTTTTGTGTCCGATGCGCAGGACAGCGCAGGAAAGGACGCATATCCGCATGAAAGCACGGTTTCATCTTCCGAATTTTTCCAGCTATTATAAATTCAATCTCGTCTTCGCAGAGATGCTCGCGAATCACCCTGACTATTTCCGCGAGGGCGTTGAGATCGCCTCTGTCTACGGCGCATTCCCGCCGTCAATCTGGAACGGCGGCCGCACCGAGGGCGGCATCTGTGATAAGGCGTTCGTCAAGGGTGTCATCAAGGCGTTCAATGACCGCGGGATCCCGCTGCGCTTCACCTTTACAAATCCCATGCTGGAGAAAAAGCACCTGAGCGACGAATTCTGCAATATGGTCATGCACCTCGCTGACAACGGCCTGAATGAAGTCATCGTATTCTCGCCGCTGCTGGAGGAGTATATCCGCAAGAATTATCCGGGCTACAAGATCACAAGCTCCACCTGCAAGCGCATCACCGATCCGGCGGCGCTCTACAGCGAGATCGAAAAGGATTATCATATCGTCGTCATTGACTACGACCTCAATCACGATCTGGAAACGCTCAAAGGCATCCCCGATAAGAAAAAATGTGAGCTGCTGGTCAATGCCTGCTGTAATCCGGGATGTCCTGTCCGTTCGGAGCATTACCGCGCACTCGGCACACAACAGATCGCCTATGCGAACCATGTTCGCAAATATAAGAATGTGCCGTTCAATCATGAGAAGCTGCTGCGCGAGCATCCGGAGATGAAGCAGTTTGTCGAATGCCCCTGCGCATCGCGGAGCCTCTTTGATATCACCGGCCTGAAGAATCATATTACTCCGGATGAAATCTGGAATACCTATATTCCGATGGGCTTTGAGCAGTTCAAGATCGAGGGGCGCACCTTCCCGATCTTCAATCTGATCGAGCATTATATGTATTACATGGCAAAGCCGGAATTCAAGGAACGCGCACGCTTTGAGTTTTTGCAGTGGCTTGCGGCAAACGGCGTGATCCAGATACCCGGACTCAACCCGGAATTTGCATGATCTCTGCGCCCCGGCGGTCTTTTCGCCGGGGCTTTTTGCTGTCGTGCCGGAACCAGCAGAATCATACGGTTTTCCGGCGGAATCCGGTACTTTGATGCGAAATTTGAAAAAAGACTTGATTCCGGGCGGAAAATGTAGTATAATATAGGATAAGGGCAATCGCACCCCTGCCCAAAATCGAAAGGAGTATTCTATAATGATCTATTCGCACGAAGTTGAAACAATGTGCCCTATCGCACAGGGCGTT
>CAMOOV010000194.1 GCA_946621745.1 uncultured Ruminococcus sp.
ACGGCAAAAAGACAAGCAGATATCTTCAAGAGATAGTTGGGACATCAATATTATAGCATATTGTCAAGAAAAGTGCAATGAAAACGATAAATTTTAACCAACTGTTTCTCAGTCGGGCACTGCGCGGTCAGATTTGCGCAGCATGATAGAGCATCACATCAATCAACGCGATTGCCGTGACGATATAGGCGAGCAGTGTGATATGCTGCCGCTTGCTTTCGTAAAGCACTGCGATAAACTCGCGCACAAACGCATTCAGCCAGAAGTATGTTTTCGTCTTCGCTCCGATGCCTTCCATTTTATGTCCCTGCCTGAATGCGAGTGCGCCGGCACGGAAAACATGATAATTCGTTGTTGAGAATGCGATCTTTGCATCGGGATTCTGCTGTGCGGTCAGCGCATAGGAAAAACGGATATTCTGTTCCGTCGAAGCGGATTTGTTCTCAATCAGAATCCGGCTCTCCGGAATGCCGATTCCGCAGAGGTAATTTTTCATGCATTCTGCCTCGGAGATGACCTCATCTCCGCCCTTTCCGCCGGACGGAACAAATATCAGCTTTTTGCCGGTCTTTTCCTCCTGCATCTTCGCGAACTCCACGGCTTTGTCAATACGGCTTTGCAGCAGCTTTGTCGGCTTGCCGTCATGTCCGACCTGACAGCCGAGGATCAGGATATAATCCTTGTCGAATGCAGGGATATGCCGCGCAGCCTTGAGGCTCAGCACGATCACGCCGATCAGTATGCATTCAAGATACGCGATGCAGGAAAGCAGCGCATCCGTTATATATTTCATTATGTAACGCAGTCCGCCGGACTCACGGTGAAGCTCTGAAAAGTTGCTCTGTTCAAGGATATGCTCGATGATGCCGGGGAGAAAGGTCGAAAGACAGAATGCCGCGCCGAGCAGTGCACCGAGCATATTGCGCCATGTAACACCCTCATGCTTCATCAGCACAAGATTGCTGATTGTGATGAAAACGGACATTATGAAAGCGACCGGAAGCATCAGTCCTGAAAAGCTCTCGCCCATTGTTACAAGCGAATTCAGCGAATCGCCGAATCCCATCCGCCGGCCGACGATCATCAGCTCCATCAGCAATGAAACTGACAAAAACAGGATCAAGCCGAGCATACCGGCATTTTTGTATTGATACAGGCAAGCTCGCTTGCTGCGGCGGTAAAACTGAATCAGCAGGATCAGCGTCAGCAGAACCGATGCTGCACCCGCATACAGAAATGCCGAACCGCAGGTGCTCCAGCCGAGGTATTCATTCACAGCGATCACGCCGTCCCTGTGCACATAGAGAACATCCAGCTGCACTTCGCCGTCCGGTGATTCTGCTTCGACTATGGTCTTGCCGGGCGCAAGGGAATGCAGCTCCAGCCGGAGTATTTTGGAATCGGTTTCTTTGCTGATGCATTCAACATATGGCTCCGTAAACCGGATTTCATAATCCCCGGCGTTGTATGCCTCTGAAAACTCCATCTCAAGTGTGAGATGCTGCCCGTTGATCCGCACGGCCAGATAGGCAGCCGCATAAAAGATAATGATTGCGGTGAGCCATACGAAAAAAATGCAGACTCGTCGTTTTGTCATTTCCGTGATCCTTTCCCATTATGTGGTATAATCCATTATATCACATTATTCTGAAAAGTGCAAGGAATAGTTTGCTGCCTGCGCGCATACCGGAGCCGGACACAGTCCGGTTTACAGCATTCTTCTGAAAAGTGCAATGCATACGGAAATGAAGTGCATTGTTTTGATGTGTAAACTCGTACCGAATGCAAGAAACATCCCGACCGATTTACGACCGGTCGGGATGTTTGCAGGTACAGCTTTGTGAAGTGCGGATTTACACGAGCTTTGCGATGATGCGCAGAATGTACTGCGTATCGTCCATATCCATTTTGCCGGATTGATCGGCGTCCGCATTCAGCTTGCCGACTGCGGTAATCGCTGCATCGGAATCCTCGGAAAGATATCTCGCAAGCAGAACAACATCATCGACCATGACCTCGCCGTCCACATTGACATCGCCGAGGAGCGTCGGCTCAATGACCTCCGGCTGCTCCGGAACCTCCGGCTGAACGCTGAAATCCACCCAGAGTGCAACTGCGGAATTCTTTGCGTCATACGCAGGCGAACCGGTATTCTGCGAGCGGAGCTCTGCTTCGGTCAGTGCTCTGTCGTAGATGCGGACGGTTGCAAACTCCGCATCCGAGCTGCGTCCGGTGCTGGGGCATTTGCCGACTGCTGCGCTGAAATCGGTATGCGCAGTGCCGCTTGTGCTGATATTCGCGGTCTTGAGCATCTGGCCGTCGCAGTAGACGGAGACCGTACCGGCAGCACCGTCATAAATGCCCGCGACCTGATGCATCTGTCCGAGCCACGAGGATTTCATGGCTGCGGGCATCTCATAACTGACCATTTTCCAGCCGCCGTCAAAGATAAAGAAGTCGAGATTGTTCGGCGTTGCGCGGAGGGTGAATGCGTTGTCGCCCTTGCTGATGAACTGGTTGTATTCCGGCGTGCCGGTCGGGATGACATTGCACTCGACTGTGAACGAATGCTTGCCCTCGAAGATCGGGTTCAGCACGGAGTTATACGGGATATCCATGCTGCCGCGCATGAGCGTCATATCACCGGATTCCTTCATGACTGCGTGATCGAGCGGGAGCATGAATGCGTGGCTGCTCTGATCCTGAATGTAGGATGCGATCATGCGGTAGGGCTTGGAGTATTCGTTGATCTGGCCGTCATTCGAGCCTGCCGGCACCGGAATGATCGTATATGTCCATTCGTAAACGCGATTGCTCGGAAGCTGATATTTGCCGAGTGTTGCCGGGCCGCAGGTCGCGCTGCCCGTACCCATCGAGCCGTAGTCCATGCTGAGGTAGGTCTCCTTATGCGGACGCAGCTCGTGAACATGGTTGGTATTGTCGAAATCTGCGGGGAGGAAGTGCAGGGCGCTGCCCTCGATCGGATTTTCTGCCGCAACGAGCAGTGCATTTTCATAGCGGCTGCTCTTGACGGAGATCCATTTGAGATTTGTCAGGTTGCCGCAGTCATCGGTCTTCATGTAGGGGTAGAACATACCGGAAACGGTATTGTGCCAGACACCGAGACGGCCGTTCGTCTTGCGGTCGTTGAAGGTCTCAACAGGGCCGTTGCCGTACCATGTGACATCCTCAAAGCCTGCCGGGAGCGTCATCATCGAGCCGACGCGGAGGTAGTTGCCGAGACCGGATTTTGTGCCGTCCACGCGCATTGCGACGGTCACGGCGCCGCTGCCGTTAATCGTATAGATCATGCGGACAGAGGTATTGCCTGCATTCGGGAGCGTGAGATTTGCGGTGATGACCTGCTCGCCGCCGACCTCCTTAGCATCGAGCGAGCTGAGCTTTGCACCGCTCATCGCGCCCTTCCATGCCTTGTCAAATGCCTTTGCATTGGCGCTGCCGCCGTCATTTTCGACATTGCCGCGCCAGAAATTCGGAGTCGGGCCTGCGGTGAGGAGCGTCTCGCCGCCGTAGACATACTGCGTGATGAGACCGGTCGAGCCGGAGACAGTCAGCTTGAAATTCTTGCCGCTGACGGTGTAATCGCTGCCGCTCTTTGCGAGATCCGATGCATCCGCATCAGCCTTGACGACCTTCGGGACGGCTGCCGGAACGGAGAACTGTGCATAGGAAAGCTCATGCTCTGCGGGAACGAGCGCGGTGCCGTTCTTTGCGCGGACAGAGACATTCAGGTGGAATTCGTCACCGGCCTTGATCGCCGCCGGCATGACGAACGGAACGCTGATCTTACCGTTTGTGAGCGGTGCGCAGTCGGTATCCTCCGCGTCGCCGCTGCTGATGACCTGACCGTTTTTCAGCAGCTCCCATACCACATGGAAATCGCTGAGATTGACGAAATTGTTCTCGTTATAGACCGAGACAACGCGGTTGCCGATCTGGTCTGCATCTGCCGTGAACCAGAAATTCTGATACTGATACTTGACCTCTGCGAGCTCCGGCTGCGGGGTTCTGTCCGGGCTGATGAGACCGTTTTCACAGAAGCTGTTGTCGTTGGGATTGTCGCCCCAGTCGCCGCCGTATGCGAAATAATGACCGGGCGAAAGCTCGCTGTAAAGATTCTTGTGCGCATCCTCGGTCGCATAGTAATCCCACGGGCCGTTCGATGCTGTTGTCGCAGTGACCTCTGCGCTGTAATCCAGCCAGACCAGCACGGACGAATCATTCGCGCCGATGGCCGGATCGCTGCTGTACTGTCCCTTGATCTCCGATGCGGAGAGCGCCCTGCTGTAAACGCGGGCGACGGAGATTGCGCCGTCGAAGCGTCTGCCGTTCGATGCATCATAGCCGATGCCGAGCGGATTGTTGCCGCCGTTGATATTGTCGTCGGTTGTCTCGGTGCCGAGCAGCTGACCGTCCACATAGAGCGAGAGCGAGCCCTTGTCATAGACACCGGCGACCTGATGCCAGTTACCCACCCAGTTTGCCGGGAATGAGCCGGAGACTGCGTGCCAGCCGTTGTTGTAGATGAAGAACTCCAGACCGCTGCCCTGACTCTTGGTTTTGAGAGCAGCCTGCGTATCGCCGATGGAAAGAATAACGCTGTTTGTATTTGTCGAAGCGGGCTTGACGATTGCCTCAAATGTGAAGGATTTGCCGGAGCCGGAGAGTGCGCTGAGGTAGGAGGTCGTGCTGTCCATGAGCGTATAGCCCTTGAACGAGTGGCCGCCGTTGAGTGCGCCGTCGCCTGCGCTGTGGTCGAAGTCGGACTGTCCGCCGAATGCGGTGCCGATCATGCCCTTTTTGTCAGCGATCTCGAAAGCAGAGCTGCTGCCGAAGCCGCCGATCGGATTGGCTCGCGACTGGTCGCACCAGTCCCAGATGAAGCCGCCGAGCATATTCTGTCCGCTGCGGATGCTGTCCCAGTATTCCTTCAGTGCGCCGACCGAGTTGCCCATTGCGTGGTCATATTCGCACATGACATAGGGCATCTTGCCGTTTCCGGCCTTGCCGCGGATGCCGTCGGCGCTGGGGTACATCTGGCTGTCCATGTCGGTACCCATTGCGCCGCCCTGACCCTCGCTGTGAACCGGACGCGTCGCATCATGCTTCTTGAAATACCAGATCATATCGCGGAACAGGCCGTTTGCATAGCCGGGATCACCGGTGTATTTCATTTCATTTCCGATCGACCACGCAACGATCGCCGGATTGTTTTTCAGGCGCTGGAAGGCAGTCTCCGTGCGGTTGAGGCCGAGCTCATAGAACAGCCCCATCTGCCGGTTGTTGTCGCCGTACATCAGCGCGTGGCATTCCATATTTGTTTCCGCCATCATATACAGGCCGTAATTGTTGCAGAGCCAGTAGAGATAGCTGTCATTGCTGTAATGCGAGGTGCGGATCGCGTTGACGTTGTTCTGCTTCATGATGCGGACATCTTCCTCGATCGTTGCCTGCGGAACGGCCTTGCCGTGGAAGGGATCGGTGTCGTGACGGTTGACGCCCTTGAGCAGCAGGCGCTTGCCGTTGATCGTGATCGGCTGCCAGCTCTTTGTGGTGACGCGGTAGGAGCCGTCCACCTCGGTGCGGGTGAAGCCGATCTCACGGAAGCCGAGCTGTGCGGAGAGCGTATCGACCGCATTGCCGCTGCCGTCCCGGAGCGTCAGCACGAGCGCATAGAGGTTCGGATTCTCCGCAGACCAGAGCGCCGGTGCAGTCACCTTTTCCGAGAGCTTGAATGTGCCGGTATCGCCGGAGCCGACCTGCGAGACCGGGATCGACGCGGAGGGTGTCAGGTTATTGCCGTCTCTGTCCAGCACATCGACCTTGACCGACCAGCCGCCGCCTGCCGCTGCGGATGCCAAATTGCGCACATTGACATTGAGATTCAGCATCGCATTCTGATAACTGTCATCGAGATCGGTCTGCACGGTGTAATCCGAGATCTGCACGAGCGGACGGCTCGTGAGGTAGACATCGCGGAAGATGCCGCCGTCATAGATCATATCCTGCTCCTCGAACCATGTGCCGTCG
>CAMOOV010000195.1 GCA_946621745.1 uncultured Ruminococcus sp.
AAATCTGACGGGTCAAATATATTTGACCGTAAGTATCCTGCACCGCCGGCTCTGTACGGTATTGCTTAAACAGATACGGGAAGGGTGCTCCCCCGGATGCCCGCTCCCCAAAAAACTGCCGGATTGACATTTTTGCATTTGCATGTTATAATACAAATATATAATCGCGGCGTTTCGGCGGAAGACCGGGACAGCCGCGGCAATCAACGGGGGAATGAAAGGATATAATCATATGGACAGACCGATCAACCCGTCCGTTTCTGCGGCGCGCGCACTTCTGCGGCAGCATCAGCAGACGGATATGCTCCGCTGGCTTGACAGCCTGCCTGCAAATGAGCAGGAAACACTCGCTTCCCAGATCCGCAGGCTGGATCTCTCGATCCTGCATCATTCGGAAGCCGGCGAGAATCGCGGCAAGCTCGAACCGATGCGCAGCGCGGTCTCGATCGCAGAAGCAGCGGCAAACAGCGATCATTTTACGAAAACCGGCCTTGAAGCGCTCCGTGCCGGAAAAGTCGGCGCAGTGGTGCTCGCCGGCGGTCACGGCAGCCGCCTCGGTTTCGATCATCCCAAGGGGATGTTCAATATCGGCATCAACCGGACACTCTATATCTTTGAATGCCTCATCAACAATCTGAAGCGCGTGACAGAGCAAGCGGGCGTTCCCGTGCCGCTGTTCGTCATGACGAGCATCACCAACAATGCAGAGACACGCGGCTTTTTTGAGGCGCATCAGTATTTCGGCTATGATCCCGCCAGCGTCCGCTTTTTCCCGCAGGAGGAGCTGCCGGCAACGGATCCGGAGGGCAGACTGATGCTGGCCAGCCGCACGGCAGTTGCAACTGCGCCGAACGGCAACGGCGGCTGGTATGCATCTATGGCACGCACGGGTATGCTGGATACGGTTCACGCCCTCGGCATCGAATGGCTCAATGTGTTTGCCGTCGATAATGTTTTGCAGTCAATCGCGGATCCCTGCTTCATCGGTGCAGTCATTGAGGCCGGCATGGTCTCCGGCGCAAAGGTCGTCGCCAAGGCTGAGCCGGAGGAAAAGGTCGGCGTGCTTTGTCTGGAGGACGGCAGACCTTCGATCGTTGAATATTATGAGATGACCGATGAGATGCGGACACTGCGCGAGTCGGACGGCTCTCTCAGCTACCGTTTCGGCGTGATCCTCAATTATCTGTTCAGCGTGGAGTCGCTTGACCGGACGCTTGCCTATGATTTGCCGCTGCACAGGGCATTCAAGAAGCTGCCGTATTACGATCCCGAAAAAGGCAGAGTCAAGCCGGATGCGCCGAATGCAATCAAATTTGAAACGCTGGCGCTTGATATGGTGCGGCTTCAGGATAACTGCCTCGCCTATGAGATCGACCGGCACAGGGAATTTGCGCCGATCAAAAATGCGACCGGAACTGATTCTGTGGAATCCGCAAGAGCACTGCTCCTTGAAAACGGCGTAGAGCTTTGAAAAAACATATGAATACGGAGAAAAAATATGACTGAAACGATTCGTAAAATCGGCGAAGCATTCCGTCTGCCGGGTACCCTCGACAGCACGGAAGCACTCACAAACGGCAATATCAATCTCACCTGCCGCGCAAATTACCGGCAGACGGACGGCAGCCTGCGCGCCTATGTGTTCCAGCGCATCAATACCGCTGTGTTCAGCAAGCCGGTTGAGATTATGCAGAATATCGACCTTGTGACCACGCATATCGAGCGCGCACAGGGACGGACGCTGCATTTTCATCACACCGCCGAAGGTAAGAATTATGTCCTTGACGGCGAAGAGAATCTCTGGCGCGTCATGGACTGGGTGGATTCCGTCACCTTCAATACCTGTGATGATCTCGGTATCATCGAGGCGACCGGCCGGGCGTTCGGCAATTTCCAGAATCAGCTTGCCGATTTTGACGGCGCACAGCTTTTCGAGACGATCCCGGATTTCCATAATACGAAAAAGCGTCTGGACACGCTCTTTTCGCATATCGCAGAGGATCCGTGCGGACGCGCTGCCTCCGTGCAGGAGGAGATCGCATGGATCGCATCTGTGCGGGAGCTGGCCGGTGAACTTTCCGTGCGCTATGCAAACGGCGAATTTCCCGTCCGCGTGACGCACAACGACACGAAATCGAACAATGTGCTGTTCGATCCGGAGACGAAGCAGCCGGTCGTGGTCATTGATCTGGATACGGTCATGCCGGGCATGGCGATGTATGATTTCGGCGATGCGGTGCGCTTCATCGCGAATACCGCTGCCGAGGACGAGCCGGATCTCAGCAAGGTTTCCTTTGATACCGAAAAGTTCCGCGCATTCTGCCGCGGCTTCATCGGTGCGGTACGCAGCAGCCTGACGCAGCCTGAGCTGGACGGCATGGTGCTTGCGGCATTCTCGGTGACGGTCGAGCTGGCATCGCGCTTCCTTGACGACTATCTCACCGGCGACACTTATTTCAAGATCAACTATCCGGAGCATAATCTCGTGCGCACAAGATGCCAGATTGCTCTTGCGAAGGACATTCTGCGGAAGCGGGATGCACTGGAGCAGATCGTCCGCGAGACTGCAAAGTAATAGATACCGCGAATCAGAAGCAGCATGGCTTTGTCAAAAGACACCCGTCCGGCTTCTCCACAGCGCCTTTGCTCCGCGCAAGGTCGGTACACCGGCGGGCAGCGACCGTCACCTCTGCGCCGAGCGCGCGCAGACGCAGCTGCAATGCACGGCTGACACGCCCCGCTCCGAGAATCAGAACCGGCAGGCGGTGCAGCACGACCGGCAGTTCCTGCATCGCAATCTGAATCGCACCCTCTGCGGTCGGAACGGCATTGCGCAGCGCAAAGGTCTCCGCCGCAGCATAGTCAAATGCGCGCAGACCGGCATTATCAATCAGTGTGCGCTCCTGCACAGTCAGCCTGCCGCCGAGCACCATGCCGCCCGCTCGGACAAGCGGCAGCAATGCCGAAAGCCGGATCGCACTGCTGCCGAACGGCGTATGCAGAAAGCCGCCGTCCTGTGTGACGGGCATCGGCAGAATCAGCGCATCAAGCTCCAGCGGCAGTCCGGAGATATGTTCGCAGGCGGAAACGCCCTCCGGCAGCGCCCCAAAACGGTCAAAGCCGATAACGGTCACATCGCAGTCCTCTGCGAGCCGTGCTGCTGCCGTGATCTGCCGCAAATCGCCGCCCGCGATCAGCAGACGCTTGCCGGTTGTAGAATTCATCATAAATCTCACTCCTTTGAAACGATCATGATCCGTTTGTCCGGATTGGTCTATATTATGCGAATCCTGCCGAAATGTGCAGACAGATGCATAGAAAACAGCAGCCCGCCCCCGGTGCCGAAGCATCGGGGGCGGGCTTTTGGGAAATGAATGAATGATTTGGTCTGATCAGATTATTTCAGCTTCGCAACGATTTTCAGCGTCTCGGTGACATCGTCCATTGCGAGCGCACCGTCGCCGGTTGTATCGGAGTTCGTTTTGCCCTCTGCGGTCAGAACGGCATCCTCATCCTCGGAGCAGTAGCGGGCGAGCAGCACGGAATCCGAAACATCGGTCTTGCCGTTGCAGTCAGAATCGCCGTTGCCGAAGGGATAGTAAACCAGCTCCGGATGCTCCGACTCATCATCATAACGCGCTGCACGAAGGCCTTCCGCGTTCTCCTGGCTGAAATATTCGTCATCAACTGTCACACAGTTCGGGAACCACACGGTTCTTCTTCCGTCATAGGATCCGTCAACATTATAGGAGATGACTCCGTAGTCACAGAAAACACAGGATTCCGGAAGAATCACTTCCTGAATAATACTGGAGAAGAATGCACTATGGTGGCAGTATTCCAGTGTTTCCGGCAGCACAACGACATCTCCGAGTGCATTCTTCACATTCGAGTAGGAAAATGCGCCGAGATACTCGATGTTCTCCGGGAGATTGATCTTGCAGCCTTCGCCCAATGCCCAGTGAAACGCCTTATTTCGTATCTTTGTTACGGTCGAAGGCACGACAATCTCTTTCACAGTGCGGACATGGTTGTCAAAGTAATCAAAAGCATTCTCTCCGATCTCCGTGACCGTCAGACCTCCGATCGTTTCCGGAATGATCAGCGTTTCCGTCTTCTGCTCGTTCATATAATCATAGTCCGCACCGAGGATCATTGCGGTTCCGTCCGGCTTTTCGACATAATAGAAGCCGTCCGAATAGGAGCAGTCACCGAAATAGAGTCTATGGTTAGAATTGCCCCATTCTTCATAGATGTACTGCGTTTTCTTGAGGTATTGCTTCCTTGCATACTCCTCGCCGTAAAATACGCCGTCGTCGCCCATGCCGGACGCATCAATCTTGACAGTCGTGGAGGGAGTGAGATCTTCAAACGGATCCTCCAGCTCTGTGCCGTATTCATGGAGCCACTTAGCCCGCATGATTTCAGTCTTGGCTGCGTACTTGACACACAGCTCTTCCTTTGTCAGCGCAGAAGCACCGCAGACATATGCGCACTGCGCAGCAGCCGCCGTGACGGTCAGCAGAACGGCCGTCATTCTGGTAAAAATGTTCTTTTTCATAATGATACCCCTTTCATCAATCACCGGCTATTGGCTTATTCAACAGGAACCCAGCGCCACGTTTTTGCATCTTCAATAATCGTGGACAGCTGTTCCCATGTCAGCGGTTCTTCTGCACTCCAGAATTCTGCCGGAATGCCGTTTCTGCAATTTTCATCGTATACTGTTTTACCGACATATGCGGAAATCTTGATATGGGCATCGGTGATTTGCTTTACCAGGTTCAGATTTTTCGGATTTTCTTCATTTTCGGATTCTTTTATCAATCGGTCAATCGTTTCGACAATTTCTTCGGATTGTGCCGCCACTTCGGAAAGCGATACCTCCAGCTGCAGGTACTGTGTCAGCTGCAGATACTGGCCGATAATCGCAGTGTCATCACTATCGACACATCCGTTTGAATTCACATCTGCGAGGAAGGCCTGTGATTCGGTAAAGGGACTCAGCTCTTGATGACGATGGTTGGAAAAATTGTCTATTATCAGTGCCGAGAGCAAATCCGAATATGTGATCTTTCCGTCCATGTCCACATCGCCCATTTCATAGACGGGCGCAGGCGGCTCCGGGGCGGTCGTTTCGGACTGCGCTTCCGTGACAGTCGTTTCGGCGGGGGGCTCCGGAACGGCGTCTGCCGCAGCCGTTTCTGCCGGCTCCTCCGCGGCAGCAGGGACATTCGGTTTTGCTTCTGTAACCGGCCGCGGCTTTGCTGCTTCCGCAGCTGTGACTGTTGTGACCGGTGCTTTTGTCAGGGCGGAGACTGCCGTAACCGCAGGTTCAGCCGTCTGCACGGCCGTCTGCACCGCTGTCTGCGTGATTTCCGGAACGCTCGCCGGCATATCCGTCACGGGCGGTTCGGTTTTCGCAGTGCTTTGCTCCTGCAACAGCTGCGGGGTGATGTCGCTGTCCGCAACAGTCAACAGATCGTGATTCCGCGGCGCCGCAGCAAACAGCACCGCGCCGAGACAGGCTGCGGCGGCCGCCGCCGGAAGAAACAGCTTCACCGCGCGGTGCCCGTTCCTCCGCGATGACAGATAACTGCTGACCTCCTCCGTATATTTGCCGTCCACATTCTGCAATGCGTCAAGCAGCTGTTTGTCGGTCATAGGAATCCCTCCTTCTCCAGATAGGTTTTCAGTTGATTTCGCGTGCGCAGCAGCGTGACCTTGACCTTGCTCTCGCTGAAGCCGAATTCCCCGGCGATCTCCGAAACCGGACGCAGATTTGTATAGCGCTCTACAAACAGCATCCGTTTTTCTGCGGGGAGCGTATCCAGAAAGCGCTCGACTGCTTCCGTCAGGAGGCGTGCATCGACCGTTTCCTCGACCGATTCTCCGGAACCGATGCATTCGGAAAGCTCCTCCAGTGCCGCCGGCCGCTCACCGCTGCCGCGCTTCATGCTCCGCATGGCTTCTGCGCGGTTGAGCGCACAGTTCCGCGCCGATGCAGAGAGAAAAGCGAACAGGTTTTCCGGTTGAGCCGGTGG
>CAMOOV010000196.1 GCA_946621745.1 uncultured Ruminococcus sp.
TGACGCAAGGCAAGGATTTCTAACGCAGTATCACGGCAAAAAGACAAGCAGATAACTTCAAGAGATAGTTGGGACAGCAATAATACCCGCAAAAGAAAGGATGTGCCATAAAATGGATATTCAGGAAATTTTCCGCCAGTATCCGTATTTCCGTGAAGCGGCAACAGCCTTTGTTGTTATCTTTGTCAATATCTGCGCACTCGTCATTCTGATTGCAGCGGGCCGCGAACGCCGCCGCGGTGACCGCAGATGGGCAAAGGAAAGCAAGGGCTATATGCTCGTCTGTCAGGGGCAGACCTATCCGCTCAGCGCCGCTGAAATCCTCATCGGCCGTCATCCCTCCGCAGATATCTGCTTCCCTGAAACCGAGATTTCGCGCTTTCATGCACTGCTGACCTTCTCAAACGGTCGCTGGCAGATCGAGGATGCCGGTGCACATAACGGCGTCATCGTCAACGGCAGACGCATCAACGGCCCCTGCACCCTCCACCGCAATGACGCAATCACGATCGGCAAGCGCAGGCTTGTCGTCGTCAAAGGCGAAAGGATGTGACTGACATGGCAAAGAATTCAACAAAGCCGCTCTCGCATCCGCTCCTGCTTCTGCTCATTCTGATCGCGCATACCGCTATGATGGTGCTGGTCATTTTTTCATTCGGCATCAATGCGGAGGTCGTCAAAATGGCGGCGGCTGTCCTGCTTGCGGATATTGCCGGATCCGTCATATTACAGATCGTCCAGCGCGAGGCCTGCACCGTCGATACGGTCATGCTGCTTGTCATCGGCATGAGTACGATCTATCAGTCCTGTTTCGGCGGGCTGTCCTTTGCACTCAAGCATTATGTGTTCGGGCTGGCGGCCTTTCTCATGTGTCAGATCTCCTATGCGGTCACGCGCAATCCCTACCGCGCCGAGCGCTGGAAGCCCGCGTGGTATGTGCTGTTCTTCGCACTGGTCGCCGCGATTCTGCTGCTGACCGGCAGCCGCAGTATGTGGATCGACCTCGGCTTCATCACGATCCAGCCCTCGGAATTCGTCAAGCCGGTCTTTGTTCTGATCGCCGCAAGCTCGATCAGAACGCAGCTCAACAAGAAAACCTTCCTCGGCATCCATTTTGTGCCGGATAACCTGATGCTGATTCTCTGTACGGTCGTGATTGCCGGTCTGCAATGGTGGTGCCGTGACCTCGGCTCGCTGCCGACATTCGTTGCCGTCGCGGGCTTCGGATTCCTGCTGCGGTTCTGCTATCTGCGGGAGAAATTCTCTGTCCGGCTGATCGTATTTCTCGCCGGGTGTGCGGTCGTAGCGGGGGTGCTTGCATGGAAGCTCGCGCCGGCCTATGTGCAGGAGCGTCTGCATTCCGATATCTGGTCGGATATGTCCGGCACCGGCTATCAGCAGGTCAAGGCACTGACGGCTGTTGCGGAGGGCGGCTGGTTCGGCAAGGGCGCCGGAAACGGTACGCTGATCCGCGTTGCGGCATCGCGCACGGATATCGTATTCTCGACGATCTGCGAGGAGTGGGGACTGTTCACCGGCCTGATGACGGTCATTCTGGTGCTGTTCCTGCCGGCCTCGATCCTGACCGTTCCGCCGCGCAGCTATTATCACTCCGGTCTGGCGGTCGGTGTGGCGGCGGTCTTTATGGTGCAGATGACGCTGAATATCTTCGGCTCCTGCAATGTGATCCCGTTCACGGGCGTCACGATCCCGTTTATTTCGCAGGGCGGCAGCTCGATGCTGTCAAGCGGCATTCTCGCCGGATTCCTCAAGGCGGCACAGGCGCCTGTCCTGACGGATCCCGTTCTGAAGAAGAAAGGGGGCGCGTGATATGCAGCAGCAGAATGAACCCGTTCTGAATACTGCGGCCGTGCCGAGTATGCGCAGAGCCGGAAAATGGACGGCGCTTTTGCTGACGGCGTTCTTCATCGGCCTGATCTATCTCGCATACCGGCTCATCACACAGTCTGCATTCTATATGGCAAAATCCGGCGCCGCGACCTACGGCAAGGTCGTTGACCGCACCGGCGATGTGCTGTTCGACGGCACACAGCCGCTCTCGAATTACGGCTGGGGACAGTTCGCGGATGTCGGCAATCTGATCGGCGATACCAGCGGACAGATGAGCAATACGATCGTTGCGAAGAATATCGGCCTGCTGGCGAATTACAGCTTCACCTACGGCAACAACGCCGGAACGACCGTTCTGGAGACAACGCTGCTGCACAGTGCGAACCGCGCCGTCAGCAATGCATTCGGCATGAAGAACGGCACGGCGATCGCCTATAACTGGAAGACCGGCGAGGTGCCTGTCTGCGTGAGCCGTCCCTGCGTCGATATCGCACAGGGCTATGACAATCTCGCGGCAATGCCGGAGGGCAGCCTGCTCTGCAAGGCTTTCTATCCGACCGTTCCCGGCTCCACGCAGAAGGTCTCGACGCTGCTTGCGGCCTATGAATCCGCGGGTGTCGAAAAAATCAATACGCTGCAATATGAATGCACCGGCTCGTGGACAAATCCGAACGGCGACGACATTCACTGCCACGCGGAATTCGGCCACGGCGTTCAGGATCTCGCGGCGGCATTTGCGAACAGCTGCAATCCGTATTTTGCACAGCTCGTGCAGTCCGGCAATGTGCCGCTCTCCGATATCATCCGCACCTATCAGCATATGGGCTATGCGGTCAACGGCAGCGAGGCGGACAGCTTCGACCTCAACGGCATCACGATTCAGCCCGGCTCGACAACACTGACGAACAAGGATGAATTCGAGACGGAATGGGGCGCGCTCGGTCAGGGCAAAACGCTTGTCAGCCCCTATCAGCTTATGCTCTTTCAGGGGGCGGTCGCGAACGGAACAGGCTCCGCTGTGAAGCCCTATCTGCTCCGTTCCAGAACCGCTCCGGACGGCAAGGTCAGCTCTCTTGCATCAACACAATACACATCACAGATGTTTACGCCGGTCGCTGCGCAGGCAGTGCAGGATGTCATGACGAAAAATGCCGCGAATAATTACAGCTTAGTGCTGGGCGGCTATACCTGCGGCGTGAAGAGCGGTACGGCACAGATCAAGCGCACGGACAAGTCCTACGAAAATTCGTTCCTTGTCGGCTACTGCCTTGATGAAAGCTGTCCGGTTGCGTTCTGCGTGATGATCGAGGAACGCGAGCAGTGGGATGTCACGGCGGCACAGATCGTAAGAGTGCTGCTGGATTCCCTGAACGGCCAGATAGGGGGCTGAGCATGAAACACAAGGGAATGCGGCCGGCGGCGCTGCTTGCGGCCGCGATGCTGCTGCCGTGCGGCTATTCCGCTGCGGCGGATGATACGGAGGAGCCTGCGCTGCAATATGCGGATGTGCCGGTGGAGCGGTTCACCGTTTCCGGACTGGCACCGCAGGCAGAGACAGATCTTGACCGTGCGGAATGGTATTTTGCAGAGTGGGAGGATGCGCATTACATCTTCCTGCCTGCGACGGCAGACCGCAGTCATCTGACGGTCACCTATACGCTGCCGGAGGGCAGAAAGGAGCTGCTGCTCGACGGCGAAGCACTCGAATCCGGAAAGGAGACCGCCCGCTTTGCGGAAAAGGACAGCTTTGCGCTGACCGTTGACGGCGAGGACTGCGGCGAGCTGCGCGTGATGCAGTCGGATATTCCGTGTGCATTCATGGAGCTGACGGATTACACGATCGAGGAGCTGAGTGCATCGAAGAATAATGTATCCGGCGGCTCGGCGGTCTTTTTCGATGCAGCCGGCGGGATCCAGTATCAGGGCGGGATCGAAAAATTCAAGGGGCGCGGCAATTCCTCCTGGAATTATTCGATCCGCAAGCCCTTCAATTTCAAGCTCTCGGAGAAAGCGGATCTTTACGGCATGGGCAAGGCCAAAAAATGGGCGCTGCTCAGCAACTGGAACGATCAGAGCAATCTGCGCAATGCAGTCGCCTTTGCGCTGGGACGGCAGTCCGGTGTGCAGTATGCGGGCGAGTCGCGCTTTGTCGATATTTACCTGAACGGCGAATATTACGGCACCTATGAGCTTTCGGAGCGCGTCGAGATTCAGTCGAACCGCGTCGATATCACAGATCTCGGTAAGGCGACCGAGAAGGTCAATGAGAAGGAGCTTTCGGAATATCCTCTGAGAATCGTGAACGGCACCTTCCGCGGTGAAGAAGTGAACAGCTACCGGTATTATGATATCCCGAATAATCCGGCAGATATCACCGGCGGTTATCTGGTGCAGTTCCAGATGCGCTGGCGATCGGCGGCAGCGGAGCTTGTCACGAGCCGCGGGCATCTGCTGGAAATCGTCGAGCCGGAATATCCGACACAGGCGCAGGTGGAATATTTCCGCGCATTTGTGCAGGATATGGAGGATGCGATTTACGCGGAGGACGGTTACAATGCAAAGGGAAAGCATTATTCCGAGTATCTTGATGTGGAATCCTTTGCGATCGGTTATCTCATGCAGGAGATCACGGAAAACCCTGACGGCGCACAGACGAGCTTCTATCTCTGGAAGGACTCCGATCTGACCGGCGACGGGAAGCTGCATTACGGGCCGCCGTGGGACTTCGATCTCGCATTCGGCAATTACGGCATCGGCCTCAAGCGGCCGGACGGCGGAATGAGCTATACCTCCGTGACCGAGAATCTCTATCCGCTCTATATGAATCTGACCGGCTATGACGAGAGTCATCCGGAGCGCGGCAACGAGCCGGAATCCATTCTCATGAAGCTCTGGAAGAAGGATGAATACATCCGGCTGGTGGCGGAGCTGTATGCAGAGCGCTTTGATGCGCAGCTGATCGCGCTGTCCGATCCGGAACAGGAGGGCGGCAGCGGCATTCAGCAAATGGCCGGCGCAATCGCGAATGCAATGGCGATGCACAATATGCGCTGGCATATGTACGATGTCTACCCCTATAAAACGCTCGGCAGCTTCACCGGCAGGACATGGGAGGAGAATGTCGAATTCCTCCGGAAGTTTGTACAGCGGCGGCAGAAATACCTTTCGACGGTGTTTGTCAAAGAGGTGATCGGCCGCGATGCATCCAAAGCGGATGCGGTGATCGAATCTGCGCTTTCGCTCTATGATGAACCGGAGCAGCAGATGCTCGCTGCATACCGCGCTGAGCTCACCGAACGCTTTGCGGAGACTGAGACAATCCCGGAGGCCGATACACTGCTTGCGGAGGCGCCGCTGATGCTGGATACGCTGCCGCAGACGGAGCTGAGCGGGGATTTTACTGTAGACGGAAAAGTGAATGTGCTGGATGCACAAATGCTGCTGATGTTCGTCACAGACCGCTTCACCGGTCTGGATGTCACCGCGACTGCGACGCAGGAGCGCAACGGAGATGTCAACAAAAGTGATATGCTCGATACCGCCGATGCACAGCATATCCTGCTGCATTACACTGCGGCGCTGACGGGAAGTGAATACAAGCTGCCGACGCGGTGAATGATAGGTTACAAATTATTCATGGAATATTCATATTCTGTTCATAAATAAATGCGCGGAATATGGTATAATAAATAGACCGTTTACGCGGATCCGGGAGTATGCCTGCCGTTTGCAGGAGGTTTTCACCTTCCCCCACCTGCGTTTACCGGATTCAATCAACAGAAAGAGGTGAAATTCATGCTGCGTAAGGAAGAAAAGACGGAGGTCATCCTTGCAAATGCAACCCACGAGGGCGATACCGGTTCTCCTGAGGTGCAGATCGCAATCCTGACCCGCCGGATCAATGACCTGAATGCTCATCTGAAGGAGCATAAGCACGACCACCACTCCTACCGTGGTCTGCTCAAAATGGTCGGACGCCGCCGCAATCTGCTCGGTTACCTGAAGAAGAAGGACATCGAGCGCTACAGAGCGACGATCGAGCGCCTTGGCCTGCGTAAGTAATTGCGCAAAAGGGGAGGGAGGAACGCCTCCTTCCCCTTTCTTATTTTAGGGCGTGTTGACACTAAGCCTAACACGCGTCTTTTTGGCTGATTTTGCC
>CAMOOV010000197.1 GCA_946621745.1 uncultured Ruminococcus sp.
AACGATCAGCAATATGGTCGAGGTCAAGAGCCGCGGTGCAAAGGTTATGGCGGTGACCACAACCGGAAACTATTTCCTGGAGGATACAGCTGAGTTTGTGTGCTATGTGCCGCAGATTGAACCGCTGTTTGCAGGCAGTCTCTCCGTGATTCCGCTTCAGCTCCTGAGCTACTATGTTTCGATTGGTAAGGGATTTGATGTGGATAAGCCGCGCAATCTTGCAAAGTCAGTGACGGTTGAATAATCAATCTCGGTGTAATATCGTTCTTTTCTGCTCGATTTCTCCTTGCTGCGGATTTTGCCTTAAGGTAAGGCGCTTGAGGGATCACTGATTCGATCCGGTACGCAGGATGGATTGCGTACCAAACCGATATTCGGAATTGAAATAATAAGTATCTATCCCGATGAAAAGAAAAAGCCCTGAGAAATGCTTGCTGCAAGCAGATCTTGGGGCTTCTTTGTTATGCAGCAGCGGGACGGGTTTGCAAAATCATGCGTTCTGTTCATGACTGCCGCAGGCAGCGGGGGCTTTGTTTTGCGTGAATATAAGCAGACAGCTTGCACAAATGACAGAACCGTGCTATAATAGAGATATTGGAATTACCGTGAATGCTGTGACGGTGAGGAGGATAATCATGAAATATTTACAGCGACTGGGCAAGGCGATTATGCTGCCGGTTGCCTGTCTGCCGCTCTGCGGTCTGCTGATGGGCATTGGGTATTTGCTTTGCCCCGCCACCATGCAGGGCGGCGATGTCAGCGGAACACTGCCGCTGATCGGGCTGTTTATGGTCAAAGCGGGCGGTGCCGTGATCGACCATATTGCGCTCCTGTTTGCAGTCGGGATCGGTGTCGGGCTTGCAAAGGAGCGTGACGGTACAGCCGCGATCGCATCACTGGTATCGTGGCTGATGATCACATCGCTGCTCAGTCCGGACAATGCAGTCAAGCTGGTGCCGTCCATTGCGGAGAATGCATCCGCGATGCTTGCATTTTCCAAGATCGAAAACCCGTTTATCGGCATTCTTGCCGGCAATATCGGTGCAGCCTGCTATAACCGTTTCAAGGATACAAAGCTGCCGGAATGGCTGGGCTTCTTCAGCGGAAAGCGATCTACGGTCATCATCTCCGGCTTTGTCTCTGCGCTCGCTGCGGCACTGCTGTTCTTTATCTGGCCGGTTATTTTCGGTGCGATGGTGTCTGCGGGAAAATCCATCAGCGGCATGGGAGCGTTCGGCGCCGGTCTTTATGCATTTCTCAACCGTCTCCTGCTTCCTTTCGGGCTGCATCACGCGGTCAACAATGTATTCTGGTTTGACACGATCGGCATCGGCGACCTGACGCATTACTGGGCAGGCGATACCTCGGCGGATGTTTCGTGGCCGCTGGGCATCTATATGTCCGGATTCTTCCCGAGCATGATGTTTGGCGTGCCTGCGGCTGCGCTTGCGATGATTCGCTGCACCCCGAAGGAAAAACGCAAAATGTCAATGAGCATTCTGATTTCGGGTGCAATCTGTTCCTTTGTCTGCGGTGTGACGGAACCGTTTGAATTTGCTTTTATGTTTGCAGCGCCTGCGCTGTATGTCGTTTATGCACTGCTCTACGGAATATTTGCTTATGCTGCGGCGCTCTGCGGATTTCATGCGGGATTCGCATTTTCGGCCGGTGTGACGGATTTGATCTTCTCGTCGTCGCTTCCCGCCGCGGAGAATACATGGATGATCCTGCCGCTCGGCGCTGCCGCATTCGTGGTGTTTTATTTCGTGTTCCGCATCATGATTACAGTATTCAAATTGAAGACGCCCGGCAATGAAGATACCACTGCGGAAACGGCTGTGCCGTCCGCTGCGCATACGGGTACTGCTGCGGGTGTTGATATTGCAAGGCTGCTCAGCGGTCTCGGCGGCAGCTCCAATCTGAAAATGATCGACAACTGCATCACCAGACTGCGTCTGGAGATCGCGGATATGGCAAAGATCGACGAAGAAGCGATCAGGGCAGCCGGAGCAAAGGGTATCATGAAAATGGGAAAGAACGGCTTGCAGGTCATCATCGGACTGAATGTGCAGAGCGTTGCAGATGCGCTGAAAGCGGAAGCAGGCGGCGGTACTGCGGAGTCGGTCGCGGAACCTAAGCCTGCGCAGACAGACGGAACAGCGAAGGCGGATTACGATGTGCCTGATATGCCGGTCATTCAGTGCAGCGCCGGAACCGTATTCCGGCCTGTCAGGGGAAAGGTGATTCCGCTGGAAGAGATTCCGGATGACACATTTGCTTCCGGGATTCTCGGCATGGGTGTCGGTATCTGTCCGGAGGACGACACGGCAGTTGCACCGTTTGACGGAACCGTGACCAATATCACCGAAACGCGCCACGCCGTTGCACTGGAATCCGGCGGTATGGAGGTTCTGATCCATATCGGCATCGACACAGTCAGGATGAAGGGCGAGGGCTTCACCTGCCTTGTGCAGGAGGGAGATCCCGTCAAGGCCGGTCAGCCGCTGATCCGTTTCAGCCGCGAGAAGATCCGCGCCGCAGGATACAGTGATACGATTGCTGTTACGCTGACAAACAGCGACGAGATGGAGGATGTCCGCTGCATTACCGGCTGATACGCTCTCTCAATCCCCATAGACATCCGGCGGCCGAACTTCCGCCTCCCAGTTTGATCTATGCTGCTTTCGGAATCCGTATCTATTCTGTTCCCTGATCCATGAACTGCTGCGCCTGAATCTTGACAATGTATCGGACAATATGCTATACTATATATTATATTGATGTACCAATTAATTGAAGAATAGATGCGCAGGATTTTTGTTGTGAGACAAGGCAGAAAGCCGCCGCCTTGCTGACGCAAGGCAAGGATTTCTAACGCAGTATCACGGCAAAAAGACAAGCAGATATCTTCAAGAGATCGTTGGGACATCAATAATAATTATACGAAAAATGCCGTTCTCCACAGGCGGAGCATGGCTGAACGATATAAGGAGTATTTATGTATCGTAAGGGATTAAGCGGGATCCTGAAGCATTGGGACTTTCTGCTGCTGGATCTTGTATGTGTGCAGATTGCCTTTGTGACGGCGTTTCTGCTGCGACACGGATGGGGCTCCGATCCGTATAAATCCGATCTATACATTATGACTGCGATTGTTTCCGAGTTTGCCTGTCTGATGTGCGCACTGTTTTTCAGGACGCTGAAAAACATCCTGAAACGGGGTGTGATTCAGGAGATTCGGACTGCTGCTGTCCACAGCGTATTTATCCTGTTTATGGATCAGATGTTTCTGTTTTCCGTGCAGCGCAGTGCGGAATACTCCAGAATCACACTGTTTCTCATGGCTGCGATTTGCTTTGTTCTGACGCTGACAGTCAATCTGCTGTATAAGAAGCTGCTTACCGGCGTGCTGAGCGGGCTCCTGTCGCAGCGGACGCTGCTGGTAATCTCCACTCCGGATGCATATTTGCAGCTGTGCAGGCAGCTTGCCGGATCGAAGACCTTTTTTTACCGGATCATCGGAGCAGGCGTTCTTTCCGGGGAAGCGCTTCCGGCAGAGCAGGACAGCGCGTTTCCTGTTCTTGCCAGAAATGAGAATGAGATCCGGGATTATGTGATGCGGGAATGGGTGGATGCCGTATTTATCTCTCTGCCTTCCGGCGGGCAGGATGCCGCAGAGCTCGTCAGCAGCCTTTCTGCTTCCGGTGTGACGCTGCATCTGAATATTGAACCGATTTACAGAATGTCTGACCAAAGCCGGAAATTTGTTGAGCGGTTGGGCGAGTATTCCGTGATCACCGCAACCATGAAGCCGGCATCACCGGGCAGTCTGGCAGTCAAGCGGATCATGGATATTCTCGGCGGTCTGATCGGCTGTATCATCACGGCGATCCTGTTTCTTTTTCTTGCTCCGGCAATCAAGATCGCATCACCCGGCCCTGTATTTTTCCGGCAGGAACGGATCGGGCGGAACGGGAAACGCTTCCGGATGTATAAATTCCGCAGTATGTATACCGATGCGGAAAAGCGCAGAGAAGAGCTGATGAAGGAGAATCGCATGACTGACGGAAAAATGTTCAAGGTGAAGCATGATCTGCGCATTATCGGCAGCGCGATTCGGCCGGACGGCACACTGAAAAAGGGAATCGGAAACTTTATCAGAGACTATTCACTGGATGAGTTCCCGCAGTTCTTCAATGTGCTGAAGGGTGAGATGTCGCTGGTCGGAACAAGGCCGCCGACAGTCGATGAATGGGAACGCTATGATCTCCGTCACCGTGCAAGGCTCGCAATCAAACCGGGCATCACCGGCCTGTGGCAGGTGAGCGGCAGGAGTAATATCACGAACTTTGAGGAGGTTGTCAGGCTGGATACGCAGTATATCTCCGAATGGAGTCTGCTGCTGGATCTGAAGATCCTGCTCAAAACGGTCAAGGTTGTACTGAAAAAAGAAGGAGCGATGTAAAAAATGGAAAAAGGATCGCTGAACAAGGAGGTCACACTGGATGATCTCGCAAAAAATACAAAGCTCCGTGATGTGTTGTATCTGATCGGCTTTGGGCTCATAATCGTTTCTATCATGCTGCAAAATTCGATGTGTCTGGATATCGGCGGGCTCGTTTATGTCGCCGATATATCCGAAAGCGTCGCATACTTTCTTCTCGGATTCAAGGTCCTGGTGTTTGACAGAAAGAATAAATTCTTCTGGATGCTTGCGATGCCGCTGCTCCTGCTTGTATGGATCGTCCGGACGCAGTCGCCTGATACATATTTACTCCGGACGGCGGTCTGTGCGGTTTCTGCATTCGGCATTCGGTTTGAAAAGATTGCGAAAACCTATTTTTATACGGCGCTGATTCTTCTTGTGCTGATTGTGATCAGCTCACAGGTCGGTCTGGCGGAGGATCTCTGCTATGAGTCGGTGCATCCGTTTTGGATTTTTCATGTCAGGCATTCCTTCGGTATCAAGTATACAACGGATTTTGCCGCTTATGTATTCTTTATTCTGGTCGCATATTTTGCAGCATTTCAGAAATACGACCGATTTTTCTATCTGCGTTCGCTGATTCCGTTTGTAGTGGCGCCGGTCATTTATTGCCTGTGCATCACGCGGCTTGACTGTATCTGTATTCTGCTGCTCGGCATCGGGATGCTGTTCGTCGGCCTGCTGCATCGCTTTGAGAACCGGAAGAGCGGGCTTGCTGCCGGGATCCGCAAGGCATTTGTGCAGCTCTGTATCTGGAGTATGCCGTTGCTTGCGGGACTGATGACTCTGCTCACGCTTGCCTATAAAAAAGACTCTCCGCTGCTTGTGAAGCTGGATTCGATCCTGAGTTCACGGCTCACACTGGGCAGAAAGGGGTTTGATACAATTCCCCTCAGCCTGTTCGGTCAGACGGTTACTATGCACGGTGCAGGCGGTTCTGTTGAGCATGATTACAGTTTGGTTCCGTATTTCTATCTGGACAGCTCCTATATCAACTGCCTTCTGAGATTCGGCGTGATCCTGACATTCGTGCTGATTGCGGTGTTCGTCATAATCGGCCTGCGAAACCGTAATAATCATATACTGCTGCTCTGCTCGGCACTGATTGCGCTAAACTGCATGATTGCACATCATCTGCCGGATGTCAGCTATGATTTTATGATCACTGCGATTTTTGCAGAGGGCGGTATTGCCCTGACACAGCTTTTTCATCGCAGAAGCGCTGAGAGCCGTGCTGCGGACGGAGAGACTCCCGATTCCGGAGCATCGTCTGACGGAAAGCAGCCGGAAGCAGGGGAGGGTGCCTGACGCAGTCAAAGTGTAAGATTGCTTCAAGGCAACACCGCACAAAGCCCGCCTGACGACCGGAGCCCGGCTGGCAGCTTGGCAGCGCATCTACTTGCATATTTTCCGTCATCTTGCA
>CAMOOV010000198.1 GCA_946621745.1 uncultured Ruminococcus sp.
ACAATCCCAATGTCACTTATTCCGAAAGCCTTCATCTGGCAGTCTCGCTGCGGTCGTATCGTGCGGAGAAGCTGTCGGCATTCGTTCATGCGCTGCTGTCCTTTGATGATTCCGCTGCGGCGCTGTATCAGGAGATCAAGGACAAGTATCCGATCATGCTGACGCGCGATATGGCAACGGCGCGGAAATGGCTGCATGAAAAAGTGCGCGGTACGGAGCGCACCGGCGTGCTTGTGACAAAGGAATCTGCGAGATTCAAACCGCTGGCAGTACATATCCTGCCGTCCGGCGATGAAAATGCCGTTCACTGGTTCCTGGAGGACAAATCCGACACCAGATCATCGAATTATCTGGAGGACGCTGCCACCGAGATTCAGGTGCAGGGACTGGAACTGGACTACACTTGTCTGCTCTGGGATGCAGATATGCGCTGCGATCACGGAAAATGGCGCTATTACACATTCAACGGAAACACGAAATGGAACGAGCTGACCGGCAGCAGCGAAAGCAGGCAGGAGCGCATCAAGTATATGCTGAATGCCTACCGTGTACTGCTCACGCGCGCCAGAGCCGGCATGGTAATCTGCGTTCCGGCAGGTAATCCGAACAAGAATCCGAGCGGCTTCTGGGAGGACAGCACCCGCCTGCCGGAATACTATGACGGGACTTATCAGTATCTGAAAAGTCTTGGAATGCAGGTGATACCATGAAAACAATCAAAGTGGTTGCAGCCGTGATATGCGACTCTTTTCAAAATAGAACACGAATATTTGCTACAGCAAGAGGGTACGGCGCATTCAAAGGGCAATGGGAATTCCCCGGCGGAAAGATCGAATCCGGCGAAACACCGCAGCAGGCATTGGCAAGAGAAATCCGTGAAGAACTCGACACAACAATCAGAATCGGCGAGCTGATCGAGACCGTCGAATATGATTATCCGGATTTTCATTTGTCAATGGACTGCTTCTGGTGTGAGGTTATTGAAGGAGACCTGGTGTTGCTGGAAGCGCAGGAGGCACGATGGCTCACAAAAGAGAAACTAGACAGCGTAAAGTGGCTGCCGGCCGATCTGGGGCTGATTGAGCGGATTCGTGAGCAGATGACGATTTAACGGGCATCTGCTCTATCGTATTTGCCGAAAAAGTATACTATTGGCGCAGACGGCAATTATCCGAACGACGGTAAAAAGGAAGGTATCGTGATACGTCCGACGGAGCCTGTATACAGCAGCAGCATCGGCGCTGAATTAAGTATGAAGGTCGTGAGCAACAAGTATCTGCTGAAAAACGATAATTGAGTATATTTACAGTCTTTCCCGGTATAAAAGGAATGCGATATTTATGAATTTCAAAAGCGATTTTCATTGGATTCGCGACTTTCAGAAACAAACAAGGCTCTCAGAACGAATCTGAGAGCCTTGTTTTGTATACGATAAGAAAATGGCGGGCTATCCGTTAATACCGGTTCATGTTCGTGAACAGACCGAGCAGCTTGTCGTACAGCTCATAGACCGCAGGTGCGGCATCTTGCAGCGCGTCCGGCGTCACGGCTTGCAGCCGATCATCGGCAATCAGAATCTTACGTTTCAGGAAATCGACGGTCAGTTCATATCCGTTCATTTCAAAGATATACTGCACCGTGTCCGATGAAACGCAGTCGCTCTTGAAGACATTGCTGCCAAGCTCCATCTGATCGACCGCATCGGCAAAGATGTGGAACCGCTTGACCGCTGCCCGGACTTCGCCCCGATACTGTTCATCGTCAGCGGCATTCTGCGAAAAGAACACATCCTTTGTACGGAGCGTTTCGCTTGAAAGCAGCGCCTGTGCCTGTCTGCGGATGATGCCTTCCATTGCCTTGACGCGCTCCGGCGTAAAAACGTCATCGCCGCGGAATGCAAACGAAAAATCACAGATTGTTTTGACACGGCCGCGCAGTGCATTGTTCATCGCCATTTGTCCGATACGGGTAAAATCATCGCCGAGAACCGGCGCATACTCAAACAGTTTGTCGCCGATGTTGTCAAAGTCTTTCATGGAGACATACGGCAGCATGGAAAGATTCAGGTCGAAGATCGGCGCCATGCCGGTGATCTCCAGCGTATCATTATCAAACAGCACACCGTAATTACCCGCGTGTCTGTCCTGATTGAAACAAAGAGAATCGACTACAAGCATTTCCCGGAACGCCTGCGACACACCGATGCGGTCAAAGAAATCGAACACATCCTGCAAGCTCCTGGCTTTCATCAGCTTTGAGAACGAGGCATAGCCGTGCTGCTCGTTTGTGAACAGGTTGCACTTGGACGCAAGCTTTTCATACAGCAGCACCGTGCGGTAGGGCACATAATTGTCCGGGCTGATGACGGCAGCGATCTCCGATGCCAGCATTTCACAGTATGGTTCCAAGCCCGGTCCGAGGTCGTTGCCGCGTTTATAGATAAAGATATCTGAGCCAAAGCTGCCGCGCTGTTTTTCCTTGCGGAAGCATTTTCGGAAGGAGCCCTCACAGGAAAGCTCCGGGGATGTTGACGGGAAGTCACCGGCATACAGACCGACACCTTCAAATGCCAGACGGGAGATCGTATCGGTGAACGGATTGCGGTACAGCGAGATCTGCTCCCATGTCAGGTTTTCAAGGTCAGACTTGATCCAAAATGTATCGTTGATCGTAGCGGCATGCGTCGCTCTGATAAAGCCTTCATTGTCATCACAGCCCATTTCCCGCATCAGCTTCCGCAGGTGCGCATTGTGCTTGGACGACTTCCGGTTGTTCAGCCATGCGTTGATGTCCTCAAAGCCAAACGGCAGCTTCCCTATCCGTTCAACCTCACGGAACAGCACATCATCTGAAAATTCGGCGGCAGGCTGCTTTTCAAACGCTGCAACGACCGTATTCTTATTCATTAAAAAGTACATAGCCTGACCTCCCTTCGCTTTTTCTGTGATTTTCCTTATTATATCATACTTTTTCATAGATAGCAAGTGGAAAAGTCTATCGGCATCAAAGAAAGAGGCAATTCAGTCCTTCCCGCCGCCTTGCTGACGCAAGGCAAGGATTTCTAACGCAGTATCACGGCAAAAAGACAAGCAGATATCTTCAAGAGATAGTTGGGACATCAATATTGTGCTGTCAAATATCATTATCTCATAGCGGGCACGGGAACCGGCGTTTTCCTGCTCGGTAACTCCCTGAATACCCAATCCCAATCGTCCGCAGGTCTTGAAAAATCTGTCCGGATGTGGTATAATACAGGCAAGGGATCCGTGAACGCTGCAAACCCGCTGCAAACACCGGGATCCGCCGCTTACCGTGAAAGGAAGGTTCAGAATGGGACACAGAATCGCAAAGCGCGTCATCCGGAAGGTCGGACGCAAAGTCGTTGAAAAGGCAGTCGAGCAGATCGCTGAGGAAGTGACCAAGCGTGCTGCAAAGAAGATCCGCAAGGCCGTTTTGAAGCGCGGTGCGGGCAGAATTCTCCGCGCCGTCATCTGACCGCTGCACCGGCTTCTGCCGCAGTAAAGCCGCCGGATATCAGCGGCACAATGAGCCGTACAGACAGCACTCGCTGTGATGTGCGCCTGCCAAATGAAAAGCGAATAAACAAAACCGCACGCTTCACAATGACGAAGCGTGCGGTTTTTTGTATTGCAGTTATTTTGCAGGCTTTGCGCCGGATTCGGTTTTGGGACGGCTGAACGAACGGATGCCGAACAGCACCGCCAGCAGCAGCGCCAGCGAAACGCCCAGCACGACAAATACATTCTGGACAAAGCCGGAGAGCAGATAGCCGACCGCGCAGACACCCGCGACTGTGAACGCATACGGGAGCTGTGTGGAAACATGATTGACATGGTCGCACTGTGCGCCGGTTGATGCCATGATCGTTGTATCGGAAATCGGGGAACAGTGGTCGCCGCAGACCGCGCCTGCCAGACAGGCCGAGATGCAGATGATGACCATAGACGGGATATCGCCGGATTTGGAAATGTTCGCCAGCTCATTGCTGAATACGCCGGTCACGATCGGAATGAGAATGCCGAATGTGCCCCACGAGGTGCCGGTCGCGAATGCCAGTGCAACTGCAACGACAAACAGGATCATCGGCAGCAGGATCTGGAGCGCCTTTGCGCCCTCCACTACGCCGGAAACAAATTCGCCTGCCGCAAGCAGATTCGTCATGGTTTTCAGTGTCCATGCAAAGGTCAGGATCAGAATTGCCGGAACCATCTGCTTAAAGCCCTCCGTGACGGAATCCATGCACTGCGTAAATGTCAGAACGCGGCGGCAGAGGAAATAGATGATGATGAGCAGCAGTGCGCCGAGCGAGCCGATTGCCAGTCCGAACGATGCATCGCAGTCCGCAAAGGCTTCAATGAAGCCCGTTCCGCTGAAGAAGCCGCCCGTATAGATCATGCCGGTGACGCAGAGCGCGATCAGCATGACGACCGGCAGGATCAGGTCGATGACTTTCCCGCGGTTATGCTCCGGCTTTGCATCCTCTGCATAGACCTTGCTGCGCGTTGTGAAAAGGTCGCCCCTGCGCGCATTATCTTCATGCTTTTTCATCGGGCCGTAATCAACATCGCTCAGCGAGATGAAAATGACCATGACGAGCGTGAGCAGCGCATAGAGATTATAGGGGATCGTGCGGATGAACAGCGAAATGCCGTTGACGCCGCTGACCGATCCTGCTACAGCCGCCGCCCATGATGAGATCGGCGCGATAATGCAGACCGGCGCGGCGGTCGCGTCGATCAGATAGGCGAGCTTGGAGCGCGAGATCTGATGCTTGTCCGTCACGGGGCGCATGACCGAGCCGACGGTCAGACAGTTGAAGTAATCGTCAACAAAGATCAGCACGCCGAGCAGGAATGTTGCAAGGCTCGCACCGGCGCGGGATTTGATATGTGCAGCCGCCCATTCGCCGTAGGCGCGGGAGCCGCCGGCTTTGTTCATCATCACGACGATGATGCCGAGGATGACAAGAAAGATCAGGATGCCGACATTGTAGCTGTCGGACAGATTTGCGATCAGTCCCTCGCCGACGATCGCGTTGAATACGCCGGTAAAGCCTCCCTTTGTGGCAAACGAATACAGAACGCCGCCCGTCACCACGCCGATGAACAGCGAGGAATAGACCTCCTTCGTGATGAGCGCCAGACCGATCGCGACGATCGGCGGGAGCAGTGACCACAGAGAGCCGACCGCACTGCTCACGGGCGACTGGATTGCGCAGCAGACCGTGAAGATCAGAACGATCGCTGCAAAGATGATCTTGCTGAGATATTGGTTCTTTTTCATGATGCCTGTTCTCCGTTTCTGTTTTTTTGACTTCCGGATGTCAAAAGCTGTGCCGCGATGACGGATGTCAGCACGAGGACGCAGCCGATGCCCTCCTTGAGACTGAGCTGCTCATGCAGGAACAGCCAGCCGGACAGCGCCGCAAAGACCGATTCCAGACTCATCAGAAGTGTCGCTGCGGTCGGGGAGGTCTCGCGCTGACCGAGAATTTGCAGCGTATAGCCGCCGCCGCTGGAAAGGATACCCGCATAGAGAATCGTATTCCGTGCTGCGAAGATACGCTCTGCTTTCGGGGATTCAAAGAGCAGCATACAGACGGTCAGGAGGATGCCCGCTGTGAAAAACTGAATGCAGGACATAACCGCCGGATCGGTATGCTTTTCGCAGAAGTGATCGACGGCCATAATGTGCAGTGCGAAAATGAATGCACAGATCAGCACGAGCAGATCACCGCGGCCGAGCGTGAAGTCCTCGCGGATGCAGAGCAGATAAAATCCGGCAACAGCTCCTGCAATGCAGAGCCATATCGCGGCGGGCGGCTTC
>CAMOOV010000199.1 GCA_946621745.1 uncultured Ruminococcus sp.
AAATATGCAAGTAGATGCGCTGCCAAGCTGCCAGCCGGGCTCCGGTCGTCAGGCGGGCTTTGTGCGGTGTTGCCTTAAGCATGATACTGTTGAATTGCAATTTTTACGGAATATCATCGAAATATCCGACATATGAAATGTGATATTTGCTGTGAGGGAACAGCACGCGGTAATAATCCACGAAATAATCATCCGTCATCGCCGCGATGAAATCGACCGTCAGATCATGCGGATCGGTTTCCTCATAGGGGATCTCCGCCGGATACCAGCGCTGCTTGTCAAGGACAGAAGCGATATGGTGTCGGTAGAGACAGGAGCTGCGGTCATGCTGCACGGCATCCTGATAGATGCGTTCATACATCTGCTCCATCATCGGAACGATGCTTTCCCGCACCTGCTTCTGCACGGCCTCCTTGAAATAGATCAGCTCATAATTTTCGCGCTTGAGCTGCTTAAGTGCGGCAAAATGAGCGGCATCCAGACGCAGAAAAGGTTTTCCGTAGCTGTTTTCGATCAGGTTCACTTCCATATTGTTGACGATCTCAGCATTTGTCCTTCCGACGGCAGTCTCCGGGAAAATGTCCTCGGATTCGATCAGATGTGCCCGGACAGCATCCTGCCGGTCCTTGCCGAGATAGGCGAGCATATCGCAGATGCGCACGAGGCAGCCCTCCAGCGTCATCGGGATCAGTCTGCTGTCGCCGTCCTCATCGAGGATGCATTCCTGCATCCGCTGATCGAATTCTGCAAATCCGGCGAGCGGGATCGGGCGGTATTCCTCCAGCGGCAGCTCGCCGTTGTGACAGACAATGCCGTCCAGCGTTTGCAGGGAGATGTTATACGGAATGATCGTATCCAGAACACGGACGCTGTGGAGATTATGCCGGAAGCAGCGGCCTGTCCGCCCGTGATAGAGGTCATGCAGCGCGTGCTCGCCGGCGTGACCGAAGGGCGTGTGTCCCATGTCGTGACCGGTCGCGATCGCCTCGATCAGATCCAGATTCAGCCCCAGCACCGAGCCGATGTTCCGCGCAATGCGCGAGACCAGCTGCACATGAAGTGCGCGGCGCGAGAGATCGTCATTCCGGAAGAATGAGAACACCTGCGTTTTGTCCGCATAGCGGTTATAGAACGCGCTGTTGAGGATCTTATCAGCGTCCTTGGAGTATGGGAGCCGGTAGATCTTCGGCACATCGCTCGGCCGTTCCTTCCGGCGGATGCAGTCTGCATCCAGAGCGGCAAAGGGGGATGTATACCCGCATTTGCGGTCTTCGAGGATCTGCTGCTCCAGCTCCGGAGAAAGTGATTCATAGAACATATGGGTTACCTCCTGCGGTCAATCAGCGCACACTGCGCCTGCGGCAGCGTTTCGGTCAGAGATTTGAGGAATGCAGCGTTGATCTGCACTCCGGACGGATGCCGCGGAAACAGATATTTCCGGCTCTGATTCAGCCAGAAGCAGAGCGGCGTATCACCGGGAAATCTGCGGCAGATCTCCATGACCGCTTTCATCTGCTCCTGCGCACTGTCATCGACCTTGCAGCAGAGCATTTTGTGTGCGGCGAGATCAGCGAAAGCCTTTTCCTGCATGACACCGTCACAGATAAGCTGCACCTCTCTGTCCTTGCGCGAGACCTTTCCCTTGATCCAGACGACCGTATCCGGCACGAGCAGATTCTGCACCATCGGATAGAGCGACTGGAACACGATACATTCCGCCTCGCCGGAAAAATCCGAAACGGTCATGCGGCACATTTTGTCGCCTTTTTTCGTTGTAATCTGCCGTACTTCCTGAATCATGCAGAGCAGCATGAACTGTGCATGATCGCGCATCCGGAGAATATCCGCAGTCTCCGGCAGGCGCATCAGCGTGCAGTACGGCTTCCAGCGCAGCAAGGGATGACCGGAGAGAAACAGTCCTGTCATTTCCTTTTCCATTTGCAGCAAAAGCTGTTCGGGATATTCCGGCACATCGGGCGGCTGCATCTGCGGCATTCCGGCATCCGGTTCATTACCGCCGAACAGCGAGAGCTGTCCGGAGATCACATAGCGGTTCTGGCTGCCGACTGCGGAAATGATCTGCTCATAGGTTTCGAGCATCTGACGGCGGTTCCAGCCGAGTCCGTCGAATGCGCCGCAGCGAATCAGGCTCTCGACGGCGCGCTTATTCAGCTCCGTACCGGCATTGCGTTCGCAGAAATCCTGCAAACTGCGGTATTTTCCGTTCTCCTGCCGCTCATGCACATATTTCGCGATCGCAGCCGCACCGAGCCCGCGCACGGCGAGCAGACCGAAGCGGATATCCCCGCCGGAAACTGTAAAACCGGCGTTCGAGGTGTTGATATCCGGCTTCAGCACGCGAATGCCGCCGGCCTCTGACAGTGCGATATATTCCAGCAGCTTCGGTGTATAGGAGATGACCGATGTCATCAGCGCGGAGTAGTATTCCGCCGGATAGCGGCATTTGAGATACGCAGTCTCATAGGCGACACGCGCATAGGCCGCGGCATGGGATTTGTTGAACGCATAGCTCGCGAATGCCGCCATGCGGTCAAAGATCGCGTTTGCAGTCTCCTCCGGAACGCCGTTCGCCAGTGCGCCGCAGCAGGTATCATTTCCGTGAATGAAGATTTCGCGCTCCTGCTCCATGACATCATGCTTTTTCTTCGCCATGGCTCGGCGCACGAGATCGGCTCTGCCGTAGGAATAACCCGCGAGTGCGCGGCAGATCTCCATGACCTGCTCCTGATAGACGATGCAGCCGAAGGTTTCGCGGAGGATCGGTTCGAGCAGCGGGTGATCGTAATGCACCTTTTTCGGATCGGAACGCGCCGCGAGATACTGCGGAATGGAGTCCATCGGCCCCGGCCGGTAGAGCGAGATCACTGTCGTGAGATCGGAGATGCAGTTCGGCTGCATCCGGATCAGTACGCGCCGCAGCCCGTCCGATTCCATCTGGAAAACGCCGATGCTGTCGCCCTTTGAGAGCATCCGGAACACCGCCGGATCGTCCTCCGGAATTTCAGAGACCTTGAACTCCGGCTTCCACTGCTGGATCTGACGCTCTGTTTCGCGGATGACGGTCAGGTTCCGCAGACCGAGAAAGTCCATTTTCAGCAGGCCGAGCTGCTCCAGAATGTTCATCGTGTACTGCGTAACGACAGCATCCTCATTCTTTTGCAGCGGCACCTGCTCCGCGACCGGCACCGCCGAGATCACGACACCAGCCGCATGAACCGAGGTATGCCGCGGCATTCCCTCCAGCTGTGCGGCCATGCGGATGAGCTGCTGCACCTGCGGCTTTTCATCGTAGGCGGCTTTCAGCTCCGGCGAGACCTCCAGCGCTTTTGAGAGTGTCATATTCAGATCATAGGGGATCATCTTCGCGACCTGATCGCAGAGCGAATAGGGGAGATCCATTGCGCGGCCGGTGTCGCGGATCGCGGCTTTTGCTTTCAGCGTATCGAACGCGATGATCTGCGCGACATGATCCGCGCCGTATCTGCGCGTCACATAGTCGATCACGCGCTGTCTGCCCTCAATGCAGAAATCAATATCAAAATCCGGCATACTGACGCGCTCCGGATTCAGAAAGCGCTCAAAGAGCAGGCCGTTTTTCAGCGGATCAATATCGGTGATGCCGATGCAGTATGCGCACAGACTGCCCGCGCCGGAGCCGCGACCCGGCCCGACCGGAATATCGTGGCTTTTCGCGTAATGCACGAAATCCCAGACGATCAGGTAATAATCCACATAGCCCATGCGGGAGATGACATCATATTCATAATGCATCCGTTCGACAGCTTCCGCAGGAGGTTCCGCACCGTAGCGGCGGTGCAGTCCTTCCTCGCAGAGCTGCCGGAAATATGCAGCCGTATCGGTCACGCCCTCTGCGCGGTACTTCGGCAGCTTGATCTTGCCAAACTCGAATGTGACATTGCAGCGCTGCGCGATCTCTGCGGTATTGCGGAGCGCTTCCGGCACATCGCGAAAGAGCGCGTTCATTTCCTCTGTCGATTTCAGATAGAACTCATCGTTCGGCAGCGCCATTGCGGACGGCGCACGGAGCGTTGAACCGGTCTGGATGCAGACCAGCAGCTTTTGCAGTCCTGCATCCTCTCTCGTGAGATAATGCGCATCGTTTGATGCAGCAAGCGGCAGACCGGTCTCGGCTGCGATCCGGCGGATGCCCTTGAGAATCGGCAGATCCTCCGCCATATTGTGATTCTGTATTTCGAGATAATAGTGATCTTTGCCGAACAGTTCAGCATAGCGAAGTGCAGTCTGCTTTGCGGCATCATAATCGCCCGCAGAGAGCTTGCGTGAGACCTCTCCGCTCATGCAGCCGGAGAGCGCAATCAGTCCCTCATGGTAAGCGGTCAGCAGCTCCCAGTCAGCGCGCGGCTTGGAATAAAAGCCCTCGATGCTCGCCTTTGACACGATTTGCAGGAGATTCTGATAGCCCTGATTGTTCTCGCAGAGCAGCGTCAGATGAAAGGGACTGCGGTCGGCGGCTGTTTCCTTGTCGAAGCGCGAACGGGGCGCTATATAGACCTCGCAGCCGATGACCGGATGAATTCCGGCCCCGGCTGCTGCCTGATAAAACTGTACGGCACCGTACATGACGCCGTGATCGGTCATCGCAACGGCGGTTTGTCCGTTTTGTTTGACACGCTCCATAAGGCGGTCGATCCGGCAGGCGCCGTCGAGCAATGAATATTCAGTATGCACATGAAGATGCACAAACGGTTCCAATCCGGATCCCTCCCTTCGCGCTCAGCGCGTACTCAGACCTTGTTCTTCATGACGAGAATATTGGCAGGCGGGAGATTTTTGACTGCCTTCAGCACATGAGAAATATCAAAATAACGCTCGAAGAATTTCCGCTTCAGCATAGTGTACTGGAATGTGATGAAGCGGCCGGTTCCGCCGAGTGCTTTCTGCGTCGCGCTCAGGATACGGTTCGAGACCTCCGTCGGCAGCGAGGTGAACGGCAGACCGGAGACGATATAGTCCGCATGATCGTAGCCGAATTTTGCAAGATACTCGCAGACATTTTCCGCATTGCCGTGAATGATATGCAGGTTCGGCTGATTGCAGAGCAGCTCGCGCAGCTCGCGGCAGAAGCTCTTATTCTGTTCAATGAGGATCAGCGTCGTGGAGGGCTTGCGGCGGATCACAAGATCGCGGGTAAACGAGCCTGTGCCGGGGCCGAATTCAACAATGACATTTGCCTTTTGGAAATTGACCGGCACCATCATCTTTTTTGTCAGTTCCTTTCCGCTCGGCGCGATCGCTCCGATCAGGCGCGGGTTCTTAATGTATTCCAGTAAAAAGCTCATAATCAACATCCTTTTTCCTTTGTTTTTCGTCAGCCACAGCTGACATCTTCATTATAGCATATTATGCGAAAAAGTGCAATGGATAAAGCAAAATAAAATTGTCTGTTCCGCAGCCTGATCTCATATCGGAGCCGGGCACTGCCCGGTATAGCATATTATGATAAAAAGTGCAATGGATAAAGTAAAATAAAATTGTCTGTTCCGCAGCCTGATCTCATATCGGAGCCGGGCACTGCCCGGTATAGCATATTATGATAAAAAGTGCAATGGATAAAGTAAAATAAAATTGTCTGTTCCGCAGCCTGATCTCATATCGGAGCCGGGCACTGCCCGGTATAGCATATTATGCGAAAAAGTGCAATGGATAAAGTAAAATAAAATTGTCTGTTCCGCAGCCTGATCTCA
>CAMOOV010000200.1 GCA_946621745.1 uncultured Ruminococcus sp.
GTCCGGTGTGACGCCGACAGCCGCCGCCATGTAGACGCGCATCATGTTGTCGTCGTGGACGACCTCCATGCCTCTGCCGCCGAGGACATAGGACGGACGCACCATGACCGGATAGCCGATGCGGTTCGCGATCTTCAGCGCATCGTCAACGGTGACGGCCATGCCGGATTCCGGCATCGGGATGCCGAGCTTATCCATCATTGCGCGGAAATGATCTCTGTCCTCAGCGAGGTCGATCGTCTCCGGCGAGGTGCCGAGGATGCGGACGCCGTTCTTTTTGAGGTCAGCCGCGAGATTCAGCGGTGTCTGGCCGCCGAACTGTGCGATGACGCCGACCGGCTTTTCCTTCTCGTAGATCTGGAGCACATCCTCCAGTGTCAGCGGCTCGAAGTAGAGCTTATCAGAGGTGTCGTAGTCAGTGGAAACGGTCTCGGGGTTGCAGTTGACGATGATCGTCTCAAAGCCGAGATCCTTCAGTGCGAGCGCCGCATGGACGCAGCAGTAATCGAATTCGATGCCCTGACCGATGCGGTTCGGGCCGCCGCCGAGAATCATGATCTTCGGGCGGTCATCATTGCAGGGGCTCTCATCCTTTTCAATGTGATAGGAGGAGTAGTAGTAGGCGCTGTCCTTTGTACCGGAGACATGGACGCCCTCCCAGCCCTCACGGATGCCGGCGGCATAGCGCGCATTGCGGATATCCGCCTCCGGGACTTCGAGGATCTGGCTGAGGTAGCGGTCGGAGAAGCCGTCGAGCTTTGCCTGACGCAGAACGCCGTCTGCCGGCACCTTGCCCTTCTGCTCCAGAAGGAGATTCTCCTCCTCGACCAGCTCCTGCATCTGCTCGATGAACCACTTCTTGATGTGTGTCAGATTGTGAAGCTCATCGACGGTCGCGCCCTTGCGGAGCGCTTCATACATGATGAACTGGCGGTTGCTGGTCGGATAGATCAGCATGGAGAGCAGCTCATCCTTGGATTTTTCGTTGAAATCCTTTGCGAAGCCGAGGCCGTATCTGCCGGTCTCCAGCGAACGGATTGCCTTCTGGAATGCTTCCTTGTAGGTCTTGCCGATGCTCATGACTTCGCCGACGGCGCGCATCTGCGTACCGAGCTTATCCTCTGCGCCCTTGAACTTTTCAAATGCCCAGCGCGCGAACTTGATGACGACATAATCGCCGGAGGGAACATATTTATCCAGTGTGCCGTATTTGCCGCATTCCATTTCGTCGAGCGTCATGCCGGTCGCGAGCATGGCGGAGACCAGTGCGATCGGGAAGCCGGTCGCCTTGGAGGCCAGTGCGGACGAACGGGATGTACGCGGATTGATCTCGATAACAATGATTCTGTCGGAGACCGGATCATGTGCAAACTGACAGTTGCAGCCGCCGATGACCTGCACCTTGTCAACGATGCGGTAGGCCTGCTCCTGCAGGCGCTTCTGCACGTCCTCGGAGATGGTCAGCATCGGTGCCGAGCAGAAGGAATCGCCGGTATGCACGCCCATCGGATCAATGTTCTCGATGAAGCAGACCGTAATCATATTGCCCTTTGCATCGCGGACGACCTCAAGCTCAAGCTCCTCCCAGCCGGTGACGCACTCCTCAACGAGCACCTGACCGACGAGCGATGCCTGAAGACCTCTTGCACAGACGACCTTCAGCTCCTCGACATTGTAGACCATGCCGCCGCCGGCACCGCCCATGGTGTAGGCCGGACGCAGCACGACCGGATAGCCGAGCTTGTCGGCGATCGCAACAGCTTCATCCACGGAATAGGCGACCTCGCTGCGTGCCATTTCCACGCCGATGGACTCCATTGTTTCCTTGAACTCGATTCTGTCCTCGCCGCGCTCGATCGCATCTACCTGCACGCCGATGACCTGGACATTGTACTCCTTGAGCACGCCTGCCTTATCCAGCTCGGAGCAGAGATTCAGGCCGGACTGTCCGCCGAGATTCGGCAGCAGCGCATCCGGACGCTCTTTCTTGATGATCTCTGTCAGCCGCGCACAGTTGAGCGGCTCGATGTAGGTCACATCAGCAACATCGGGGTCTGTCATGATCGTTGCCGGGTTGGAATTGACCAGCACGATCTGATAGCCGAGCTTGCGGAGTGCCTTGCAGGCCTGCGTACCGGAATAGTCGAATTCGCAGGCTTGTCCGATGATGATCGGGCCGGAACCGATGATCATAACTTTGTTAATATCGTTTCTTTTTGGCATAATGCGAACACCTCACTTCAACTTGATATTATATCACAGATTGCCCCCTGAATGCAAGTGTTTTTTGATCTTTTCTTAAAAATTAACAAATAGGATATTTTTTTGCCTGCCGTCCGGAACGGTTTGGAGAGATTCCATAACGCCGGATACGGCCTGCGGCAGGCTGTTCAAATGCCTGCCGGAACGGTCGGGGCTCCGGCAGGCATTTTGTATACGGGATCTATTTCATGTGCGTATCACAGCTCGGCGAGCTTCGCGACTGCCTTCAGGATCTTTTCGGCATCGTCCATATCGGGCACGCCGTTCTGATTGACATCTGCGTTCTGCTTACCGGCAGCAGAGATTACCGCCTCACTGTCCTCTGCGCAGTATCTCGCGATCAGCACGACATCCGAGACATCGACGCCGCCGCTGAGATCGGCGTCGCCTTTCAGGAGCGGCGGCTGAATCTCCTGTCCGGCCGGTGTTGTCTCCGTGACGGTCTGCGTTGTCGTGGTCTCGGTGAAGGAGGTCGTTGTTTCTGTCACGGCAGCCGTTGTGGTCTCGGTGATGAGAGGCACGGCAAATGCGACATAGTTCACGCAGTTTGCGGACTGTCCGTTCGTGCCGAGGGTAACAGTTTCACCGGCATCTGCATCCTTCGCATAGCACACAAAATGCACATCGCCGGAATTGTCAAATCCGATATCGGTTTTCGTCCAGCCGGAAAGCCATGCGGGGAGCGGGCTGACACGGTCGTCCATTGCGGCATAGAGCGTGACGGGCTGCGCGGGGATGCATTCTGCGAGCGCACCGTCATAATACTTCGAGTCGCAGGCGGTCATGATGATCTCGGAATCCTTCAGCGCATCCGGCAGCGCGGTGACCGTCACATCGCGGTCGCCGAACATCAGCATTCCGGAATAAGGTCTGTCGTAAAGCGACCAGCTCTTTGCGTGCTCGCGGTCGAGGACATAGAGCTCGCTGACATAGCTGCCTTTGAGCGGCAGAACCTTTTCTTCGAGGATCCAGCGCTGATCGGCTTCGCCGTTGCATTCCCATTCGATGACTGTCGCACCGGCATCCTTCGAGCCGCCGGAAACGCCCGCGCAGCTCTGATCGCCGGAGACCTTTGTCACGATCTCATAGGCACCGTCGCTGCCCTTGACGAATTTCACGAGCTGGCCGTCATTGGCATTGCCGTCGCTGCATCCGATATTCGTGCCGTTGTCGGGCTTTTCGCCCGCGCATTCCAGACCGTACCAGCGCTCGCCGCCGAGGTCTGCATAGAGAATATAGTACCCGTCGGCGCAGGTTTCGAGATACCAAAAATTCGCATTTTCTTTGGATTCCTGTGTTACATCGCCGGTCGATGCGTTTGCCGTCAGATAGAGCCCGCTGCCGACATTTTTGATATAGTATGCAGTAGATGCATCGAGCTTTTCACCGGCCTTGACAGTGCTGCCGGAATGCTTGTAATAGTAGGGCGTCCAGCTTCCGAAATACTGTTCTCTTGTGGCATTGCAGGAGGACAGCACGGTCCCGCGCACGCGGCTGCCGGTATTGACATTGCCGCCGGAAACGGTTTTTGTGTTGTATTCGCGGAAGGTCGCCTGTGAGGGATCGACACCGCTCATGCTCGTCCAGCCCGCCGCCGTGATGATATTCTCATTTTGCAGCTTCGTATTGTAAAAGAGAACATGAGCCGTATCGCGCCACGGTCTGCCAAAATAGCCGGAGGCGGCCTTCTTGCCGGGATTCGCGGTCACGGTGCATTCCCAGAACAGATAGCCGAGCGTCTGCTGACGCGCCGCAGTGATGTAGCCGCCGACGGCGTTGTCCGAATAGCCGCCGAAGCACAGCTCGCAGGCATCGAACACGACATCGCCGGAGCCGAAGATGTAGTCGGTATTGCCCTGGATTTTGCATTCCTTGAAATAGGCGGGATTCGCCGTATAGAGCGTATCCTGACTGCTGAGGAAGCTGCACTTGTAAAACTCGCAGTAATCCGCCTCAACGCACATGGCCGCAGCGCGCTCCGTCACGGATTTCGCCGTGACATCAAGCCCTGACCTGCGCTGGACATTCAGCGTTTCGCCGGTCGCTTCCACGCCGTCCGCAATTTCCTCATTGGTCATGTAGCGGTTGAAGCTGTTCTCGAAGGTGATATTCTCCGCACGGAAATATTTCGCGCCGGAGCGGAGCTGTACGGATGTGCCCCAGCGGGAGGCGGTGTTCTTTGCAGATCTCGATGCGGCGGAGGCGGCATTGTAATATCCGGAGCTGTCCGCGGAATAATACTTGTAGCCGATGCCGTAATACCATGTGACCAGCACCTCGCCGGCATTCGGATTGCTGTTCGTGAAGGTCAGATAGGGCGTATTGATGCGGAGCTGCTCGCGGTATGTGCCCGGCTCGATCGCAATGGTCACACGGGCGGATTCGCTCGCCGGATTCAGCTGCGCCGCCGCACTGACGGCCTCGCCGATCGTTTTGTATGTACCGTTTTTGCCGACGGTCAGCGTGGACGCAGCCTGCGCCGGTACGGCGGGAACAGCCGGCAGCGCTGCGGAAACCAGCACGGCGGAGACCGCAGCCGCGGTCAGCCTGCAAAGCATTTTCTTCATATTCATTCACCCTCCGAATCTTCTCTATGTTTCTTTGTATCTCTGCGGTTTGCAGATATGATTATTATATCATACGGAAACCGGAAAGTCTAGTGAGTTTTTACATCAATTATGTAAAATTGTCGCCGATTCTGCGGAGAATGCCGGAAAATTCCTGCTCACAAAATTTTTTTCGGAAAGGGCTTGACAATTCCGCCTGAATGTGCTATAATAGCAGAGTTGACGGTTAAAGCCGCCAAATGCGCCGGTAGCTCAGCTGGATAGAGTAACTGGCTACGAACCAGTAGGTCGGGGGTTCGAATCCCTTCCGGCGCATTAGCTCCCATGCAGAAATGCGTGGGAGCTTTTTGTTTATGCGAAGAAAGCGCTTCGGGGTTTCCGGAGCGCTTTTTGTTTCAGAGGATATCGAAGAAAAGGTCATGCTCCGGCGGGATATCGTCTGTTTCGATCTCTGTGACGGCACCGAAGCTGTGCTGCTGCATGGCTTCGATCAGACCGCGGACGGCTTCGGGGCTGCCCTCCGCCTCCATTTCGACGCTGCCGTCTGCAAGATTGCGCACCCAGCCTGTCACATTGCGGGCTGATGCCTGATATTTTGCGGTGTAGCGGAAACCGACGCCCTGTACCCAGCCGTGAAACACGATATGTCTGCGGATAATATTCATGATTCTGCCGCCTTTCTGTGAGGATAAGAGTATTGTAGCATATTCCCGTTGTAAATGTCAAGATTTGGTGGGGAGCGCTTGGGGGTTTTTCGTTCGCTTGATTGGTTGGTTTTCGTTTGAGCGTATCCGCAGGGTGCGAGGGGGACCCATAAGAGAGGGAAGAGACAAGCGCCGCGATGCG
>CAMOOV010000201.1 GCA_946621745.1 uncultured Ruminococcus sp.
GAGGGATAGTATCCCTCTGGCGGGGGTGTGGGGGCAGCGCCCCCACATAGCTTCGTTAGAAGCACTGCTAAACTCCGGTTTGTGTAAGCAGAGGAATTGATTTGGAGGCGTTTGCATAGAATACAGCGTAATGCAATGCGAAAGGAGCCCTGCCATGAACCGTCAGGAATTTGAGGATACCGCCCGCCGCTACCGCGAGGAGCTGTTCCGGATGTACGCCAGTCAGAACCCCGCCGCACCGCCGCCGCCAAAACCGCAGCCGCGTACTGTGCCGCTGTCCGCACCGAATCCGCCTGTGCAGCCGGAGCCGGTCAAAGCCGCATCGCCTGAAACTGTCCCCGCGCAGGCGCCGCTCCCTGCCGATCTGCCGCCGGAGCAGTCCCCGCAGGAAACGCCCGTTTCCCCGCAGGAACCGGAGCCTGAAACTTCGGAGGCGCCCGGCCTGCCCAAGCGCGATTATACCGGCATCATCCGCGTGCATACCGCGACCGCGCAGGGCGCCCGGCCGGTCTCCGGTGCCGCCGTCATCATCACCCGCACCGTGCAGGGCGATCCGGAGCTGATCTCGCTCCAGTCCACCGACGAAAGCGGCAATATCGAGCCCGTACAGGTTCCCGCGCCGCAGCCCTCCGCCGATCAGCGGAATCCGCAGTCCTTTTTCTACGATATCACCGTGCAGGCGCAGGGCTATTACCGCGAGCAGAGCGCCGATGTGCCGGTCTTCCCGAATGTCACCTCGGTGCAGAATTTCGATCTGATCCCGCTGCCCGCCGGTGCCGATGAGCCCGATACCGGCGGCGACCTGACATTCTATAACAATATGCAGCGGTACTGAGAGGGGCGGTGCAGATGCTCAGCGGAGAAGTCTTTATTCCGGAAACGATCACAGTCCATCTCGGCACGCCCGATTCGGATGCCGCCAATGTGACGATCCCCTATATCAGCTATCTGAAAAATGTCGCGAGCAGCGAGATCTTCCCGACATGGCCGGAGAATGCGCTGCGCGCCAATATCTACGCGATCAATACCTTTGCGCTCAACCGCATTTTCACGGAATGGTACCGCTCCCGCGGCTATCCCTTTGATATCACCAGCTCGACGCAGTACGATCAGGCCTTCTTTTACGGGCGGGAGATCTTTGAGAATATCAGCAATCTCGCGGATGAGCTTGTTCGTTCGTACATCCGGCGGCAGGGCAGCTATGAGCCGCTCTTTGCCGCATTCTGCGACGGCTCGCGCACGAGCTGTGCGGGGCTTTCGCAGTGGGGAACGGTCGGCCTTGCGAATCAGGGGCTGATTCCCTATGAGATCCTGCAATATTTCTACGGCGAGGATATCGACATTGTCCGCGCAAGGGAGATCCGTGCGCCTGCGCCGAGCTATCCGGGTGTTCCGCAGTCCGAGGGCATGGTCGGGCGCGATGTGCAGACGATCCAGATTCAGCTCAACCGCATCTCCGGCAATTTCCCCGCAATTCCCAAAATCCCCGATGCGGACGGCATTTACGATGCGCGGACTGCGGAGTCGGTGCAGGTATTTCAGTCGGTCTTCGGGCTGCCGGTCAGCGGAACGGTCGATGAGCCGACATGGAATCAGCTCTCGTATATCTATGTCAGCGTGAAAAAGCTCGCGGAGCTGGAATCCGAGGGGCTGGATTATGCCGAGCTGAGCCGGTCGTTTCCGGCGGTGCTGCGCGAGGGCGATTACGGCGATGCAGTACGGGCATTTCAGTATTATCTTGCGGTCGTCGGGGCATACTATGCGAGCGTGATCCCCATTCGCATCAGCGGAAAATTTGATGCGGAAACGGCTGCTGCGGTGCGCTCCTTCCAGCAAACCTACGGTCTTCCGCAGACCGGCATTGCCGACCGCCGCACATGGAATGATATCTACCGCGCCTATGCGGGCATCCTCGCCTCCGCGCCGCCGGAGGACTGCGTCAGGCTCTATCCGAATACGGTGCTGCGCGAGGGTGTCCGCGGAGAGAGTGTCAAATTATTGCAGCAATATCTGACATACATTTCGCAATATGATCCGAATATTCAGCCGATCTCCGACACAGGCTATTTCGGCCCGCTGACACGCGCAGCCGTGCAGGCATTTCAGCGCGAATACGGCCTGACGGCAGACGGACAGGTCGGCGTGGTGACATGGGATGCGATCACGGGCGTTTATTCCGAGATGAAATGCGGCGCGGGCAAGCGGCCGTATCAGGCACCGGGGTATATTATTCGATGAGGAGGAAATACTGATGCTGTATACCGAGGCACAGAAGCAGGAGCATATCGAGGAGATCCTGACGCTGCTGTATCAGATCGCGCTGCGCGACAGCCGCATTCCGGTCGTGCTGCCGGGGAAGACCTATACGGAGGAGGCAGCGCTGGCAGTGCGGGCATTTCAGCAGGCATACGGTCTGCCCGTGACCGGCGAGATCGACGATGCGACATGGAATGCGATCGCTGCGGCGTATCACTCGCTGCTGGATGCCGCGCAGCCGCTGGTGCTGTTTCCGGCGGGGACATTCATTTTGCAGGAGGGCGACCGCGGCGATCTGGTACATCTTGTGCAGGTGCTGATCCGTCTGGCGGCGGGGCATTATGCGAATCTGGAGCCGATCCCGGTGACGGGGATATTTGATGCGGAGACAGCGGCGGCCGTGCGGCAGCTTCAGCACATTGCCGGACTGCCGGAGAGCGGCGCGGTTGACCGGCAGACATGGAACCGTCTGGCCGCGCTTATCAACAGTCTGCCGCTGCGCATATGATCCCGCAGGCGGCGAACGAATGATTGCAGGAGGTGCGAAATGCAGAAGCCTTATCGGGAACCGTTGTTTGCAGTGCTGGTGTCGGCGGGCGCCGTGCTGATTCTGTTTGCCGCGCTGCTTCTGCATCTTGCGCCGGTCTGTTCTGCATTGCTCCGGCTGCTGCAAACACTCCGGCCGCTGCTGCTCGGTGTGCTGTTTGCGTCGATGCTGGAGCCGTCCTATCGCCGCCTGCATACCGATTTCACCGGCTTTGCAGAGCGGCATCATTTCCGGCATACCGGCTGGATCCGGCCGGTCTCGCTGATCGGTGCGATTCTCCCGCCGGTGCTGATTCTCGTCAGCGTGATCTGTCTGCTGATTCCGCAGATCATCCGCTCAGTGCAGCTGATCTCCGGCAATCTCGGCAGCTACAGCGAAACGCTTCGCCGCTGGTTTCAAAGTTATTCCGGCACCGCACTTGCCGCGCTTTTCCCGCCGGAAAAGCTGAGTGCCATGCTGGATGAATTGCAGGACAAGCTCCCGGATGTTTTCATGAAAACATATGACTATACCGCAGCGCTGGTGCGGGTGCTGCTGGATATCGGCATCGGCGCAGTCTTCGCGCTCTATCTGCTCGCGGATCAGCCGCAGATCCGGCGCAGACTGCATACGCTCTGCCGCAGCCGCCGCAGCAATGCGAATCTGCGGACGATCCTGCGGCGCGGGCGGCTCGTCTGCGGGACATTCGCCTGCTTTCTCAGCTCGCAGTGCAAGGAGGCGCTGATTCTCGGCGGGCTCTGCTGGTGCGGGATGACGCTTTTCCGCTTTCCGTATCCGGCGCTCATCAGCGCGGTCATCGGCATCACGAATATCGTGCCGTATATCGGGCCGCTCGCGGGAACGGTTCCCTGTGCGCTGCTTCTGCTGTTGGTGAAGCCCTCGGCGGTAATCTGGTTTCTGCTGTATATTGTGGTATTGCAGCAGATCGAGAGCAATCTGATCTATCCGCGGGTGATCGGACATTCGATCGGACTGCCGCCTGCGTGGGTGCTTGCGGCGATCATCATCGGCGGAGGACTGTTCGGCATGGCGGGGATGCTGCTCGGTGTACCGGCGGCCGCCGTACTGTATGCGGCATTATTCGCAGGCCGGCAGAACCGGCTGACCTGAAATGGGTTTTAATATTCGGGTTTGTTTGTGGGCATCGCACAAAAAAGGCGCGTCTATTTCAGCGTTTTACCGCTTTCAATCCCCGCGCCGATATGCTATAATATTCTTGCAGGAACACAACGATATTGCCTGCTTAATTCGCCGATGTCCGCAAACCCGGAGGTGCTGAAAATGAAGTCAAAGATCAAAAAACTGACAGCAGGGATCCTCTCCGCCGTATTGCTTTTCGCCGCAATGCCCGTGCAGGAGGCTTCCGCAGCAGTGACAGCATCGAAGCTCGCACAATTCCGCGCAAAGATCTATAACGCCTGGAATACAGGGCAGACCACAATCTCCCTCAGCTCTCTGCGCATGACATTTTCAGAGGTCGCAGATGCATATTATGAAATGCTCTATACCGATGCAGACTGGTTCTTCATCAGCTCGTCATTCCGGTACGGGCTCTCTATGTCCGGCGCCTATGTCGCAACGCTTCAGGTCGAATACAATTTTGATACATCCGAGATTCCTGCCCGTGAGGAAGAATTCGGCGCAGGTGTGGCACGCATTCTCTCCGGCATTCAGGATTCGTGGAGCGATGCGGAGAAGGTGCTGTATCTGCATGATTATCTTGCGGAGTATTGCAGCTATGATCTGACCTATGAAAAAATGAATGCCTATACCGCGATTGTCACCGGCAATACAATTTGTCAGGGCTACGCGCTGGCCATGTGCGTGCTGTGCAGAGAGCTTGGAATCCCCTGCTATACGATAACAAGCGATGACCTGAATCATATGTGGAATGTCGTGCAGATCGACGGCAAATGGTATCAGCTCGATGTGACCTTTGATGACAGTGCGCCGGATATGCTCGGTCATGCAACGCATGATTATGTGCTGCAAAGCGACGCGGCGATGTATGCCGATGAGCATCATCATGCGGACGACTGGAATTATTTCTCGGAGGGCACAGAGATCGTCTGCGATTCCGACCTCTATGCAGATGCATTCTGGATCGGTGCGAGCGATACCGTTGAGTGGCTCGATGACGGTTCATATGTCTATGCAGTCAGCGTGGATCCCGACGATGTCAAGACCAGTGCAGATGTAAAAGCAACGATTTACCGCAGAATGCCCGACGGCACGGTCACGCCGCTCAAGACCTTGAAAGACACATGGCAATCCGAAGCCGGATATGTCTATCCGTTCTCCTATGTCAGTACACAGGTCTATGATGATCTGATCTATTATCATACTGCGGACAGCATCTATTCGATGACGCTGAACGGTGACAATACAAAGCTGGTCTATACGCTCAGCGATGCGGAAAAGAAGCAGGGCAGCATATACGGCATGGTGATCGACGATAACGGTCTGCTGACCTATCAGACCATGCCGACCGCCTACTACGCCGATGAAACTTTGCAGCTGGATATTCAGTTCCACACATTGCAGCTCGGTCAGACGGAGCCGATTACGGAGATGACGACGACAACAACCGCCGCAACAACAACCACCACGCCGGTACCGACTACAACAACGGCGATTCCGACTACAACAACGGCGATTCCGACTACGACAACGGCAATCCCGACCACAACAACGGCAATCCCGACCACGACAACGGCAATCCCGACCACGACAACAGCAATTCCGACCACGACAACAGCAATTCCGACCACAACAACGGCAATTCCGACCACACGAACGACGATTCCGACCACAACA
>CAMOOV010000202.1 GCA_946621745.1 uncultured Ruminococcus sp.
ACTGGTATGCTCCGCGAAACGGCGCCGGAGGGAAACGGCTGTCGGCCCTGCCGACCGACAAATCCCGGTTTATCGACATTTTATTGCCAGAATCATAGAAAACGGCGGCGCCCGCATGGACACCGCCGCTTCCTGCGTATTCAGTTTTCATGCAGCCGCTCCGCGATCAGCCGCCGGATATACGGCTGACTGTCTCCGCGGTCACTGTCACCGCCGCACTGCGCGGCATCACTGCGGATGCGCAGATATTCTGCCTGCGCCCCGTCATCCGTCAGCTGACCTGCCTGCCGCTCGATATCCGTCCGGATGATACTCGCCAGCAGATACTCAAAATACAGATCCTGTTTGAGCTCTGCCGTAAAGAACGGACTTTCCGCGAGACACTGCCGCAGAATCACGGCAGTCTGAATATTCCGGACAGCGCTGCCGAAATCGCCCCTGAGTGCATTCAGCCGCGCCAGATTATAGGTCAGGAATGCCGCCCAGATCTGCAAATGCAGATCGACCTTCCGCGCATTTTCCAGTGCTGCTTCGGTGCGCTGCACCGCCTCATTCAGCAGCGCCGGATCACGCGAGCAGAGGTAGCAGCGGTAAAGCGTCAGTCCGAAATAGTCATAGAATGCCGTCAGCAGGAGCGGGTTGATGCTGCCGCGCTCCGGAATCCGCACCGTCCGGAAATGCTGCAAAAGATGCGTAAACTGCTGTTCGAGATCGGCATTGACAGAGCCGGACAGAATAATCTTCATCTGCGATTCGATATATTCAATCACGCAGAGTACAACGCTCCGCGCAAAGAGAAGCAGCTCCGTCCCGCCGTATTCCGCGACCTCTGCGGCATCAAAGCGATAGATCAGCGCCTTTGCCTGTTCCAGAAACCAGAGCTTATCTGCTTTCTTACCGAAGGCCGGCAGGAAGCCGATGCGTTCCAGCAGCATCAGACATTTTTCATCATAGCGCGGCAGCGCGCCGCAGTCGCGGATCCATTTCCGCAGGATCGACTGCGGTGTATCCGCGCTGCTTTCCGGTGCGCAGTCCGAGAGGATCACATCGTAATCCACATAGTAATCAGCCCGGCAAAGCACAGGTACATCCTGCTTCCTTTCACGCTCCTCTGCCGTAAACGGCGACTCCGAGAGATAGAGAATCGCACGCCCCTGCGTTTTTTTGATGAGACCGTATAATTTGAGCTTGCCCTCGATCTTGTCCCGGCGCAGACGGTCGAGCGTTTTGTCATACGGATCGGCACATTCCGGGAATTCCTGCTCCAGCGTTTCCTTTGAGACATAGCTGTTGTAATTGCAGATCAGAAACTCGAAGATCTTTTCCTCATGCCCGCTGATCTCCAGCAGATAGTCGCCGAAATCGACCTGCTCGGACGGCGGCTCCAGCCGGAAAAATGTATTGTGTGTCGGGCTGTAAAAGATATCCTTCTGAATATGGATCAGCTTTTTGAACATCAATTCGCACCTCCTCCGGATGATTTCCCCGGATCCGGGGAAAGATATCTCCGTATCCGGTTTTGAATTGTCCGCGCATATCATCTATAATAGAATTGTAAGAAAAAGCGGTTTACCTGTTTTATTGATGTACCAATTAAATCTTGAAGAATAGATGCGCAGGATTTTTGTCGTGAGACAAGGCAGAAAGCCGCCGCCTTGCTGACGCAAGGCAAGGATTTCTAACGCAGTATCACGGCAAAAAGACAAGCAGATATCTTCAAGAGATAGTTGGAACATCAATAGTATAGCACACGAAAACGGGATTGTCAATAAGGAGGGGCGGCTATGAAGATTTTTGTGAAGATCCTGCTGGTCTCGGCAGTACTGACCGGTGCGGTGCAGTTCCGGGTTTACAGAGAAGACGATAAAGTGAAAGTGGATGCGGAGATCGGAAAGGTCGATGAGGTCATCGGTAACGCCGGCAAAATGATCAACGCTGCCGGCAACGCACTCGGTCAGATCGCGGAGTCAGCACAGGTGCAGCAGCAGTCGCCTGTGCAGACGACGGTTCAGGCGCAGCCCGTTCCGGAAGCAGCGCCCTCTGCCTATTACTATGTGCGCGAGAGCTATGAGAATCTCCTGTCGCAGAAGGGTACCTATTATGATCTGGCCTCTGCGGTCGGGATGTGTCCCGCAGGATTCTGTGTTTTCGATGCGAACGGACAGCTTGTCTACCGTGCCGCATGATTGCTCCGCCGGCTGTGTGCAGTGCAGCCGGCGATTCTTTGCGCGGCACTTGCTATCTGTGTCCGGTTATGATATAATGAAAGCATGATCTGCCGCAGCACGGCAAAGCGCGGCGGATACAATCCAAACAGGAGGCTGATAGTATGAGCAATATTCTCGTTATTACGACAAGTCTGCGCGCAAAGAGCAATTCCGATATTCTGGCGGAGCAGCTCATCGCAGGTGCAAAGGAAGCCGGTCACAGTGTTGAGCGGATCTCACTGCGGGGTAAGGAACTGCGGTTCTGCATCGGATGTCTCGCCTGCCAGAAAACGCAGCGCTGTATCCAGAAGGACGATGCAGTTTCCATTGCGGACAGTGTGCTGAATGCGGACACGCTGGTCTTTGTCACACCGATCTATTATTATGAGATGTCCGGCCAGATGAAAACACTGCTTGACCGCCTGAATCCACTCTATTCCGCAGATTACCGGTTCCGCAGAGTCTATATGCTCTCGACCGCTGCCGAGGACGAGCCCTTCGTACCGGAAAGAGCCGTCAGCGGCTTGCAGGGCTGGGTGGATTGCTTTGAGAAGGCTGAGCTGACGGATTCGCTTTTCTGCGGCGGTCTGACCGCAGGCGGCGAAGCGGCAAATGCAGAAGCGCATCTGAAAGCAGCATTTGCATTCGGCAGGGGATTGCAGTAAATCGCTGTAGAAACTGTTGATTCCGGAGATTGTGTGCTGATGCAGCGACTTCAGCACGCCGTACACAGCTGTTGCACTGCTGACAAAAAAAACAGCCCGACATCAGTCGGGCTCAGTATGAAGGGAGATTTTCCTGAAGATCAGATCTCAGGCCTCAGGCTTGTGCATTGGCAGCGATCCGATAAATCGCCGCGATATCATCAGCACCCAGCGAAACAAATCCGCCGGTTCTTCCCGTGCCGATGCCGGTCTTTTCGACCAGATAGGGGATATCCGATTCCTTTGCGCCCAGCTCGGCGAAATTGACCGGCATCCCGATGCTCTTCAAAAATCTGCGGAACCGCATGATGCCCTCACGCGCCGTGCTTTCCGGATGTGCAAAATTCATCTGGCATCCCCAGACGCGCACCGCCATCTGCGCGAACCGCATCACTCCGTGAGGACAGACATATTCCATCCACGCCGGCATGATGACCGCAAGTCCCGCGCCGTGCGCACAGTCATACAGCGCCGAAAGCTCATGCTCGATCATATGGCTGTTCCAGTCCTGCGCTCTGCCGACACCGCAGATATTGGTATGTGCAACGGTGCCTGCCCACATGATATTTGCGCGGGCATCGTAATTATCCGGCTGCGCAATGACACGCGGCGTCTCGCGCACCATCGTCAGCAGAACCGCCTCGCAGAGCCGGTCTGTGATCTCGACCTCTGCGGTCGTTGTGAAATAGCGCTCAAACACATGAGCCATGATGTCCGTCGCGCCGCACGCCGTCTGATAGGCAGGCAGCGTGCAGGTCAGCGCCGGATTCAGGATGGAGAAACGCGGACGGATCAGATCAGAGCCCGTACCTCTTTTCAGCCCGTCTGCGGTCTTTGTGATGACGGAATCGCCGGAGCCCTCGCTGCCGGCTGCCGCGATTGTCAGGATCGTACCGACCGGCAGCGCCGCGGCGATCTCCGCTTTTCCGGAATAGAAATCCCAGAAATCGCCGGAATATGGCACGCCCATTGCGATTGCCTTGGAGGAATCAATCACAGAGCCGCCGCCGACCGCGAGGATGAAGTCGATCTTTTCGCTGCGGCAAAGCTCGATGCCCTGATAGACAAGCGTATCATGCGGATTCGGCTGGACGCCGCCCAGCTCCGCAAACGGGATCCCCGCCTCGGTGAGCGACTGCCGGACTCTGCCGAGCAGACCGCTGCGCTCCGCAGAGCTTCCGCCGTAGTGGAGCAGCACCTTTGTGCCGCCGTGCTTTTTGATATATGTGCCGGCCTGCATCTCCGTATCCTTGCCGAATACGAATTCGGTCGGGCTGCAAAACTGGAAATTGTTCAAGTTCCCAGCGCTCCTTTCATATTTTCATATGCAGAGATCACGCGGTCGCACCATGCATCAAATTCCGGATCGGCGATCTGATGCTCCGGATGCGCGAGAATATACTGCACGGTATTGCGGATGCCCTGATCCGCCCGCACGGTCGCGGCAAAGCCCGGAACCGCGTGCTTGATCTTGCTGTTGTCGAAGATGACGGAATTTGCCTTGTCGCCGATCAGACTGCCCGTGAGGTCATAGTCGCTGACAGCGGCGAGGAAATCTGACGGGATATGCACGGCATTCAGCTTCACGCCGAGCGTATCCGCGATGCACTGATAGATCTGGTTCCATGTCACGCGCTCATCGGAGGTGATATGATAGGCCTGACCGATTGCGTGGATATTGCCGCAGAGTCCCGCATAGGCCTTGGCAAAATCGCTGTTGTGCGTGATCGTCCAGAGCGAGGTGCCGTCGCCGTGGATGATGACCGGCTTGCCCGACATGATGCGCCGGACGACCTCCCAGCTGCCGTTCTTTCCGTGAACGCCGAGCGGCACGGAGCGCTCGTCATAGGTATGGCTCGGCCGGACGACCGTGACCGGAAAACCGCTTTCACGGTACTGCTTCATGAGGTATTCCTCACAGGCGATCTTGTCACGCGAATACTGCCAGTAGGGATTGGCAAGGGGTGTGCTTTCGGTGATGACAGCATCCGCAGACGGCTTCTGATAGGCCGAGGCGGAGCTGATGTAGATATACTGCTTTGTCTTATCGCGGAAGAGCCGGAAATCGCGCTCGACCTGCGCCGGAACAAAGCCGATGAATTCGCCGACGACATCGAATGTCATGCCGTCAAGCGCTGCGGCCGCCTCAGCTTCATTGCCGATATCGCCGCGGATGATATGTATATTTTCGGCACCCTCGAAGATATTCCGGGTGCCGCGGTTAAACAGATAAAGATCGTGTCCCTGTGCGGCGAGCAGTCTGGTGACCGCCGTACTGATCGTACCGGTGCCGCCGATGAACAGTATTTTCATAGCTGCCTCCTGTGCCAAAACCGCCTGCACTGCCGCCCTCTCTTCGGCAGTGCAGACGACCGGCATTCATGTCAGGGTGCATACGCCCGTACCGATGCACCGCTGTATCCCCGATCTCACATATCCTCTGATATGCCGTCGGGCTCAACCCTCTCTGTGCCCTTATTATAGCACAGCAGCGCCAAAAAAAGAATAGGATATGTTATTGAGTTTTTAACATATCCTATGATTCTGAATACGATTTGTAAAAATCACCGCCGGATTTCCGCTCGGTGAAGCAGAACCCGTCTTTATGAAATGTGTTGCTAAAACAAACCGGAGTTTGGCGGTGCTTCTAACGAAGCTATGTGGGGGCGCTGCCCC
>CAMOOV010000203.1 GCA_946621745.1 uncultured Ruminococcus sp.
GGGGAACCTTAAGAGAGGGGAGAGACTAAGCCGCATCGCGGCGCTTGTCTCTTCCTTCTCTTGTGGTTCCCCCTCGCACCCTGTGGAGACAGTGAGACGAAAGGAAACAATTCAGCGGCCTGAGACAATAAAAGCGCTGATTCGGAGGCTGGTGCTGCCGACCTGAGACAAAAAAAGCGCTGATTCGGAGGCCGGCACTGCCGTTCGGTAGGGGAAATGTCAAGTTTATGCAACAAAATGTCATTGACTTTCGTATGCGAATTCATTTATAATAAAAATAGAACCGCGAATGCGGATACAGAAAGGAATGGGTTATCATGAAGAAAATGCTTGCGGGAATCCTCGCCTGTCTGATGCTCGGCGCCGCCTGCCCGATGCTTCCCATGCAGACAGAAAACTATTCGGTCACGGCCTCTGCTGCGGCAGCCATGCAGCCGAATCCGATCATCAGCCGCGGCGTGCCGGCATATTCCGGCGGCGGCAGGGCTTCCGATTCGACGGATGCCGTATACTACACCTCATGGCAGTCGTCTGCGCCCGATTATCTCGCCTATGACCTCTCCGGTGTTCCGGCATCACAGCGCAAAAAGGTGCTCGCTGTCTGGTACAACGACAGCACCTATGACAATCTCGGCGAATATGTCAGCCGTGCGGCGGAGCCGGTCGATTATGTGCTGGAGGTCAACAAGGCTGCGGGCGGCAGCTATCCGACCGACGGCTGGGAGACAGCCGTCACCGTCACGGGAAACGGTCTCAGCTCGCGGCAGCATCTGGTCGATATGACCGGCTGTAACTGGATTCGGATGCGCGTGACAAAGGCCGACACCAGCGTCAAGCTCAATCTCGATATTCACGACGCCTCGAACGGCGTATACGACAGTTGGCTCTTCCTCGGCGATTCGATCACTGCGGGCGGCATGGTCATCAGCTGGGGCACCAGCTTTGCGGCGAATATTCATTCCATGGATGAACGCTATCAGCCCGCTGCACAGAACGGCGGCATCGGCGGCATCACCAGCGCTCACGGCAAGGCATCCATCGACAGCTGGCTGAAGGACAGCCCCGTGCGGTTCGTCAGCATTGCCTACGGCACGAATGACTGCTGGGGCAATCCGAACAATGCCGATACATATTATGCGAATACGAAATACATGATCGACGCAGTGCTGAAGCTCGGCAAGATTCCTGTCCTGCCGACGATCCCCGGCTCGACAAACAGCTCGGTCGCACCGAATGTGCCGATCTATAACAAGAAGATTCAGCAGCTTTACAGCGAATACGGTGACAAGATTGTCAAGGGGCCGGACTTTGAGAAATTCTTCACGGAGCATCCGGATTATCTCAGCTCTGACGGCGTGCATCCGAGCGGCGACGGCTATGAGCAGATGCGGAAATTCTGGGCGGAGACCATGTTCGATACCGTCTATCAGAATGCATCCCTGCCGGAGAGTGCGCTCGGCGGCGATCTGGACGGCGACGGCAGCGTCAGCCGGGCGGATATCGTTCAGCTGCAAAAGCATCTGCTGACGGAATCGCCTCTCGGCAAGGAGCAGGCGGAGGCTGCCGATCTCAATGCGGACGGCAAGGTCACCTCTGCGGATCTGACGCTCCTGAAGCGGCAGGTCTCCGGCGGCAGCGCGGAACCGGATGTGCCGGATACGCCTTTGGCGGATGCGTCGGTCTATGAAGCGGAGAATGCAAAGCTCGGCGGTGCGAATGCCGTCAAGGCGGATGCGGATGCCTCCGGCGGCAAGGCGGTCGGCAATTTCGCGGACGATACCGATACGGTCACATTTTCCGTTGAGGTGCCGTCTGACGGGATCTATAAGCTGACGCTGACCGCAAAGGGCATCGGCGGCAAAAAGACGAACAATGTTTCCGTGGACGGACAGTCCGTCGGCACCTTTGACAGCGAAAGCGAAGGCTTTACGGATGCTGTGCTCAAGGGCGTCATGATGAAAGCGGGAAAGCATGAGATCACGGTCTCGAAATCATGGGGGTGGATTTTGCTGGATCAGATCAAGGTAGAGCCGGATGCAGGCATCTCGAACGATGTTTACAATGTCTCGGATCAGCTCATCAATCCGAATGCGGATGCGAATGCGAAAAAGCTGTTCTCCTATCTCTGTGAGAGCTACGGCAAATACACACTGGCCGGACAGGTCTGCGATTACGGCATGGAAGGCAATGAATTCAAGTCGATCTATCAGGTCACCGGAAAATATCCCGCGATCTGCGGCCTTGACTTCATGGACTATGCGCCGGCGCGGACTGCCCGCGGTGCAAAGGGCTTCTCGGTCGATACGGCAAAGAAATTCCACGAGCAGGGCGGCATCGTGACCTTCTGCTGGCACTGGAACTGCCCGGACAAATATCTCAAGGACGGCACGGACAGCAGCGGCAATCCGCGCTGGTGGCAGGGCTTCTCCACGGCGAATACCACATTCGATATCGCAGCCGTCATGAACGGCACCGATGCAGAGGGCAAAAAGCTGCTCGATGCGGATATTGCGGAGATCGCAAAGCAGATCAATATTCTCGGTGATGCGGGCATCCCGATCCTCTGGCGTCCGCTGCATGAGGCAAGCGGCGGCTGGTTCTGGTGGGGCGCAAAGGGCGCAGAGCCCTACAAGAAGCTCTGGAAATATCTCTATCAGCAGCTCACCGAGGTCTATCACTGCAATAATCTGATCTGGGTATGGAACGGTCAGGCGGCCGACTGGTATCCGGGTGATGAATATGTGGATGTCATCGGTGAGGACATTTATGCAGATGCGCATTCCTACGGCGCACAGAACGCGAAGTTCGCGGAGCTGCTTGAATATCCTTCGTCGAACAAGATCACCGCGCTGACCGAGAACGGCGTTGTCTTTGATATTGATAATGTGATCGCGTCGAATGCGCGCTGGGCATGGTTCGGAACATGGGGCGGCAGCTTCGTGACCGCGAACGGCAAATATTCCGAGCAGTACACCGAGGCGGAGATTCTCAAAAAGACCTACAACAGCGATGCGGTCATCACGCTCGACGAGCTGCCGAAGTGGTAAGCACGCAACGATCTGATAACAGAACGGATCCCTCATGCGTCTGGCATGAGGGATCCGTTTTGTTACTGTGAACTGAGAAGCTGCTCCAGAAACAGCTCTGCCTTGCCCTTGTTGCGCTCTGTCAGCTGCCGGAACTGCGCGATCAGCCTGATCTCCTCCTCTGTCAGCGAGGCATCCGGGAGCATTTCTTTGGCGGGTATTCTGCCTGCGATATAATCCAGACTCACGCCGTAGTAATCTGCAAGCGCGATCGCACGGGCAAACGGGAGCTCCCGTTCACCCTTCTCATATTTCCCGTAATACTGTGCTGTTGTTCCGAGAAAGCGTGCAAGATCGGTCTGCGTTTTGTCAGCATCTTCACGCAAATCTCTGATCCTCTGATAAAGCGGCATATGATCCCTTCTCTGCAATGATTGTATCACATATGGTCATATCTGCTCTACAAATCAGTCACAACAGGTTGTAATCATGAATGAAATAATCATTTCAGACTGATTCAGAAGGGGAATCCTGCTGCTTCTGCGGCCTGTGCCGGGATGCAGCGAAGACCGCGAACCGCTGCTGCATACCCGCAGCCCTGTGCGAATGCGGCAGGGGCATCGGCAGGCGCGTATTGACACCGAGTACGCCGCCGCAGCATCCGCAGGGGAGTGCGGAAGCGCTCCAGAGCGGGAGGCGCAGGCGGCCGGCCAGCAGGCAGGCTGCCGCAAACCAGATGCCGCAGAGCATCAGAGCGGAGAGCAGTCCGCAGAGGATTCCGCGGCGTCGCCCGCGCCGTCCGCTCATATAGCCCGCCGCAAAGCAGCCGCTCATGACCGGCAGCACCGCAAGGATATGATAGCTCTGCATCGGCAGATCGGCGGCGGTCAGTCCGGCAGCCATACAGAGCATCAGACATACGGAGACCGGCAGGCCGCAGAACAGGCAGCCCTGTATCATCGGTTTCATCGGCATCCCTCCGCCGTAATATATGCGGCCGAAGGCAGAAAAATAACCCTTCGGAGGGCGGTTTCAATGCTGCGACAAAATGCGACATTATTCGGCAAGGCTACCGAAAGCGTCTGATTGACAAGGAATATCGGGATTGCTATAATAGATGATGCCAAATCCAGGCGCAGTTTCGCCTGTTGGTGAGAGTGTGCCTATCAAAAAGGAGACATAGAAAGAATGAAGAAACAATTAAGAGTGATCGTTGCAGACAATGATGATGCGTTTGCAGCCAAATGCGCAGCCGGACTGCACCATGCAGGCGATTGGGCGATTCTGCGTTGTCAGCAGCCGCACTTGCTGCTGCAAGCCGTCCGCGTAGAGCACCCGGATGTACTGATCCTGAATCTGACAGTTCCCACTATGGAATTTCCGCAGTTCACAAATGAGGTCCTGCGGTATTCCGATCTCCGGATTATCGCTTTTTACCGCGAAAAGAATGATGCACTTCAGCGTATCTTTGAGGAACAGGGTGTTCGCTATGTGCCGATGCCGGAGGACGAAAATGGACTGCCGGATTTTGTGCATCTGCTCTGCGGCGGCGGATCGTTTCCGCAAAGAGAACCTGCCTTTATGCCCGACACAGATGCAGAGGCCTTCGTGACGCGGTTCCTTTACAGCTTTGGCATTTCCACGCATTTGCAGGGCTTTCATTATCTGCGCTGCGCAATCCTGCTGGTATATGCGCAAGGGAGATGCCGCTACAGCATGATGCACTGCATTTATCCGGAGGTCGCTGAGAAGATGCACAGCACTGCCGCGCGTGTTGAGCGCGCAATCCGCCATGCAATCAGCCATGCATGGGAGAACGCCGAGACTGCTCCCGGCTGGCAGTACGGTCTGCCCGGCACCCGGCGGATGACCAATTCCGAATTCATTGCCTTTGCCGCAGACTGGCTCCGCTCGGAGCGGACCGGCAGACGGTACGGATAATAACACACAACAATCAGCGCATTGATTCTGCAATGGGATGAAACCATATATTTTGCAGTGTATCTTGCAGCCGTTCTTCCGTAACTGATTTACTGATATAATCTGAACATCGGCTCTGGATTGTCCAAAGTGCCACGGTATTGTCCGGCTTATTTTCGTTGTAGACGATAACCATGTCGATATGCGGACGAATTTTTCGTAATTGCTGGTGCAGAAGCTGCAAATCTGAGAAATGATCCCCGATATTCTGATTGATAAATACCAAAGAAACATCATGCTCCATCGTGTATTGCAGGCAGTCCGACGGGGAATAAAATGCCGCATAATCAACATCTGACAGTATGTTTTTCAGGAGCTTGTCCAGACGTTCTGTGAACTGTCTGTCTTGATCGAGTGTTGCAATTAGCATTTTCCACCTCGTTGAAATTAGGGCGTGTTGACACTAAGCCTAACACGCGTCTTTTTGGCTGATTTTGCCC
>CAMOOV010000204.1 GCA_946621745.1 uncultured Ruminococcus sp.
TTAAGGTTGCCCCCTCGCGCTCCCCTTCCTTATCTCTCCTCTCTCCAAGTTCCGTAAGATGCACCTTGATTGTATTAACAGGTTTTTGTTGCTCTTCTCGCTATCGGAATTCGTCGTTCGCGGGCTATGCTCCCGATGCGCTGTCGGTCACTCGAAAGAAGCCGCGAACAGCGGCGTGTACTTGGTTGATCGGAGCCGTGAGCGCGACCGTGCCTTTAGCAAATCGGAGCCGGGCACTGCCCGGTGCCTTTAGCATAACGGCTGTCGGCCCTGTCGACCGGGCAGTGCCGGCCTCCAATATGATATCAGGCCGCGAAACGGCTGATGAAAATTTGTTGTATCCATTGCACTTTTCAGCATAATATGCTATAATGAAAGAGAATAGCATTAGGCTGGGGAGGTGTATTATCTTGGATGTGCTTAAAACGATTCTGTCGGTGATCGTCGGCATCCTCGGCGCAGTCTTTGCAGCTGCGGCGTTTATTGTCTCGGTATTTGTGATGATACTGCGCTATCTTGTAACAATGCTGATCGGTTTGCTCATGCCGAAGCTGCGGTATGCAGCGCGTCTCAACTGGATGCTGGCCGATGCGGAGAAGGATAATCCGAGACTGCGGACCGGTCTGCTCCGGCGCGTGAAGATGCAGGGCGCCGGCAGCGATACCGTGTTCCGCAGTATGCGGGAGAGCATCCGGCAGTACCGCGCCCAGAAGCGGCGGCGGCGCGGTATCTCCGACCGCTCCGTTCTCTCCGGCATTTTTGAAAAATACGATTCGATATATTATGCCTATCTCAAACAGTTCGGTATCGCGGCGGAATCCGTGGACTGGTCAAAGACCGATATCTATAACTGGGAGACCGATCCGGCATTCCGGACGATGCGGCAGGCGGCAGAGGGCTTGCAGACAATGATATCGGAGCATGAAAAGACTCTGACCAATGCACTGCATCAGGATGTTCATGATACGGTCAGCGTGAACAACATCCAACAGGACATGGAGTATCTGCATAGCTTCAATGACACACAGAATGAACACAGTGAACCGGCGGAGCAGCCGGAGCAGTCTGCTGATCAACATACACAGCAGATGCAGTGAGCAATGAGCAGTCTCCTACTATATTGAAAAGCAGGTGATAGATATGGCAGAGCTTCAGCCTGCCTTGCCGGGCAAAAAACGAAATCTGATCACAGTGCTGCTGTGTTTAGGCGGTGTGATATTGAACCTTTTGCTTTCCGCACTCTGCGCGAAGCTGGAGCTGCCGATCTGGCTGGATACGGTCGGAACGGTCATAACGGCTGCAATGGGCGGCTACCTGCCGGGCGTGATGGTCGGCTTTGCTACGAATCTGTTCAAGAGCATTTCGGATCCTTCAGCAATCTATTACGGTTTCCTGAGTGTTCTGATCGCGCTGGCATCCGCATGGATCGCAAGAAAACGCCTCCGCCACAAGATTGTTGTATTCTCGGCTGCGGTTATCCTGTTTACCCTGATCGGCGGCGGAATCGGTACATTCATCCCGTGGTTTCTCGACGAGGTCAGCCTGGAGACGGAGTCGCTTGCTGCGCGAATGTATGCGATCGGCTGCTTCACGCCGTTTACGGCGCAGCTGACGGCGAATCTCCTGACAGAGCTGCTGGATAAGACCGTTACGGTCATACTGTCCGTCGGCATCATGGAGCTGCTTCCGAAGAAGGTGCGGCGGATGTTCCGGTTCACCGGCTGGATGCAGACGCCGCTTTCCAGAGAGGATTCGGCAGCGGCGAAGAAGATGACCTTCCGTGTGATGTCGCTCCGGACAAAGATTCTGCTGGTGCTGAGCGTTTCGCTGATCGCTGTCTCTGTCGCAGCGACCGGCATCAGCATGAGGCTCTACCGGAATGCGCTCATCAAGGATCATATCAAGGTCGCGCTCGGTGCGGCGAATATCGCTGCAAGCGTACTCGATGCCGATATGATTGACACCTATATCGCAGAGGGTGAGGCGGCAGCGGGATATGCGGATACTGAACGGCTGCTCTATGAGATCCGCGAAAGCTCGGCGGATATCCTTTATCTGTATGTATACCGCATCGAGGAGGACGGCTGTCATGTTGTCTTTGATCTGGATACGGATGAGATGGAGGGCTCACCTGCGGGCGCTGTTATTCCGTTTGATCCGACCTTTGAGCCGTATATTCCGGATCTGCTGGCAGGCAGGAGCATTGAACCGATCGAGTCGGATGATGCCTACGGATGGCTGCTGACTGTCTATGTGCCGGTCTATAATGATGCCGGACAATGCGTCTGCTATGCGGCCGCCGATGTCTCAATGGAGCAGATCGGGATCATCGAGCGTGATTTCTTCATTGAAATGCTCGCGCTGTTTCTCGGCTTCTTCGTTCTGATCTTCGCCCTTGTGCGCTGGCTGATCGAATATCATATCATTCTGCCGATCAATTCGATCGCGATGAGCACGGGTACATTTGCGTATGATTCGGAGAAGGCGCGTGAAAGCAGTATCGAGCGCATCCGCGAGCTGAATATCCGCACCGGCGACGAGGTCGAGAATCTCTATCAGGCGATTGAGAAGACCTCCGATGACAGTATGCGGTATGTCGCTGATGTGCAGCAGAAGAATCAGGAGATCTCGATGATGCAGAAGGCACTGATTCTGGTGCTGGCTGATATTGTCGAGAGCCGCGACCGGAATACCGGTGCGCATGTCCGCAAGACCGCTGCCTATGCTGATATCATTTTGCAGGAGATGCGCCGAAAGGGCTACTATGCCGATGCGCTGACCGATGAATTCATTTCGGATGTGGTCGATTCCGCACCGCTCCACGATGTCGGCAAGATTCATGTGCCGGATGCGATCCTCAATAAGCCCGGCAGACTGAGCGATGAGGAATTTGCAATCATGAAATCGCATACGACAGCGGGCAGGGACATTCTGACCGAGGCGATCACGCTGGTTCCGAATTCCGGCTATCTGAACGAAGCACGCAATCTGGCGGCCTATCACCACGAGAAATGGGACGGCACCGGTTATCCGACCGGACTTGCAGGGGAGGATATCCCGCTTTCCGCGAGGATCATGGCGGTCGCTGATGTATTCGATGCACTGGTCTCGAAGCGCAGCTATAAGAAGCCGTTCAGCTTTGAGGAAGCCATGCAGATCATCACGGAGGGCTCCGGGAAGCATTTCGATCCGCTGGTCGTCGATGCATTTGTCAGTGCCGAAGATGAGGTGCGGAAGATTGAGGCCGATTTCAGCCGGAGAACGAATGAGGCGGGCTGGCTCGAAAAAACAGATAACAGGAGGAACGAATGCGTATCTTGAACTATGGGATACTGGCGGCGGCGGCAGGTACACTGCTGCTGCTGGCAGCCTGCGGTGAGAACAGTCCGCAGCAGAATGCGGAAAGCACTGCGCCGCAGACGGAGACCGTGACAACCGTGACGACCGCTGCCGAGACAACTGCCGAAACGACCACAACCGTCCCTTATCTCGAACAGTGCCGCGCAATGCTCGCGGAGTTTCCGCCGGAGGATCTGACCGAGAAGCGGGAGGGTGTGGAATATCCCTCCTTTGTCAAGCTCTATTACGATTCGCAGACGGCAGGGCGCGAGACCGGACTGAATGTGCTGGTGCCGCCGGATTACACGGTGGAGAAGAAATATCCCGTGCTGTATGTGCTGCACGGCTCCGGTGATACCGAGGACTGGATGGCGGGCGACATGGTGCAGCTCAGCGTGATCCTCAACAATCTTGTCGCGGACGGGCTTGCACGGGAAATGATCGTTGTCTCGCCGTATATCTATTGCAGCAAGGATATGCCGCGCTGCACCGGACTGGATGAGCAGAATTTCCTGAATTTCGACAATTTCGTCAATGATCTCGAAACGGATATCATGCCCTTTATGGCGGAGCATTTTTCAATCGCAGAGGGGCGGGAGAATACGGCAGTCACGGGCTTTTCGCTCGGCGGCAGAGAGTCGTTCAATGTCGGCTTCTCGCATCCGGAGCAGTTCGGATTTATCGGGAGCATCTGTCCGGCATCCGGTGTCATCAGCGGGACGGGTGAGCCGCATCTCATGGAGCGGGCGGATTTCTGTTTCCGGGAGAATGCACCGGAGCTGCTGCTGCTGAGCTGTGCCGATCAGGACGGTGCAGTCGGTGATATCCCGTATCAGTATGAGGAGGCACTCACCCAGAACGGCACTGAGCATCTGTTCCATGAAATGCACGGCTATTCGCATAATGTGGAAAGCGTCAAGGCGCATCTGTATAATTTCCTGCGCATGATCTTTCCGTAAATGATTCTGTATCACAAACGGCAAGGGCACAGTCGAACAGACCGTGCCCTTGCCGCTTTGTAAGGAAATGAGATGTAGGAGTTGGCTTAATCAGTTTCCGGCAGCTCTTCGCTCTGGAGCGCATCATAGTTCACAGAGCCGGTACGCACCTTGACGACCTGTTCCACCGGATAGGTGAAGATTTTTCCGTCGCCGACCTGACCGGTATACAGCACCTCGCGGGCTGTTTTGATGACGGTCTCGACCGGAACCTTGCAGACAACAATTTCTGCCTTGATCTTCGGATGCAGCATCGCGCTCATCTTCGCGCCGCGGTAATAGTGATTGGATTTCTGGATGCCGCAGCCCATGACATTCGTAACGGTTACGCCGGTGATGCCGATGCGCTCCATTGCGTGAATGAAATGGTGCAGCTTTTCCTGATTGAATACGACAGCGACCTTTGTCATCTTCGGATGCTCGGCATCAGGCTTCGCCGTCACGCTGACAGCCGGAGCAGCCGGCGCAGGCTTTGCCGAGACCAGCTCGCCGTGCTCCGGATAACCGGCCATTGCCGATTCACCCATTGCAGGGGCAAAATCCGCGTAGGAGCTGACCAGACCGTGCTCTGCGGCATCCATGCCGAGGATCTCCTCCTGCTCCGAGGCGCGCAGGCCGATCGTGTGCTTGATGACCAGAAATACAATCGTCATCATGACAGCCGTCCATGCGGCGACCGAAACAAAGCCGAGCAGCTGCTTGCCGAGCAGCGAGAAGCCGCCGCCGTAAAACAGTCCGCTGAATGTGTCATTGCCCGGAACAGAGGTCGTTGCGAACAGACCGACCGCAATCGTACCCCAGATGCCGTTCATCATGTGGACGGCGACTGCGCCGACCGGATCGTCAATATGCAGCACATAGTCAAGCATCCACACACCGAAACAGACCAGCAGGCCGGAGACAATGCCGACAACCGATGCACCGGCAGCATCCATGACATCGCAGCCCGCCGTTATGCCGACCAGACCCGCGAGCGAAGCGTTCAGGCACATGGAAACATCCGGCTTGCCGTACTTCACCCATGTGAAGATCATGCAGGTGACGGTCGCAATCGCCGGTGCGACTGTCGTTGTGACGAACACCGATGCGAGCTGACCGG
>CAMOOV010000205.1 GCA_946621745.1 uncultured Ruminococcus sp.
CTGACGCAAGGCAAGGATTTCTAACGCAGTATCACGGCAAAAAGACAAGCAGATCTCTTCAAGAGATAGTCGGGACATCAATAGTTCAATCAGGCAGTGCGCGAATGAGCGAATGACTGCCGGAATCCAGGAAAGGGTCCGTGAATAAAGACATGAAAAAAAAGACCGTTTGTATGATTCTGACCGCAGCGTTTCTGCTTTCCGGATGCAGTGAGCAGGCATCCGTACAGGAGAATCCTGACGGATCCGCGGCAGAGCAGACGACAGCAGAAGCAGCGAACCCTGCGGAAACGGATGCTGCTGATACTGCATTGCCGGCGGAGACAGAACCCTCCGGAACAACAGCCGCAGACGATCCGGTGCAGCAATATGCATTCAATCCGCATCTCTATGTTCCGCTTCTTGCTGATGATGTCCCGCAGGATTACTGGGATTCGTTTTATCATCTTTGTGATGCGCTTCGGGCAGGGGAAACGACCTTTGCCTGTTCCGGTGAGGAGGCATACAAATGGGCTACGAATCCGAGTACACTCAATCAGCTGTTTCCGGCCGGATGTACCAAGATAACGGGCGAAAGCAGTGACGGTACAGCGCCTTTTGAAAACGGCACCGGGCGTATATACTATCAGATCCCGCCGGATGAATTTGTCGAACGCGAGGCGCAGTTTGAAGCGCTTGTTGCGGATGTGCTGAATCAGTATCTGGAACCGGATGACGATGAGTTTGAAAAGTGCCTGAAGTTATTTGACTATATCTCGACGCATTATGCGTATGAGTATGAATTTGTTGAGCATAAACCTGACGGCGCAACATATATTGCACTCACGGAGGGAAACGGACAGTGTGTCGATATGAGCTCTGCATATTCCTATTTGCTTCTGCAAGCCGGTGTACAGGCGCTGGAAGTCGGATGCAGCACGGAAGCGATTGCGCACGCATGGACTTATGTTGTCATCAACGGAAAGGGATATCATTCGGATGCGACATGGGGACTCAGAAGCGGGGATGATGATCTCTGTCTTTCCTATTTTCTGATGAGCGGAGAGCGCAGGGAATATGCCGATTGTCCTGTGGATGATCTGACTGCACCGCTGCTTCCGAAATACTGGCTGAACCGGTCTTCTCTGAATCTGTCCGATGACAATGCGGAGCTGTGTTTCCCGCTGGGGGCGTTCATGAAATCACTCGATGAGGAAAATAAGGTCGTTCATTATACAGTCAATAACGAAGAATCTGAGCTGCATTATGCTCAACCCTGAGTGTTCGGATACAGAAAGCGGCTTTTCTTACTGAAAAAGGAACAGTTTGTATACATCAATAAACGCACATCTCACTATCTGCACCTTCACCGAATAGATATGATCTTACTGCGTATTTCTTTAGGGACAAATCAGAAACACCGTTACTCAGGGTAATCATGGAGTACGGTGTTTCTGTTTGTCTGAAATATGGGGCTGGCGGAAAGCGCACAATTCAGATAAGAGCGGTGCAAATCGCGCAAATCATACCGGAAATCCGCTGAAACCGCCGAAAACGGCGAAGAGTGCCTAATTTTCAGACTTGCATTTTTCGTTGATTTATATTATAATAGGTAAGATTGGTTTTGCAAATTACGGAAGGAGCATACATGATCTACCTTATAGCGATACTGGGATTGCTGATCCTCTCGGCAATGTTTTCCGCCTGCGAGACAGCCTTTTCCAGTGTCAACAAAATCCGGCTCAAGAATGATGCCATGCAGGGAAACAAACGTGCCGGGCAGGCACTCGCACTCGCGGAATCCTTTGACCGCGCACTGACCGCGATCCTGATCGGAAACAATCTCGTCAATATCCTCTCCGCTTCCCTCGGCACGATCCTCTTTACAAAGTGGTTCGGTGAGGGCGGCGTCGGTATCTCCACAATGGCGATGACCGTACTGGTTCTGATTTTCGGTGAAATTCTGCCGAAAAACTACGCGAAATCACACGCCGAAAGCATGGCGCTGCTTTTTGCGGTGCCGCTCCGCGCACTGATTTTCCTGCTGACACCCCTGATTTTCCTGTTCAATCAGCTTGCAAAGCTCGTGCAGAACCGGAACGGCGCACCCTCTGTCACCGAAGATGAGCTGAAGGTCATTGTCGATCAGATCGAGGAGGAGGGCGTCCTGGAGGAGCAGGAAAGCGATCTCGTCCGCTCGGCGCTGGAATTCGACGAGATCTCAGTCGATGAGGTATTGGTTCCGCGTGTCCGTGTCACGGCAATTCCGCAGGATATGGAAATCAGGGAGATCAAGCAGATCTTCCTTGCGGAGCGGTATTCGCGCCTGCCGGTCTATGCGGATTCGATTGACGATATCATCGGATTCATTACAGAGAAGGATTTCTTCGGGATGCTGGAAAGCGGCGGCAGAAATATCCGTCCGATCCTGAAAAACATCCTGCGTCTGCCGGAATTTGCACGCATCAGCGAGGCAATGAAGCAGATGCAGCGCAGCAAATCGCATATCGCTGTCGTCATGGATCAGTACGGCGGCACGAAGGGCATTGTCACGCTGGAGGACATTATCGAAGAGCTTGTCGGCGAGATTTATGATGAGGCGGATGAAGTTGTGCCGATGCTGACACCCTGCGGCGAAAACCGCTATGAGGTATCCGGTGAGCTTTCGATCGCCGATCTGCGCGATCAGCTCTCGCTGCCGGAAAGCCGGATTGTCACAGAATGCACATCCGTCGGCGGCTGGTTCACGGAGCTGGCCGGACACATTGCCGAGGCCGGAGAGACGGTCAGCGGCGACTGGTTCCGGATGACAGTTTTGCAGATGCAGGAGCAGAGTGTGCAGCGCATTCTGCTGGAGCTGACCGAGCAGGATGAGCCTGCCGAATCCGCTGCACCGGAAGCCGTTGCACCTGCTGCGCAATGAAAAAAACAGTACAAATAAAAAAGCGCCCGGCCGATTCCGAGTGAACCGGCCGGGCGCTTTGCATCATGCTGTCAGTGCAGCCTTTGTTGCGGGGCCGCAGATGCCGTCCACGGCAAGCCCGTGCTCAAACTGGAAGGCCAGCAGCGCACCGAGGGTAAATGTCCCGAAGATGCCGTCAATCTGCCCTTTCGGAAGATAGCCCTCTGCGGTCAGCCGGGTTTGCAGCCATGTGACAGCAAGCCCGGAATCGCCCTTTTTGATGAGCCCCGCAGGGACATCACCGCCCGCGCCCTCCGGCAGATAGATGAAGCCGAGGAAGCGGTAATCACTGCCTGCGCTCCAGTTTCCGCTGCCCCTGATGCGTTTGGATGTCCAGAACGGATTCGCGCAGCCGTAGCCGGATTCCGATGTGGTGATGCTGCCGTCGGCATGAATCTGCTCAACAACAGCCACATGACCGGCGCCGTCCGTTCCTGTCCCGACCGCGCCCTTTGCCCAGACAATGATCGCACCGGGCTTCGGAACCGTCCCGACGGTCAGACCGGCCGCCCGCGCCGCATTGCAGAAATCCTCTGCATTCGGCGGATAATTGAAATACTGAAATCTCCCGCTTCCGATGATCTCATTGAAGCGGCCGGCTGCATAGCCGACACAGTTCGCCAGCACATTGCAGCCTGCATCAGTCGGGCTTCCGACGATTGCAGTCGAGATGCCGCCGTTCGCGACTGTATTATAATATTTGTTACCCCTTTCGGGTTTTGTCAGGCGAGGCGTAAACATTGTCATCCTCCTTCTGAAAGCTCCGCAGCTTTTCGGTCAGCCGGCGCACCCAGACGGCGTCCGGCGAGATCGCACCGTAATTTTCAAGAATGGAGATCAGCTCCATTATTACAATATATGCAAAGACCAGCCCTGCTGTCACAGTACCGGAAAGCGCGGCTGCATCGGCCGAATGATAATAGTCACCGAGCATCCGGATCCCGATTTCCAGTCCGCAGGCAGCTGTCATGACGACGATCTCCGAGAGCTTGTTGAGCCCGCCTGCGCGCATCCTCGCAGAGCTGAGATCATGCCGCACATATGCCTTGATGATGCCTGTCACGAAGTCCGCAGCAGCCAGCCCGACGACCACGGCAATCATGATAACATACTTCATGCCGTCGTCTCCTCATCCTCAATCGCAAAATATCCGTCCGTGAAATAGCGTTTCTCACCGTACCGGATATTGCCGAGCGCATTGCTCTGTTTATAGGCGAGCAATCCCGCTTTGTCAGTAAAGGACAGATCATAGGACGCCGTGCAGAGCGGCTGGATCATCGTCTGATAACCGATCGCGGTATTGACCGGAAATGCGATTCGTTCGACATCGTCATCGGTCGAGATTGCACAGACCGCGCTCATGATATAGTTTGTTGACGAATCGGTTTTTGCAGGATTCGCGCCGGTCACGACAACGGTCTTTCCGTTCTGATTGCGCGTAATGAGAATGCGCGCACGGCGGCAGACGATTGAAACACCGTGCGGCGTCACATAAACGCCAACCGGAAAATAATCGTCCTGCATACCACTCTCATAGCTCGGAACGAATTCATAGCTTGGAGTGCTGCCCTGATTCACAGCAAGACCGTAGATATTTACATCATATCCTGCGTGCAGCACCCAGCCGAACTTGAAAAAGCCGGACTTTCCGTCTGCATTGCAGATCACGCAGTTGGTATAAGTCCAGTTTCCGGTTCTGAAGCTGCCTGTCTCGACAGTATCAAAAAAACCGCTGTTTTCCAGCACGGTTTTCAGCACGGAAAAGTTGCCGTTGATATAAGTATAGCTTGCCATATTCCCTCCTTATGACGGTTCCCCGATGCACTCCGGCACACACGAGACCGGCACATTCACCGCGAGCATGAGTGCCTTGCCCGGTCTGCCGGTGACAGCGATCTTCCTCAGATATTCGAGGAGCTGCCGGTACAGCGCATCATCCGGATCATCGTGATGCGGTTCGGAATCTGTGATGCATCCCGCACACGGCACACGAGCAGCTGTAGTCGTGCGGATATCGCCCGCGTACACACCGATCAAAACCTGACAGGTGCGCCAGACCGGAGGCAGCAATACGGTATTGCCGGTGAACAGCGTATCCGCATGGAAGAACTGCCTGGTCACAAGATCCTGCCAGACTGCGCGTACCGTTTTCACACGAAATGCATCCCACTCCGCATCGAAATCGAACACGGCGGTATAGTCACTGTTGCCGCATACAATCTCCGGATCACCGTCCGCCTGCGCAATGCGATCCCGCACCGTGATATGAATATCAGGCATCCTCACTCACCTCCGGACGGTCAATTTTGAGAGTCTGCATCCGGGCATTTGCGGTCTGCACTGCCGCGCCGGATTGCAGCGCAAGGATCATCTCATAAAGCTCGCGGTTTGTCGGCGCATATGGTGTAAATGTGTCATCCGTGATCTCAGCGCGGCGGATCATCGGTTTGAAAACCAGCGGCGCATCGGACG
>CAMOOV010000206.1 GCA_946621745.1 uncultured Ruminococcus sp.
GAAGCCGCGCTGCTGCCGGAGGCGGAGGCCGCGCCGCTGCGGGAGACATTGCCGGAAGCGGAACCGGCTGCGGAAGCGGAGCCGTCAGCGGAAGCAGCGCCCGCAGCATCGGTGCTGCCGCAGCCGCCGGCCGGTGAGGAACAGCAGAATGCCGGTGCATGAATATTCGCTTTGCGCGGCTCCGGAGGACAGCGGCAAACGCCTTGATGCGTGGATCGCCGCACAGCCGGAGCCTGCGCTGACACGCTCTGCCGTGCAGCAGCTCATTGCGCAGGGCAGTGTGCTGCGGAACGGCGCTGCTGCGAAGAAAAACGATAAGCTGCAAGCCGGCGATACGGTTCAGGTCACAGTGCCGGAGCCGGAGCCGCTGGATGTGCAGCCGCAGGATATCCCGCTCGATATCGTCTATGAAGATGCTGAGCTGCTTGTCGTCAACAAACAAAAGGGTATGGTCGTTCACCCCGCGCCGGGACATCCGGACGGGACGCTTGTCAATGCGCTGCTCTTTCACTGCGCCGGACAGCTCTCCGGCATCAACGGCGTGATTCGTCCCGGCATCGTTCACCGCATCGACCGCGATACCAGCGGGCTGCTGATCGTCGCAAAGACAGACCGTGCGCATCTCGGCCTCGCGGAGCAGATCGCCGTGCATTCCTTTACGCGGGAATATGAGGCCGTGGTCTGCGGCAGACTGCGCGAGACCTCCGGAACCGTTCATGCGCCGATCGGCAGAGATCCCCGTGACCGGCAGAAAATGTGCGTCATTGCGACGAATTCCAAGGATGCAGTGACTCATTACAGCGTATGCGCACAGTATGAAAAATATGCGCATATCCGCTGCCGCCTGGAGACCGGCCGGACGCATCAGATCCGCGTACACATGAAATACATCGGGCATCCGGTTTACGGCGATCCGGTCTACGGCAGGCCGGAGCGCAATATCGAAGGTCAGTGCCTTCATGCAAAGAAGATCGGCTTTGTGCATCCGGTCACGGGGGAATATCTCGAATTTGACAGCCCGCTGCCGGATTATTTCACGGCTGTGCTGCGGCGGATATCCGGCAGTCAGCCGCATGAGAACAGCATCCGCTGAGGATGCAGACGGAGAATCATATGCATTTTGAATACTGTCCGCACTGCGGCACAAAGACCGTCCTGCGCGAAATGGGCGATGACGGCGCGGTGCCTTACTGCGAGGGCTGCCGGCAGCCGCTTTTTGATATGTTTTCGACCTGTGTGCTGTCGGTCGTGCAGGCGCCGGACGGCAAGCTCGCGCTGATCCGTCAGAGCTACGGTCAGCAGGATTATTTTGTCGGCGTGGCGGGATATATGAAGCCCGGCGAGACTGCTGAGCAGGCAGCCCTGCGCGAGATTTCCGAGGAGATCGGCATTGCGGCGCGGAATATCCGTTTTCTGTTCAGCAAATGGCATGATGCAAAGGGACAGCTGATGCTCTGCTTCTGCGCGGAATCGGACGAAACGGCATTCCGGCTTTCCGGCGAGGTCAGTGAGGCAAAATGGTTTACGCCGGAGGAGGCACAGCACGCCGTCCGGCCGGGCAGCATCATCGAACAGACCGTTCGCGCTGCAAATCCTGCAAAATCCTGAAAATGCAGAAAAAAGACTTGAAATATTGCTGAATATTTGATATAATAAGAGAATCACAGGCATTATAGATTTTTGCGCTCAGCGCTGTGGAGTAAAGGAATGAAAAGTTCATGATCGGTTACTATAACTATACGGTCATTCTGACATATGTCGGATTTTTATGCGGCTCGGTTGGTCTGTATTCCGCCGCAAACGGCAGGACGAATCTGGCAATCATCATGCTGATGCTTGCAGGCTTCTGCGATATGTTTGACGGCAAGGTCGCGAAGACCAAAAAAGACCGCACCCCGCAGGAATGCCGGTTCGGCATCCAGATCGACTCGCTCTCGGATATGGTCTGCTTCGGACTGCTGCCCCCGATGATCGGTTACAGCGCCGGTCTGAATTCACCGATCCAGATCGCGGTATTCTGCTTATTCAGTCTCGGTGCACTGATCCGCCTTGCATATTTCAATGTCTCGGAGGAGGACCGTCAGCAGGTCACGACCGAGCGCCGCAAGACCTATGAGGGACTTCCGGTTACATCGGCGGCGCTGCTGATCCCGCTGCTCTTTGCATTCCGCGGCGATCTCGCAGGCTATTTCGAGGTCGCGGCAACGATTGTTTATGCTGTCATTGCCACGCTCTTTATCTCGCCCTTCCACATCAAAAAGCCGGGTATGCGTGTCATGCTCTGGTTCATCGTTGTCGGTGTGGTCGAGCTGCTGATCCTGATCTTCAAATATTTCCCGCAGTAAACGGTCAGCGCATTTCATATGAATACAAAGGAGGAATCCGTTATGTCGGAACCGCAGGAGGTCAAAACAGGCGCAGGTGCGCAGATCTGTGACCGTGAGGGGAATCCGGTAGCGGATTCCTGTGCGTCTCAGGGCAAGCTGCTCGGCTTGCTTTACGGCACCGCCCCCGGCAGAGCGATGCTGAAGGTGCTGACGAAGCCGTTTGTCTCGTATATGGCCGGCTTTGCGCTCGATCATCCGCTCTCGACGGCGGCGATCCCGCCCTTTGTCCTGAAAAAGCATATCGACCTCAAGGAATATACCGAGAGCAAATACCGCAGCTTCAATGCGTTTTTCACGCGGACGGTCAAGCCCTCTGCGCGGCCGGTCGATATGACGCCGGAAACGCTCATCAGCCCTTGCGATGCAAAGCTGACCGTCGTTCCGGTCAGTGAGGATACGCATTTCACGGTCAAGGGTGCGGATTACAGCCTTGCGGCATTTGTCGGCTGCAAGAAGCTCGCGGCGAGATTCCGCGGCGGCAAGGTGCTGATCTTCCGGCTCACCCCCGACGATTATCACCGCTACTGCTATCCGGATGCCTGCGAGATCGGCAAAACGCGGACGATCCCCGGCGTTCTGCATACGGTCAATCCGGTCTCGGCGGAGCATGATGTCAAGGTGTATCATCAGAATACGCGGACGGTCACGATGCTGCACACCGAGAATTTCGGCACGATGCTGCAAATTGAGGTCGGCGCGATGTTCGTCGGAAAGATCGTCAATCACCCGCACGGCAAACGGGTTGCGCGCGGCATCGAAAAGGGATATTTTGAATTCGGCGGCTCAACGGTCGTGCTGGTGCTGGAAAAGGACGCCGCAGAGATCATGCCGCAGATCATTGAGAATTCCGAAAACGGCGCAGAGACTGTCGTGAAATACGGCAGCGCGATCGGCAAAGCAGCCTGCGCAAAATAAGACAGACCACCAAAGTCCGGGGACAATGTCTCTGGACTTTGCTGTAATCAGGGTGTATTGAAAGGAAAGGGATGCAAATGGAACGATTGAATCCGAATATCCGGAGGCAGAACAGAATCTACCGGCTGCTCAGCTTTCTGATTCCATGCGCCGTCATGCTGCTTTGTCTGGCGCTTTCGGGTTATTATCCGTTCGGTGAGGACTCCGTGCTCCGCGGCGATGCCTATGCGGAATACTATCCGTATATTGTCATGCTCCGGCGGATCCTGCGAAACGGCGAGAGCCTGCTCTATACATGGCGTTCCGGATTCGGCATCAGCCTGATCCCGACGGCCGCCTATTTCTGCATCAATTTTTTCAATCTGATCGCTGTCTTTCTGCCGGAATCCGTTCTGCCGGCGTTCTTTTCGGTTGCAGCCTGTGTCCGGATCGGGCTTTGCGGATACTTTTTCGCGGTTCTGCTGCAAACGATCCGTCCGGTGCTGTCGCCCTCTGCGGCTGCTTTTTCAACCATGTTTGCGCTGTGCGGATGGATGCTCGGCAGTATGCATCAGCTGGTGTGGATGGATTCTGTTGCGCTGCTGCCGCTGATCTGTGCGGGACTGATCCGCGTCATGCGGGACGGGGATGCGCGGCTGTATCCCATCGCACTCGGTCTCTGCATCGCGTTCAACTATTACATGGGATTCATTATCTGCGTGATGACCGGCCTCTGCTGGATCGCGCTGCTCATCATCCTGAAAAAGCCGCTGCGGAGTCTCTGGAAGGAGACACTGCGCTTTCTGGGGCTTTCCGCTCTGGGCGGCGGATTCGGTGCGGTTTTGCTGATCCCGACATTTCTCGCGCTTCGCACGACACCGACCTACGGCAGCACAATCACAAGCTGGACGGAGTTTTATGCAACAGTGCAGCAGCTGATCGGCGGGCTTGCGCCGTTCCAGTACATTGTATTGAACAGTCATCCGGGATTCTTCGGCTCCGGCATTCTGCTTGTGATGCTGCTCGGCGCGTACCTCATTTCCGGACGGATCCCGCTGCGGGAGCGCCTGACCGGTATTGTGCTGTTCCTGTTCCTGATGCTGAGCATCGCCTATGCGCCGCTGAATTTTGTCTGGCACGGCCTGCATTATCCGAATGTGACGGTGCAGCGCTTCGGCTTTCTGGTGCCGTTCGTGCTGGCGCTGACCGGCTGGCGCTTTACGGAAACGATGCACGATAAACCGCTGAAGCCGCAGTCGAAAGCGGGCACTGTCATGCGGACGGTCTGCGCCGGCATCCTGATGGCCGGCTTCACCGCAGCCGTGATCTGGTGTGCTGCGGAATACTGCGCGGTGGATATTCCGCTGGTCATCGCGGTCTGCGGCGGTCTCTATCTGCTGCTCTATGCGTTTTATCGCTTTTTTCCGCAGAAGCGCGGAATGTTTTATGCGTTCCTTGTCATTCTGGTGACCTGCGAAATGGGACTGACTTCATATATTCAGAACAACAGCATGAAGCCGGACGATTTGGAGAGAATTCTTCCGGACAGCGCGGTTGTGCAGGCTGCCGAAGTGATCCGGGCAGATGATGCAAAGACGCCGGAGGCGCTGCACCGCACGGCGCTGCGGCAGGACGATACGCTCGGCGATGATATGGAGCTGCTGTACGATATCCCGCAGGGCAGCTCGGTCTTTTCCTCGCTGATTCCTGCGGAGACCGGTGCGCTTTGTTCGCCGCTGGGCTATCTCTATTCCGGCTATACCTGCATTTATCACGATACGACGCCCTTTGCCATGTATTTGACGGATGTGCAGTATGCGGTCTCAGACAGGCCGGTCGGCTGTGCAGAGCCGATGCAGAACGGCGCGGAAACGGACTTTCTGCCGTACCGTTCGGAATATGATACCGATCTCGGCTTCTGCGTGCCGGGTGTCATGCAGCTGCCGGAGGGTGAAAATCTGCTCGGCTGCGATGTGCAGGATCAGATCTTCCGGGATATGACCGGAATCGACGGCTCCATGTTTACGGCACTCACGCCGGATTCGGTCACATCGGAATTCATGGAGCTTCAGCAGGACGGCGATCTGTATACGATACAGGCGGACGATACG
>CAMOOV010000207.1 GCA_946621745.1 uncultured Ruminococcus sp.
CGGACAATCAGTGTCCCGAACGACGAAAATGAATCGGAATGGTTCCGGGATAATGATGTCCAGGCGCTGTTCTATACTGACCGTGAGACAGGCAAATCCGCAGCGGTCTGTGCGCGGCCGAACTGCGTCCATGACGGCAGCGAATACTGCACCGCATCGACCAAGACCTATGCCAATTCGTCCATGACCTATTACGACGGCAGTCTCTACACCGTCACGACGAAATATCTGCATCCGGAAAAGCGCCATACGCAGTTTCAGGCGGACGATGGCGATCCTGCAATGACCGTCGATGAATGCAGGCAGGTGCTTCTGCGCTATTCTGCGGACGGCACCGAGATCACCGAGCTTGCCGAATTCGGAAACGGCATCGGCACGGGCTGGTGTACCGTCCACCGCGGCTATGTCTGGTGCATCGTGCAGCGGCAGGTGCAGGGCGAGGAAATCGAAAATCCGATCACGCACAACACCTCCTCGTTCAAGAGCGGCGGCTGGCAGCTCTGGGGCTATGAGCTTTCGACCGGCCGTTCCGCGGTCATCTTCGACGGCATGGGCAAGCCGGATATCAACCATGTCAACCAGGCACCGGGCGCACTTTACGGCATCGGCGATTATCTGTATTTCTACCGCTTTCTTGATGACTGGTCGGGCCCGCAGGGACTCTGCCGCATCTCGCTTGTGACCGGCGAGGTCACGGACAGCGAGGAGGAGGTCGTCATCCCCGGCAATCACTTTGTCGCGATCTCCCATTCGCACGCGATCTGCGTGAATGAACGCAAGGAAAACAGCGCGGCCTATGATGACTATATGCTGGTCGATCTGAAAACCGGCGAACAGAAGCTCCTGCTCTCCGCAGAGCAATACGGAGACGATCCGAAAAAAGCGAAAAGTGTCTTTGGTATCATGGCAATGGATGACCGCTATATCTATGCTGTAAACGCCCTGAACAGAGCGACAGAGGAGGGCGTACAGAAGTCGATCATGATTCTGGATTATGACGGCAATCTCGTCAGGCAGATCGACACGGATTACATCAACCGGGGCTATGTCGAAAGGCGGAAAACAAAGGATCAATCCTACTCGGAATATGAATCGCTGTACTACAATCAACACTTCACACCGGATTACTCGGACGGCGAGAATCTCTATGCGTCCTATGTCGTCTACGGCGATCCGGAGCTTCTGGAAAAAGAGGGCAAAGAAGCGCAGATTGTTGCGCTTTACTGTCCGATCGAATCACTTGTGAATGACGAACATCCCGAATGGAAGCAGGCATTTTCTTTGGAGGAGGCGATAGACGATGCAAACTGAAAATATCGCGCTTTATGCGTTCCGGAAATACGGCGATACAGCATTGCAGGCAGCGTTCTGCTGTCTCGGCAATCAGCAGGACGCGGAGGATGTCGCACAGGAGGTCTTCTTCGAGCTGCACAAAAAGCCCCGCTCTTTCAATGATGACGAGCATCTCAAAGCCTATATCCTCCGCGCCGTCATCAACCGCTGCAACAATCTCCGCAGAAAGCTGAAACGCCGCATCCGCATCAGTCTGGAGGATGTGCGGGAATCCGAACTGGCCGAAAAGACCGATTCGATGCGGGATATCATCGCGCTCATCAAGGCGCTCCCGCCGCCCTATAATGCGGTCGTCTATCTGCATGACTGCGAGGGCTATTCCGCCCGCGAAATCGCCGAGATGCTCGGCCGGAAGGAGAATACCGTCAGCTCACAGCTCCGGCGCGGCCGCGAAAAGCTGCGCATGGACATCGAGGATGCGGGGGTGCTGCTATGAGGCCGCAGGATTACCGGCGCTCCGTCGGGCAGATCCGCTGGTCTGAGGACAAGCGCCGCAGCATCGAGGAACAGCTCGCAAAGCCCGCATCCGGCAGGCAGCGGAAACCGGTTCCCGCATGGGAGGCAGAAAGGAAGGCATACATGAAAGAGGGCAGAAAATTCACAAGACGGATGCTGCTCATTCTTGCAGCGGCTCTGCTCGTGATCGGCGGAACGGCTGCCGCGGTCGCGTGGAATTACAAGAAGGAACACAGCGGCGACAATACGCAGAATTCCCGCATCGACAGGCAGGAGGATGCGGCGGAATTCTCCCCGCAGCTCACCGACCAGACCGACATTCCCTATGCGAAAACCATTGCGCAGAACGACAACGGCTACTATTATCTCGCCGACTTCGACTGGACGACACAGGAGGAAATGGAGGATCTGCGCATCAATCAGTTTACCTATGACACAGAGCGGGCGCTGAAATATTATGATGCGAACAGCGGACATTCGGTCTTTGTCTGCGCAAAGCCGAACTGCCTGCACGACCGCAACGAATTCTGCACCGCGACCACAAAGAATTATTCGATCATCTCCGAACCGGTCTGGCTGGACGGCTATGTCTGGGCGATCGCGCTCAGCAATATCGAGCTGCTCAAAAATCCGGAGGGCTGCACATCGTTCCCGACGGTACTGCTCCGCTATGCGCCGGACGGCACAGAGGTCACAGAGGCCGCACAGATCTATTTCGCAGATACGCAGTATCTCCTGAATGCCGATCTGACCGCGCACCGCGGACAGCTCTGGATCGAATGCGATTACAGGCATTATATCACTGCGGAGGACGGCAATCTTCACAGCAGCAGCACGGAAATGCGCGGCGGCATGGGGCTCTGGTGCTATGAGCCGAAAGCACGCCGGCTGACACAGCTCTGCTCCTCCGGCGAGCTGAAAAAGGATTACATTCCGAACGGCGGCATCGAATGCAGCTTTGAGCTGCGCGGACAGGGCGACTATGTCTATTTCCATAAGTACAAGGAGGACTGGCGCGATCCGTTCAAGGGTGCGGGCATCTTCCGGATCGAATGCAGCACCGGAAAGATTGAGCTTGCAGCGCCCGTCAAATCGCAGCACGGCTGGCTCTATGCGGTCAGCGGCGATCTGGCATACTATACCCTTTCGCCGAAGGTCATGGGCGCCGATGTGATCGACGATGAAAGCACGATCCGGGTCGTCAATATGCAGACCGGCGAGGATACCGAATTCGCTTCGCTCTTTGCGATGGCAAAGGAACAGCTCCCGTGGCTGGAAAAGGATATGATCTACAGCACCTACCGGAGCATCGTTTCTGTCCGTATCGGTACGATGATCGCGGACGGAGACCGCCTGTATCTCAGCTGGGCAGCGGATGATTTCAGAGATCAGAATCATGCCGAAGGCTATTTTTTCTTCACGGAATTTGACAGCAGCGGGAAGATCATCAAAACCATAGATCTCAGCAAATGCAAAGGGCTGGAGCATACGGAAGAATGGATCCGCAGCTACCTGATGAAATATGGCTATTACTATGAGGATATCATTCACATCGCGCCGGAGGATATCACGGATTTCGATATGGAATTCATCCGCAGCAACGGCTATTACGAGACGAAGGACGGTGAGCTTGTCGATCCGCGCAAGATCAGAAAGGAGGATATCGAGGAGCTGGAAAAGACCGGCTTCTGGCGGAAGGATTATGTTACGCTTCAGCCGGAGGATATGACCGAGGAGGATTTCCGGCGCATCATCCGGGATTATCCGCCTGATTCGGTCGGCAGTGAGGGCATCAACTTCGACGGCACATATTTTTATCTGAAGAGCTTCGCTGCGCATTACCGCATGACGCCGGAGGAATGCTTCGGCGAACAGCGCATCGAACGGCTTTTCTATCAGTGACGGGGTGACGCTATGGCAAACAAACTGGAAATCATTCAGCTTTCCAAGCAGTACGGTGACTTCTGGGCGCTCTCGAATGTCAGCTTCACGCTGGAGCCCGGCGTCACCGGCCTGCTCGGTGCGAACGGCGCCGGCAAATCGACGCTGATGAAGCTCATGACCGATCATATGCCGCGCACATCCGGACAGATCCTCTGGAACGGCACCGATATCGTAAAGCTCGGCCGGAAATGGCGCGAGCTGGTCGGCTATACGCCGCAGCTTCAGGGCGTTTACGATGACTTCACCGCAAAGCGGTTCCTCTATTACATGGGTGCGCTCAAGGGAATGAAGCGAAAGGACATCAAGGAGCAGACCGAACAGATGCTCGAAGCGGTCAATCTCTCCCACGCCGCGCATAAGAAGATCGGCACATATTCCGGCGGAATGCGGCAGCGCGTTCTGCTGGCATCCAGTATGCTCGGCAGGCCGCAGGTGCTGATCCTCGATGAGCCGACCGCCGGACTCGATCCGGAGGAGCGCATCCGCATCCGGAACGACATTGCGGAGCTGGCACAGGACCGCATCGTGCTGCTCGCGACCCATGTGGTCAGCGATATCGCCTGCATCGCGAAGAATGTGCTGCTCATCCGCGGCGGCAAGCTGATCGCATTCGATACCCCGCAGGGAATGCTCGCGAATGCCGAGGGAAAGATCGGGGAATTCTCCGGCACATACGGCGAGATCCGGCTCTTGCAGGAGCAGTATCCGAACGGCGAGATCGCACAGCGCAGAAGCGGATTCGTCCTGCGTGTCGCGGCGGATCCGCTGCCGGAGGGCTGCGTGCCGGTCTATGACAATCTGACGCTGGAGGATGTGTGTCACCTCTATCTCAAAGGAGACCGGCAATATGGCTGAGCTTGCAAGGCTGCTGCTTTCCCCGAAGCGGCTCGTCATACTCATCATGGCGGCGGTCATCAATCTCGCGCTCTTTTCCGGCTACTGCCGCGACAAGCAGGAGCAGTCGATCGCAAAATACAGCACCGGAATGCAGTCCGCCGCGTCAGCCAAAAGCCGCGAGAACCAAAAGACACAGCAGTATCTCGAAAAGGATTATCCCGACTATCTGAAATATGTTGAGGAGCAGGCGGCGACGCAGTCGATCCTAAGCGGCCTGACCAAACAGAGCGGATTCATCGACCGCAATCTCAAAAAGACTGCCGCCGATTACAGCAGGCTGGAGGGCATCACGCTGAAAGCCGGCGAAAGCCGCGGGATCCTTGCGGTCGCTGACTATCCGATCACGGATTATCTGCTGCTGATCGCGCCGATCCTGCTGGTGCTGGAGCTGCTGGCGGATGCGGATTCCGCCGCCGGCGACCTCACCCGCTCAACGCGGCAGGGGCGCGTTCCGCTCTGTGCATGGCGCATTGCGGCAGTCGCACTCAATGTTGCGGCCTCGGTGATGCTGCTCTACGGCGGCAATATCCTCTATACCTGCATCTTCTACGGCAATCCCGGACTGACACGCGCCTTACAGTCGATACCGGAATATCAGGTCTGCGTTCACCGCATCGCAGTCGGCGGCTATCTGCTCGCGGCGGGCCGCCCGAAAAGGCTGGCGG
>CAMOOV010000208.1 GCA_946621745.1 uncultured Ruminococcus sp.
CCTCTGGCAGGGGTGTGGGGGCAGCGCCCCCACATAGCTTCGTTAGAAGCACCACGAAACTCAGGTTTGCTCTGGGTACACAAATTCTAATCGGGACGAATCAAAAGGAGGGGATCACCCATGAAAAAAATGAACGCATATCTCGCGGCAATGATCGCCGTACTGACACTTGCAGGCTGCGGCAGCAATGCCAAGACCGCCGAAACCGCAGACAACGCCGAACCGGCAGCGGTGCAGGCGGATCTGAACGCAGCAAAGGATGATGCACTTGCGGGCGCGCCGGAGGAAAAGCCCTCTGCCGAGGCGGAAATCGCGGAGGAGGCCGCTGATGAGGCATATTTCGGGGCGGAGCTGGAAGGCGCCGGCGATGCAAAGCTCGAATTCTCCGCATCCAAGCGTATGGATACGGTCAGAGGAGAAGCAGACGGCGCAGCCGCTGATCCTTCCGATGAGCCTGTGCTGCCCGATGAAGCAAGCTCCGAAACGGATCCTGCCATTCCGCAGAGCGGCGAGCCGTTCGTTCTCACTGCCGGAGAATGGAACGACAACGACAACTGGGGCTTCTTTGCAAATCTCGTGCATAACGGCACGATTCAGTTCCCGGCATACGGACTCGATCCGGTCAACCGTGTAGCCGTGACCGTCACCCGTGACGGCAAACCGGCCGCGAATCAGACCGTTGCGCTGGCGGTCGGCGATCAGGATGCGAATTGCTGGACGGCAAAGACGAACCGCGACGGCAAGGCCTATCTGTTCTACAGTGCAGAGTGCGCCGGTCAGAGCATGACCATTCACACAGCCGGTGCGGATGCCGTGACCTTTACCGCGCCTGCGGATGCATCCGGACAGGGCGGCAGCAGCGTCCCGACACTGGAATACACGGTCGAGACCGATGCGGATGCCGTCGAATACACTGACACCGAGGTCATGTTCATTCTCGATACGACCGGCTCAATGGGCGACGAGATCAGCTATCTGCAAAAGGATTTCGCCGCGATCGCCGAGGAAACGGCGGACGGCAATGTGACATTCTCGGTCAATTTCTACAAGGACGAGGGCGATGCATATGTCACGCTCTGCAATCCGTTCTCGGACGATGTAAAGGAGATCAGACAGGCACTGAACCGCGAATATGCCGACGGCGGCGGCGATGAGCCGGAAGCGGTCGCGCAGGTGCTGACCGACACGATCACGAACGGCGACTGGCGCGAGGATACGAACAAGATCGCGTTCCTGATCTTTGATGCACCGCCCCACAGCGGCAGCAAATACGAGGAACAGCTCAATGCCGCGATCGCGGCCGCAGCGGAAAAGGGCATTCATCTGGTACCGGTCGTTGCGTCGAATGCGGCGCGGGAGACCGAGCTGTTCGGCCGTGCTGCGGCGATCATGACCGGCAGCAATTATGTGTTCCTGACGGATGATTCCGGTGTCGGCGGTTCGCATCTTGAACCGATCATCGGCGACTATGATGTCGAGCTGCTGCATGATATCATCGTGCGCAATATCCGGCAGATCGCCGGAACGGCTGAATAAGGATGTGATGACAATGAAACGGCTGCTTCCACTGCTCTGCGGCGCATTGCTGCTGACCGGCTGTGCGGAAAGCAGTGCGTTCTCCCCTGCTGCGCAGCCCGCGCCGGAGGAACCGGAGGTCGTATACGATATGCTCTATACGGACAGCAGGGACGGATATTCCTTTCTGGCATTCCGCACGCCGGAGCTGCCGGATCACAGTCCGGGCGATTGGCTGACGGCGGAAAACTGGGAGCCGATCCACGGATTTCAGCCGGAGACCGATTATCCGGCGGGCAGCTTTGTGGAGATCACGGCGGATGTGACGATCCTGAACGGCGGCGAAGCCGGTTACTGCAATGAGCCGAAGATCCGGAATCTGATTGATGTGCAGCCGGTCACATTTGCCGATGCGATGCAGCGCGTCAGCGCGCCGGACGAGACCGCCGAATACTGGCAGCGCGTCCGGAAGATCGAAACGCCAAGCGGAACATATCTGATAATATACGATGAAACAGTCTATCGGGACGGCGCGCTGATCGGGGATTATTCGCGTTGGAGCAATGAGGTGAACGGCGCACTTTGGCCGCTCTATGCACAGCCGCTTCTGCTCGATTATCTCATGCCGGACAGTCTCCCGCTGACTGCGGCGGGCGCAGAGCTTTTTAACGACGGCGCGGAGATCACGCCGGATGAGGATCCGGTGCGGATTCTGGAAACGGTATTCTGGGATCATCCGGAATATGTGCTGGCGGAAAACGCCGAGCCGCTGAAAGCGGAGCAGCTGCGCAAATGCAGGGAATCGGGCGTATTCATTTTCGTGCGGCCGGCGGATAGAGATTTCATATGGATCGGTGATCCGGTCATGGATACCTACTATGATTGGTGCTCGCTCTGCGGCGAATCAGCGGACGGCGATCTGACGCTGACGCTTCAGGACGGCCGGAGCTGGACGGTTGCAAACAGCATACTCAGCGAATTCCGGTCGGATGCCGGAGGTGATCTGCCGTGACATGGAAAAAGGGCGCCAAAATCGTGCTTGCGGTTACGGCACTGTGGCTTCTGATCTTCCTTGCGGACTATATCATGGTCAGGGGCGCGGGTCATGCGCCGGTATTCTGCATTGCAAATGAGAAAGCGTCGCATTATACCGGATTGGGATATTCGTATGACGCGGGATTCAGCTCATTCAGCGGACAGTATGAATACTGCCTGTATATATTCGGACACGCAGTCCGATCCACATTCACAAACGAACTCGGAGCCGTGCAGTGTTCGGCTCCGGTTTTCTGTCGGCGGGCTTTGTGCGGGAGAGAAAACCGAAAGGCAATACCGCACAGAGCCGGCGGTGCAGGATACTTACGGTCAAATATATTTGACCCGTCAGATTTTTCGTCAGATTGTATGAAAATGACGCTGCTGGGCTGGCGCCCAGCAAGGAGTTTTCGTGCAAGATGACAGAAAATATGCAAGCAGATTGCGTGCCAAGCCGTCAGGCGGGATTTCATCAGTGGTTCCCTGGAGTACGGATTTATAGCCGGTCGCTGAAGAATCAAAAAAACTGATTGCAGACTGTAACCTCAGCGCACTGTTTGCTGACTATATAATTGAAAGCGCTTTCAGCTTCACGGAAAGGAGGGTGTGCATATGGAAGATGCGGAGATCCTTGCACTGCTGGCACAGCGAGATGAACGGGCACTCAGCGAGCTGGATGTCAAGTACGGCAGCATTCTTCGCAGGATCGCAGTCCGTTTCACGGGCGATCCGCGCGATGCCGAGGAAATCGTCAGTGATACGCTCTATCAGGCATGGGACACGATCCCGCCGGAAAAACCGAAAAATCTTTCTGCATTTCTGTCTGCTGTCACGCGGCGCCGCGCCGTCGGCCGCTGGAATCAGGCACACGCTAAAAAACGCGGCGGCACATCGCTGCATGAAACGGTTCTGGATGAGCTTGCCGAATGCATCCCCTCCGGTGAAAGTGTCGAGGTCAATGTCGAGCAGCGGGCGCTGACCGATGCAATCAGCCGCTGTCTGCAAATGCTCCCGGAGGAAATGTCACGAATCACCGTGCAGCGCTATGTCTATCTGCATTCGATCCGCGAGATCGCCGACGCTTATCAGATTTCAGAGAGCAAGGTCAAGGTCACGCTGCTGCGCGCACGGAAACGCCTGCGCAAAGCACTGGAACAGGAGGGGTGGCTATGAAAGCAGAGGATCTTCTGCGCGCATTTCAGGCGGTCGAGACCGATATTGCCGATGCCGCAGAATATAAGAGTGCAGAGCCCGCCGGAACAGAGGATTCATCTCCGGACGAGCCGATCGAAATGTATGCGGGCAGCGGCAGACAGCCGCGGATCTATGCGGCGGCGGGCATCGCAGCGGCAGTCGTGATCGGCTGCATCGCATATCTCGGCATCGCGGCCATGCACAATGAAAATATGCAGGCGGCATCACAGCCGGAGGATGCATCCGCAGTCGTCACCTCAATGACGGCGCAGACAGAGCCGTCAGCCGGAACTGACGCGGAGCTGACAGGCGAACTGTCAACAGAATCAACCGCATATTTGCGGACGCTCCCGCCGGAGGATTTTGTTGAGGCAGTGGTCACGGAAGGACAAACAGAGAAAGCAGATGAGGTTCCGCTGCTCGAACGGACACGCGCCAGTGTCAGCGCTCTCCGGTATCTCGGTCAGGTCGTCGGAGAGAGCGGCCAAGATCCGCGGGCAGAGCTTTCGGCAGAGGGCGGCCCCGAACTGTTTGCGCTGGATATGGGCTTCCAGATGAGCGGTTATGAGGGGGATGTAAAGGCGCGTGTTGTACTGATGCAGGACGGCGCGGTCATCCCCTTTGCACTGACAAAAACCGGCACACCGGAGGAATCCCATGAATTCACGCTGCATTCTGACCCGCAGACGGGTGTCGCCGGAATCAATCCAGAACTCACGCAGGAGATCTGGCTGGAGCCGAAGCATGAATATGAATACAGCCGGCTTTACTGCATGACCTGTTTCTATTTATCAGAAGAAATAGAGATCGTCGCGGGTGCGGGGACTTCTTCTGTCTCGCTGCACTGCACCGATGCACAGCCTGCGGAGGGTGAGCCGCCCTATGCGACAGCATCGTATGAAACGGATTATGTGGATTTTCCGCTGAGCGTGACGGATAACAACAGCGCCTTCTGCGGCGTCGGTCTCGGCCCGTATCTCGACTATAAAGCAAATGTTCCGCACCGCTATGAAGTGGACAATCTGAGCTTCTTTGACAGCTCCTTCCGCCTTGATGAGCTGTATGTGCGGATGCATCTGCCGGAAAAGCCAAGTGACGGCAGGTATGTGAATGTTCGCGAGGTGACGGATGAGGTCTATCTGACAGTGCTGTGCGACGGAAAGCCCTGCAAGGCGTTCGGCGGAAAGGATGCGCTGCGGATTGATATGCCGCCGGCAGACAAATCGCTTTGCTATCCGCTGACGCTGGATCCGGATCTCGTTCAGGACAGAGCCGGCTGGCATCATTTTATCGTATTCGCACTCGGCAGCAGCCATGCGCAGCACGGCACCGCTGAGACAAAGCCGTATTCCGGCTCAAACTATATGACAGCGCCGCCGGTTATTCATATCGTGACGGCGGACGACAACGCTGAATAAAGGCAGAAGCCGCACACCCCGTTCGGAGGTGTGCGGCTTTCAGCATATCCGGAGTTGACGAAAAACTTTGTTTTTGCTATAATAATGATGTCCCAACTATCTCTTGAAGATATCTGCTTGTCTTTTTGCCGTGATACTG
>CAMOOV010000209.1 GCA_946621745.1 uncultured Ruminococcus sp.
TTGGGCGGGGTTTGGGGCGGAGCCCCAATATAAATCCGTCGGAGACACCTCTAAATCCCGGTTTGTTCGTTCGTATTCTCTGTCAGGAGCTCGACGGCTCTGCGGTATTTTTCCAGCCGCGCCGCCGTCCTTTCGGATGCCGCCGCTTCGGGCGGGAGCCGCCGGATATCCATGTTATGCCGCAGATCTGCGAGCTTGACCGCCCGCGCCCGAGGATTGCTGCGGATCCGGCGCACATAGTCAAAATAATCCTCCGCCGGATCATGCGTCAGCAGCCGGAGTGTTTCCGTCACCTCCGGCGGGAACTCCGCTTCGAGCATTTCGATCGTCACCGCCGTGTCCTCGGCCACATCATGCAGCAGCGCGGCGGCGGTCGTGATCTCGTCCTCCATCTCTGCCGCAACGGTCAGCGGATGCAGAATATAGGGCATTCCGCCCTTGTCGAATTGTCCGTGATGCGCCTGCTCCGCGATCCGTGCGGCGCGCACCGTCAGTTCCGTATAGATCATATTCATTCTCCGTATGCAAGCTGTGTCCAGCCGAACTGCGAATACTCCACCGCACCCGTCCGGCTGTTGACGATGACGACGGAGCCGCCGGGATGATTCCAGTCCCCGCGGGCATCAAGACACAGAACCGTTGTGCCGTCGGCGGGCTTCCCCTCCGGATACCAGAACTTTTCGTCGCAGTAAAACATGGCAGCGCCGCTCCATTCTTCTCCGGATGCGGCGTAACTGTTTCCTGCGGATTCCGGTATGCTTTGACAGGAAAGCATTCCTTCCGCCAGCGGCATCGTATACAGCGCCTGTGCCGAAAACTGTGCTTCGATCTCTGCGGCGCGTTCCGGCGCAGTCACAAAGCGCACGCTGTAATGTCCGGTTCCCTGCATGATAGACGGGATCGCATCAAAGACATAATCCGACCGCACATCGCCGGAGAATTCCGGAAACCACTTCGGCGTGCTGTTGTAGATGCCGTGAAATGCCCGCTGAAACGGATAGCGCCAGAGCTGCCGCGATTGTTTGTAAATCGGTGCAAAGAGCATCATGAATCCGCAGATGCAGAGCGGCGGCAGCAGGATCAGCGCATTCAGCTTCTCCTGCGGTTTGCTGCGCCTGCAATAGAGATATGCGGCGAGAAATCCGACACAGACCGCCGCACCGATCAGAAAGCGCAGGCTGCCGGTCAGGATCAGCGCCGCCGCATTCGCGAGCAGCAGGATCACAAGAATTATCAGGATCATCATGCGCCTGTTCCTCAGAGAATGGCCATTGCATCGCCGAATGAGAAGAACCGGTAGCGCTCCTCTACGGCGGCTTTGTAGGCATTCATGATATTGTCATAGCCCGCGAATGCCGAAACAAGCATGATGAGCGTCGATTCCGGCAGATGGAAATTCGTGATGAGCCCGTCGATGACCTTGAAATCATACGGCGGATAGATGAAGATGCCGGTATCGCCCTCGCAGGCGCGGATCTCTCCGAATTCCGCCGCAGCGCCCTCCAGCGTCCGGCAGGATGTCGTGCCGACGGCGATCACTCTGCCGCCCGCCGCCTTCGTCTGCCGGATCTTTTCGGCAGTTTCCTGCGGGATCGTGTAATGCTCGATGTGCATATGATGCTTGCGGATATCGTCCTCCTTGACCGGCCGGAAGGTTCCGAGTCCGACATGGAGCGTCACGAATGCCTCGTCAATGCCCTGCGCTTTCAGCTCACGGAGCAGCTCCGGCGTAAAATGCAGACCGGCCGTCGGCGCGGCGGAGGAGCCGACCTCCCGCGCATAGACCGTCTGATAGCGCTCCTTGTCCGTCAGCTTTTCGGTGATGTAGGGCGGCAGGGGCATCTGTCCGATCTCGTCCAGAACCGCATAGAGACTGCCCTCACATTCAAACCGCACAATGCGGCCGCCGTCCTCTGCATGGTCGAGGATCTCCGCCGAGAGCTTCTCCCCGAAGCGGAATCTTCTGCCGGGCTTTGCTTTTTTGCCGGGCTTGCAGATGATCTCCCAGACCTTCTCGCCGACGGGCTTCAGCAGCAGAAATTCGATCGGCGAGCCGGTGTCCTCGCGCACGCCGTAAAGCCGCGCCGGAAGAACGCGGGAATCGTTCATGACCAGCAGATCGCCCTTGCGGAGAAACTGCCCCAGCTCATAGAAATGATGATGCGAGAGCGCACCGCTGCTGCGGTCCACGCAGAGCAGTCTGGATGCGCTGCGCGGCTCGACCGGCGTCTGCGCGATCAGCTCCTGCGGCAGATCATAATAATAGGTACTGCGTTTTGTAAAATCGGTTTCCATATTGATCCTTTCCGTCTGTCAGATGAAATAGCCGCCGCTTTCCGGCAGCTCCTCCGGCGTGATCCATGTCACGAACGGATCCGGCGTACCGGTCTCGGCAAAATAACGGATCGCATCAAGCGCCTCCGCCTGCGGCAGGAACAGTCCGGCGGAGACAGGCTTCTCTGCCCGCACCTCGACGGTTTCCTCCAGTGCATCACGGCTGCCGCAGGTAAGCCGGATCTCCTCGCCGTCCTCCATGCAGAGGGAAACGCCCCGCTCCGGATGCGCGGCGAAGACCAGCCGTGTGCCTGTCGCCGCATCGGTCTCCAGCGTACCGGTGCCGGAGCGCAGTGCGCCGGAGGATTCCAGCAGCACGCAGAGTGCGCCCGCAAGGTCGGTGCCGCCGGTCAGCAGCTCGCCGTCTGCACGGTCAAGGTCGATCTGAAATCGGATCTTCATAGCTCTGTCTCCTTTTCATGCGGCGCGGTGCAGCCGTCCTCGATCTCCGGAATGCAGGGGGAGAAAAAGGGATCGGCGGTCTGCACGAGCCGGCCGCGTTTGATGATAAATGCCTGCATGGCATTCTGCTGCTGCGGATCCTCGTCATCGCGCAGCCAGATCATGCCGTAGCTGCCGTCTGCGGTCTCCGCGATCTGCCGGTATATGCGGATGATCTCACCGAACTCCGGCGTCCGGTGATTCGCGCAGCAAAGCGTTTGCAGAAACATCTGCCCGTTCCGGTATTCCGGCACGATACCGCAGGGATTCTGCGATAGGATCATGCGGACGCGCTCCGTGCGCTGCCGGAGAATTTCCGGCGGAAATGTATCCTCGTCTGCGGCGGTCTCAATGACCGTCATCCATGCGTGCAGCTCAGTCATGGCTCAGTCCTGAATGCGCTTGAACTGCTTCTCGATCTGATATTTCGAGAGCAGGAACATCACCGGACGGCCGTGCGGGCAATGCCGGATCTGTTCATTTTCCCAGACCTGCACCGCCAGCGACTGCAATTCCTCAGTGGTATTGTGCGTACCGGCGCGGATCGCGGCTTTGCAGGCGAGATCGTGGAACATATCGTCGAGCAGATGCAGATCGGGCTGTGCCTGCTGACTGAGACAGTTTGCAGCGAGATCGGCGGCGATCTGGTCGAGATCCAGCTCCGCACAGGAGAGCGGCACACCGGTCAGCTGCACCACCGGCGCTTCGCTGAAATCAAATGTGAATCCGCATCCGGCGAGATTCTCCTCGGCTTCCCGGAGCGCGGAGGTCTCGTCCGCCGTCAGCAGGACGCGCACCGGCGTGAGCAGGGTCTGACGGTCGCGGCATTCGCGTGTGCGGAAGCGCTCAAAGAGAATGCGCTCATGTGCGGCGTGCTTGTCGATCATGACAAACTGCTCCCCCGCCTCGGCCAGCACATAATTGTCAAACAGCTCACCGATCACGCGGATCGGCTCCCGCGAGATCGCAGAAAGTGCGGCATTCCGCGCTTCCGGCTTCTCCGGCAGCTCAGATGCGGCGGAGGACGGCGCAGGTGCCGGTGCGGGTGCGGGCTGCGCGGTCAGATCCGGAAATGCGCGCAGTGCCGCCGGAATGACAGGCGGCGCAGGCTGTACCGGAGCCGGCTGCGGCGCTGCATGAACCGGCGCGGGAGCACTGCTTTCTGCGGCAGCAGGCATTTCCTGCGGCATCGTTGCGGGCTGCGGGATATCCGTGACCGCGGGAGCCTGCGTGACCGGCGACTGCATCTGCGGCGCGGGCTGCTCCTTCGGGATCAGCGGCGCAGGGGTATTGTCATCCGTACCGGCGACCGGTGCGAACCAGTCGCGCTGCGGACGCTGCGGCTGCACGATCTGCGGCCGGATCTGCGGGGGCTGCGGCGGCTGACCGGCGGGCTGCTCCGGCTGCGGGATGCGGAATTCATAGATCAGATGATTCTGCTCCAATGCGCCCAGCACCGCAAAATACACCGCGTTGTAAATGCGCTTTTCATCGGAGAAGCGCACCTCCGCCTTGGTCGGGTGCATATTGACATCGACGATGCGCGGCGAGACCGTGACCGTCAGCACACAGGCCGGATATTTGCCGGTCATGATGAGTGTTTTATAGGCATCCTCGATCGCATTGATGAGCGTGAACGAGCGCACCGATCTGCCGTTGACGAAGAAAAGCTGATGCGCACGGTTCGGCCTTGCGTAAAGCGGCTTCATGATATAGCCCTCGACGCGGATGCCGCCCTGCGACTCCTCGGCATACTGCACCGGAAGAAGATCGCGCGCGAAATCTCTGCCGAAGATCGCGTAGACCGCCGAGTAGAGCTGCCCGTCGCCGGGCGTGACGAATTCGGTCTTGTTCTCGCGGATCAGCCGGAACGAGATCTCCGGATGTGAGATCGCGAGCTTCTGAAAGATATTCGCGGCGGCATTGCCTTCGGCGGTATCCTTCTTGAGAAAGCCCGCACGGACGGGGACATTGTAGAACAGATCGCGGACAACGACCGTTGTTCCCTCCGGGCAGCCGCTCTGCTCAAAGGCGGTCTCCTCGCCGCCCTCCATTGCGAAATGCGTGCCGTATTCCGCCCCCTGCTGCCGCGTCAGGATCTCCATGCGCGAAACGGCGCAGATCGACGCGAGCGCCTCGCCGCGGAAGCCGAGCGTGAAGATCGTTTCGAGATCCTCCGCCTGCCGGATCTTGCTGGTCGCATGGCGCAGAAACGCCGTCCGCACCTGCTCCGGCGCGATGCCGCAGCCGTCATCGGTGACGCGCAGATACAGCACGCCGCCGCGCTTGATCTCTGCCGTGATGCGCTTTGCCCCGGCGTCCACGGCATTTTCGGTCAGCTCCTTCAATACCGATGCGGGGCGTTCAATGACCTCGCCCGCCGCGATCAGCTCGGAGATATCCTTCGGTAAAACATGAATTTCGGGCACTGATATTTCCTTTCTATTATTCCGACCGTCAAATGTCGGTAAACCGGGATTTGGCGGTGCTTCTAACGAAGCTATGTGGGGGCGCTGCCCCCAC
>CAMOOV010000210.1 GCA_946621745.1 uncultured Ruminococcus sp.
GGCCGCAGGGATACTGCGCCTTGTTGCGATAGCGCAGCGGCTCTTCCGCGCCGAAGACCGGCAGCAGCGTTTTCGGCGTCAGCCGGCCGATCCGCGTGAATGCATCCGATACGATCTGCGCCTTGATGCGGCACTCCGCTTCATAGGTGATATGCTGCATCGCGCAGCCGCCGCACTGCGGAAACGCGCCGCGGCATTCAGGCTTTATGCGGTCGGGTGAGGGCGTGACGATCCGCTCAATGATCGCATAAGCCAGCGTTTTCAGCACCTTGACGATCCGCACCTCCAGCACATCCCCCGGAACCGCCTGTGCCGTAAATACGGCAAGACCGCAGAAGCGGCCGACGCCCTGCCCTTCTGCGGTCATTCCGGTAATCTCAAGCGGGATGATCTGATTTTTACGGAGCGGTGCTGTTTCCTTCCGCCCGCTCATTGCAGCTTCGTGCCGCAGCCGGGACAGAATGTATCCCCGCCGGAAACGAGCCGTCCGCAGGTCGGGCAGGTGACGGTTCCGCCGCGCTGCACCTTGCTGCTTTGCTCCATAGCGTACATCTGCTGGCGCAGATCGGTGATCTTCGCGATGATCGCATTGATCTCCTCCATGCTGCTGACGCCGCCCATTGCCGCTTCATACTCTGCCTTGCCGAGTCTGCGGTAATAGTCATTGAGCGTGGAGCGCAGCTTGGCGCGCTCCACATAATTCTTCGATCCGCTGAATGCATCCTGCGTCCGCTTTGCGGCGGAATCAATGACGGAGCGCAGACCGTTCATGGTCTCATCAAACATACCTGCCATAATATGATCTCCTTTCAAAGAGCATTACTGCTCATATTTCCACGGGGAGCCCTTGCGGTCATGCTTATTGTCAGAGGACTGCGTTTTGCTCATCATGATGCCGAACAGAACGATGTTGAAAATCACGATCACGCCGCAGACGATCGCAACGATCCAGAACGGCACGCGTGTGATGACCATAACCGCGAAGCCTGCAAGCTGAACGAACGCAAAGAGCAGCATCAGCGTGCGCATCAGCTTCCAAGTCTTGTAGTCCTTCTGATACTTTGTAATATGCGGGGTCATGTAGCTTTGTGTCAGTTTTTCCATGCCCTTTGCTTCGCTCTTGATGCGCAGAGCGGTTTTCTTGGACTTATTGCCGAGGAAGATGCCCCAGAGCAGATCGCGGATGATCGCATAGCTGATGAGCGTCAGGCCGATGGGCAGAAGTGCGAGCAGAATTGAACGGGAATCCATAGTTGTAAACCTCCAGATTGTGTTTTTTATTATTCCGCATGAAAGCGGCAGGATACGGGTTTATTTTTTGCGCCGGAGCAGCTTCATCGCCGTTGCGAGCAGCGGCTTGTAGTTGAAGACGGCGAGGAGCAGCAGACCGCCTGCGAGCAGCAGCGGCGGGAATCCTTTATAAGTGCCGTAATTGAGCGAGCGCACATCCGTCATCATGACAAAGCCGCACATCAGGAACAGTACAGCCATATTGACAACAAAGCGCAGATGCGAGACTCTGAACGGCACATAGCGCCGTGCGTCGATCAGACGGATCACATAGCAGACGAAATAGCTGGTGAAGGTCGCGATGATCGCGCCCTGCACCTCATAGCGCGGGATCAGCACGGCATTCAGCACGAGATTGACGATCGCCGCGACAAGACTTGTCCAGAAGCTGTTCTTCGTGTGCTTCGTGACCGTATAGATGCTGGAGAAGAACTGGTTGTAGCACATCATCAGCACGGCGATGACCAGCACCGGCGTATAGAGATAGGCGTGCTCAAAGGCGGGATCCTTGTCTTTGTTGATCAGGAAATGCGAGAGCAGCTGGTCAAAGGCGATAATGCCGCCTGCCGCCAGTGTCAGCATGGCCTGATAAGCGTCGTAGACCTGCGCATAGAACTGCGATTTGGATTTGGAATCGTTTTCGGCGATCGCGCTCATATTCCACGCCTGATAGAAGATCGTCGAGACCATTGCGATCAGGTTCGGGATCTTCGAGGCAGCACCGTAGACGCCCGCTTCGGTCGGTGAGACCATATACTTGACGAATATCCGGTCAGAGAAGCCGGTGATGAGCCAGAGTTCCGCAGTCGGGATGAGCGGCAGCGAGAAGCGCAGCATGGTCAGGAGCAGCTCTTTATCCACATATTTCCGGCTGAAGAACCGCCTGTGTCCGGCGATGAACCAGACACCGAGGCCGGATGCCGTATCCGCGAACATATTCGAGAGCATGAAGCCCGTGATGCCGAGCTTCAGCTTTGCGATCAGCACAACATTTGCGAGGAACAGCGCGAGCGTACAGAAGATGCCGTCCGCGGCATAGAGCCTGACGAGTCCGCGTGCTCTTGCGAACTGTGCCGAGAGCTGCCGGAAGCAGGAGCAAAGCACGAATCCGATGAGCAAGGGGACGTGCGGGCGGATCTCCGGATAGAGCAGGAGCAGCGGCGAGAGGATCAGGAATCCGGCAGCGCCGGCGAGCAGGATCATGACCGCATTGGAAAAGACGGAGCGGTTGTCGTAGTTTTTGTCGAGACCGTAGCGGATGACCGCATCGGTGATCGACAGGCTGACCAGCGGGATCAGCATATTCGCGCTCATCTCAAGGATCTCCTTGGTATTGAACACGAAGGCGCCGTCGAAATATTTCGTATAGAGGTAGGTCAGCAGGAATGCGAGTATCTTCGAGCCAAAATTCCCGATCGCGAATACGACTGTATTCAGAGCGAGTTTCTTGTATTTATTCATGAAAATGTTCCTTTTCGGATTACTTTCGGATATACACACCTATTATACCAGAATTTTTCCCTTTCGTCAATATCTATTCGCCGAAAAAAGCCCGCCCTCATCATGTAATAGGGCGGGCTTCGGGCTTTCTGATTTATTTTTGTGCTGCCGGTATCGGCTGAATCATTCGGATCATTACCGGGACCGGACATATGCAGATTGGCACAACTCCGCCGTTTATGCGGCAGTCAGCCTGCTGATTACAGTACCTTGGAGAGAAAATCCTTGAGACGCTGGTTTTTCGGAGCGTTAAAGAATTCCTCCGGCGAATTGCGTTCGAGGATATTGCCGTCCGCCATGAACAGCACCCGCGAGGCGACCTCGCGCGCAAAGCCCATTTCATGCGTCACAACCGCCATTGTCATGCCGTCGCGTGCGAGCTGCTTCATCAGCTCCAGCACCTCGCCGACCATTTCCGGATCCAGCGCAGAGGTCGGCTCATCAAACAACATGACCTCCGGATCCATCGCAAGCGACCGCGCAATCGCAATGCGCTGCTTCTGACCGCCGGAAAGCTGTGCCGGATAAACCTCCGCTTTATCCGGCAGACCGACACGCTTCAGCAGTTCGTCCGCCTTTTTGTCAGCATCATCCTGCTTCATCAGGCCGAGCTTGACCGGCGCGAGCGTGATGTTTCTGCGGATCGTCAGATGCGGAAACAGATTGAAATGCTGAAAGACCATGCCCATTCTGCGGCGCACACGGTCGATCTCCTTTTCCTTCAGCTTCGTGATATCCTCGCCGTCGAACAGGATCTCACCGGAATCGGGGCGCTCCATGAGGTTCAGACAGCGCAGAAATGTCGATTTGCCGGAGCCGGACGGGCCGATAATGACGATCTTCTCGCCCTTTTCGATATGCTCGTCAATGCCGTCCAGCACGACATTGCCGTTGAATGATTTTTTCAGTCCTTTAACGACGATCATTGACAGACAGCCTCCTTTCCAGCTTGCCGACCAGATAAGACAGGAACATGACCAGAACCAGATAGATCACCGCGACCGAAATCAGCGGCAGGAACGGCGAAAATGTCTGTGAGCGGATGATGTCGCCGCCCTTGGTCAGATCCGCGATTGCGATATAGCCCGCGACCGAGGTCTCCTTCAGCAGAACAATCGCTTCATTCGCGAGCGCCGGCAGGACGGTCTTGAGCGCCTGCGGCATGATGATGAAGCGCATGGTCTGGCTGTCGTTCAGGCCGAGACTTCTGCCGGCCTCAAACTGTCCGGCATCGACGGCCATAATGCCGCCGCGGACGATCTCCGCAACATATGCGCCGGAATTGATGCCGAATGCGAGAACGGCGACCAGGATCTTTGAGATGTTGACGCTGCCGAAAATGACAAAATAAATAATCAGCAGCTGCACAACGACCGGCGTGCCGCGGATCACGGTCAGATAGATGCGGCAGAAGAAATCCGCGATTTTGAGCTTGCCTGTCCGCAGCCTTGTTGCGCGGATGATCGCGACCAGAAAGCCCAGTACCATGCCGATCAGAACCGCGAGGAATGTGATGAATAGCGTCGTGAGGAGACCGTCAGCCAGATATTTCCATCTGCTCTCCTCTATGAAATTCTGCTCAAAGCTGTCGATGAAGCCCGTAATCAGCCCCTTTGACGGCTGCCTGACCATGACAACGAGGTGCGTCGTTGTATAGGAATTTGTAAAGCGGACATTTTTTTCTCTGTCAGGCGTAACGGAAAGGCCTGCGACACCGACATCCGCCTTGCCGGACTGCACGGCGGGGATGACCGATTCAAACGCCATATCGTCGATTTGCAGCTCATAGTTCAGCACATCACAGACAGCATACATCATATCGACATCAATACCTGCAAACCGGCTGCCTACTCTGTATTCATAGGGCGGGAATTCGGCATTTGTCGCCATGATGAGCGTGCCGTTCTCATGGTTATTATCGTCGGAAGGCGTATAGGCCGTGCCGTTGCTGCCGGACTTGTCGCCGTCGTAGTATGCCTTGATCTGTTTCAGCGTACCGTTGCTTTCCAGTAAACTGATTGCGGAATTGATCTTGTCCTGCAATTCTGAATTGTCAAGGGCGACCGCGACCGAGTATTCCTCATCGGCGAAGCCCTCCGGCAGTAGCGTGATATCATCGCTTTTGCCGGTGAAAACAGCGGCGGTGTCGCTGTCGATAATAACAGCGTCGATCTTGCCCTGCTTCAGCGCCTGAACAGCATCCGTATACTTATTATACTTTTCAACGGTCGCGTCCTCGACATCACCGGCGAGTGCGTCGCCGGTCGTGCCGATCTGCACGCCGATCATTTTGCCTTTCAGGTCATCAATGGAATTGACGGTATTGGCAGCTTTTTTGCCGCAGCCGGTGAGCGCTGCTCCGGCAAGCACAGCTGCGGCCAGACCGGTCAGGATGCATTTGAGTCTGCCGACAGGTTTCATGTGGATCCCTTCCCTTATGTAAATTTTAAGGCAACACCGCACAAAGCCCGCCTGACGACCGGAGCCCGGCTGGCAGCTTGGCA
>CAMOOV010000211.1 GCA_946621745.1 uncultured Ruminococcus sp.
GAGCCAGCAGCGCCATACCGTCGATACCCGCGGCACCTATGTCGATCTCGACAAGTACAACGAGCGCTATGAGCAGATCGCTCCGCAGGGCAGAGGCGGCAAGAACGACAATATGGTCGCCAAAAAGCAGAAGATCAACCAGAAATCCCAGCAGCGCAAGCAGCAGGCGAAGTCCGGCAAATACCGCGAGACCGAGGCCGAGAAGCTGCGCAGACTCGAACTGGAGCGCGCAAGAAAGCAGCAGCTCAAGGTCATGATCCCGGACAGCATTGTTGTCAGTGAGCTGGCCACGCGTCTGAAGGTGCAGGTGCGCGATGTCATCAAGAAGCTCATGGGACTCGGCGTCATGGCGAATATCAATGAGGAGATCGACTTCGATACCGCAGCACTTGTCGCAGAGGAGCTGGGCGCAAAGGTCGAGCATGAGGTCATCATGACAATCGAGGAACGCCTGATCGTCGATGAGGAGGATCCGGAGGATTCGCTCAAGGAACGCTGCCCGGTCGTCGTTGTCATGGGACACGTTGACCACGGCAAGACCTCGATCCTCGACCGTATCCGCAATGCAAATGTCACCGCATCCGAGGCGGGCGGTATTACACAGCACATCGGTGCATATCAGGTCAAGCATAACGGCAAGACGATCACATTCCTCGATACGCCGGGACATGAAGCATTCACATCCATGCGTGCAAGAGGTGCGAATATCACCGATATCGCGATCCTCGTTGTGGCGGCGGATGACGGCGTCATGCCGCAGACGATCGAGTCGATCAACCATGCAAAGGCTGCCGGCGTTTCGATCATCGTTGCGATCAACAAAATGGATAAGGAAGGCGCGAACCCCGAGCGCGTCAAGCAGCAGCTCACCGAATATGAGCTGGTCTGCGAGGAATGGGGCGGCGACACGATCTGTGTGCCGGTCTCCGCAAAAACCGGCGAGGGCATCGAGGATCTGCTGGAAAATATCCTGCTCGTTGCCGAAGTCCGCGAGCTGAAGGCGAATCCCGACCGCCTTGCAAAGGGTACTGTCATCGAAGCGCGTCTTGACAAGGGACGCGGCCCGATCGCGACCATTCTCGTGCAGAACGGTACGCTCCACACCGGCGATGTCATCATCGCGGGTACGGCAGTCGGCAAGGTGCGTGTCATGACGAATTACAAGGGCAAGGTCGTCAAGGAGGCAGGGCCGTCTGTGCCGGTCGAGATCACCGGTCTGGCAGAGGTGCCGAGTGCGGGCGATGTGTTCAATGCCGTTGAGGATGAGCGTCTCGCAAGAGAGCTGGTCGATCAGAGAAAGCATGAGCAGAAGGAGGAACAGTTCAAGAGCTACCGCAAGGTTACGCTCGACAATCTGTTCTCGCAGATCGCCGAGGGCGAGATGAAGGAGCTGCCGCTGATCGTCAAGGCCGATGTGCAGGGCTCTGTCGAAGCGGTCACGCAGTCGCTCGAAAAGCTCACGAACGAGGAAGTCCGCGTCAAGGTCATTCACGGCGCGGTCGGTGCGGTCTCCGAGAGCGACGTCATGCTCGCGGCTGCATCGAATGCGATCATCGTCGGCTTCAATGTCCGTCCGATGCCGGGTGCTGCGGATGCAGCAGCCAGAGACGGCGTGGATATCCGCCTGTACCGCATCATCTACGATGCGATCGAGGAGATCTCCACGGCTATGAAGGGTATGCTCGCGCCGAAGTTCCGCGAGGTGCAGATGGCTCGCATTGAGGTGCGTCAGGTCTATCATATCTCTAGCGTCGGCACGGTCGCCGGCTGCTATGTCACCGAGGGCAAGGTCACGAGACAGTGCCAGATCCGCGTTGTGCGTGACGGCATCGTTGTCGCGGAGGATCAGATCGACTCGCTCCGCCGCTTCAAGGACGATGTCAAGGAAGTCGCGACCGGCTATGAGTGCGGCATTTCGCTCGAACGCTTCTCCGATATCAAGGAGGGCGATGTGCTCGAAGCATTTATCATCGAGGAATACCGCGAGGAATAATCAGATCATATAGAAAAGCATAATCCGCAGGGGCGCGGCGCTCACTTGTGCGCTGTGCCGGCCGGATCATGAGAAAAGAAACATGAAAGCGGAGGGATCAGAATGGATATCCAGAGAATGAGCAATGAAGATATGCTCCAATACTGCGAGGAAGCACTCGCATGGCCGGATTTCGGCCCGATCGACACACTCTTTTTTGAGACCGTCAGAGCGATCCTGAAAGGGGAGCTGAGTCCGGAGGACACTGCGGATATCCCCGAAACGATCTTCGATGAGGAAGGCTTCTTCAATGAGACCGAGACCACCGGAGACTACTACGATCCCGAAGCAGAGAGCTCGATCACGATCTGATCGGAGGGGACATTATGGCAAGTTTTAAGATCGGCCGCGTGCAGGAGGATATCCTGCGCGAGCTGACCGCGATCATGCGTGAGCTGAAGGATCCGCGCATCACGCCGGATCTGACGATCGTGCGGGCAGATCTTTCAGGCGATATGGGACACTGCAAGGTGTATGTTTCCAGCCTGACGGATTTTGACCGTGCGAAGGAAGCGTGCAGGGTTCTGGAAAAGGCATCCGGATTCATCCGGAAGGAGCTGTTCCGCCGCCTGAAGCTGCGCAAATCGCCGGATATGCATTTTATCGCGGATGATTCGATCGCCTATGCGGCGGATATCAGCGAAAAGCTCAGCGGGCTCGGCCTGACTGAGGGCAATACACCCGAAGCCGAACCGGAGGAGGATCCGCTTCTCTGATCCGGCAGGAATTCTGAAGGAGGCACGACGATGGGAGATACAATGCACAGCTGTGCGGAGATCAGCAGCCGTGAGGCATTTGCAGTTCTGCGGGGACTGGAGGATGTCTGCATCCTGATTCACCGCTCTCCGGACGGTGACTGCATCGGCGGCGGCTATGCGCTCTGGCATATTCTGCGCGGGCTGGGGATTCGCTCCCGTGTGGTCTGTGCCGATCCGCTGCCTGCGATGTATGACGATGTGACCGCAGGCATCGCATTTGAAGACTTTGCACCGAAATACTGGATCTCGGTCGATGTGGCAGACAGAAAGCTCTTCGGCGATCTGCCCGAGCGCGAAAAGAATGCCGTCATCACACTGTGCATCGACCACCATATTTCCAATACGCATTATGCCGAGCGACTTTTCTGGAATCCGCATTCAGCTGCGGCCTGCGAGGTACTGTTCCGCATGATGCAGGAAAATGACATCCCGCTGACCAAGGAGATCGCGCTTTGCCTTTACATGGGCATTGCGACCGACACCGGCTGCTTCCAGTTCAGCAATGCGGATGCGGCGGCATTCGAGGCAGTTGCGGAGATCAAATCCGCATTCCCCGATCTGCCGTATTCGCGGCTCAACCGTGAGCTGTTCGTGCTGAAATCGCAGGGACGCATCGCGCTGGATGCGCGGCTGATGCAGAATGTCAGACTTTCGGCGGACGGCCATGTCGCACTGATCTACCTGCCCTATGCGTGGATGCAGGAATTTGTGCTGTCCTCCGAGGAGACCGACAGCATCGCGAATCTGCCGATGCAGATCATCGGCGTTGAGGTCGGCATCACCTGCAAGCAGCAGCAGAACGGCAGCTTCCGCGTATCCCTGCGCGGCGGCGAAAGAGCCGATGTTGCAAAAATCGCGCAGCATTTCGGCGGCGGCGGCCATATCAAGGCGAGCGGCTGCTCCTTCCATGACGGCGATCCGGAGGATGTCTGCAAAATGCTCATGGATGTTTCGGAGGAAATGCTCGGACAATGGCTGTAAGCGGCGTTCTCGTAATGAACAAGCCGCAGGGCTTTACGTCATTCGATGTGATTGCAAAGCTGCGCGGCATACTGAAAATGAAAAAGCTGGGACACACCGGCACGCTGGATCCGATGGCGGAGGGCGTTCTGCCCGTGCTCGTCGGGACGGCTGCACGCGCCTGCGACATTCTTCCGGATGAATCAAAGGCGTACCGTGCGGGCTTCCGGCTCGGCACAGTGACCGATACGCAGGACTGCACCGGCAATGTGCTGGAAACGCATCCCGTTTCCGTCACGGAGGAGCAGCTCCTTGCGGTTCTGCCGCAGTTCACCGGTGAGATCATGCAGATTCCGCCGATGTATTCGGCTGTGCAGGTCGGCGGCAGGCGGCTCTATGAGCTGGCAAGGCAGGGCAAAACGGTCGAGCGGCCGGCGCGGCAGGTCTCCGTTGCATCCCTGACGCTCGTGCAGTATGATGCAGGGGCAGGTGAGGGGATTCTCGATATTGCCTGCGGCAAGGGGACATATGTCCGGACGATTCTGCACGATATCGGCGCGGCGCTCGGCTGCGGCTGCATCATGACTGCATTGACGCGGACAATGGCCTGCGGCTTTACGCTTTCGGATGCGCACAGCTTTGATGCAGTGCAGCAGGCGGCTGACAGCGGCGAAGCGGATGCGCTCATCATCCCGACGGACAGGCTCTTTGCGGCATTGCCGGAGCTGACCGTCAGCGAAGCGCAGACAAGGCTTTACCGCAACGGCGTCCGGCTTGATCTCGGACGCATTCACGGTCTGACAGATGCAGCGCGCTACCGGCTCTATTCGCCGGCGCGCGAATTTCTCGGACTCTGTGAAGCGGACAGAGAAGCCGGTGTGCTGCGGGTATATAAAAATTTATAAGGAGCTGATCGGACTTGAAGCAGGAACTCCATGAAGCACCGAATCCGGAACGGCTTCAGATCTCTGCTGCACTCGGATTGTTTGACGGTGTCCATCTCGGTCACAGGCGTGTGTTGGCGCAGGCTGCTGCGCACGGCGTCTGCAATGTTGTGACCTTTGCGTCGGATTCCATGCCGGTGAAGCAGGGTAAACCGATGCGCTATATTTTCAATGACGAACAGAAGCGCCGTCTGCTCATGACCTGCGGCGCTCACGCTGTGTTTGCGCTTCCGTTCGGTGAGCTGGCAGAGCTGGACGGCGAAAGCTACTGCAAGCATATCCTGCGCGAGCGGCTTCAGGTCGATTATGTCAGTGTAGGCGAGGACTTCCGCTTCGGGCGCAATGCGCACTGCGATGTTGCCGATCTGGAGCATTACGGCCGGAAATACGGCTTTGAAGTCGGGATCGTTCCGCAGGTGCGCGATGAGGACGGTGTGACCGTCTCTGCGAGCCACGTTCGTTTTCTGCTCGAAAGCGGACAGATCACGAAAGCAAATCGGCTGCTCGGCGCGGATTATCACATCCTGTCTCATGTCATCACCGGACAGCAGCTCGGCAGCACGGTGCTCGGC
>CAMOOV010000212.1 GCA_946621745.1 uncultured Ruminococcus sp.
CTTTTTGTGCTGTCCGTACAAAATGGGGCGGTTCAGTTGTGCAGGCGGCGGTTTTTGGTTGCTTATTTGTTCAGAAGCATTTGTTTCAGAAGTGCCAGATCGACTGCGTTGATGTTGTTATCCCTGTTTATATCTGCATGGCGCCAGGATGTCAGCACATCACTTTCGGTGAGCAGCCACTTTTTCAGCATGACCGCATCGGCGGTTGTGACTTCGCCGTCCAGATTGCAGTCACCGGGGAGATCGTCATTTTCATAGGGGCAGTTGATCCGGAACCAGTTGAGATTGAACAGATACCCTTCTCCGCCCTTGAAAACGAAATAGACATCGTTGACGCCGACCGTCGGTTCAATGGTGCAGCGCTGCGTCTTCCATGTCTGCCAGCCGCCCGTGCCGCTGACATCCATGCTGCCGATCAGCTTGCCGTCCGGCGCACCCAGCCGCACTTCGATCGCACCGCTGCTGCTGTTTGCACCGATGCGGAAATCAATCGAAGCGGCGCCTCTGCCAAAGTTCATGCCGTGGAATCCGATGTAGTCGCCGTTTTCGATGAATGCCACATCGCTGCCGCCCTCGCTGCAATCCTCCGTATTGATGCCGGACTGCACATTGTAATCCTCTGCTTCGGTCACATCACCGGCAGGCGCAACGGTACCCGTGACATTCACTTTGCATTTTGCGGTAAACTGCTTGTCGCTTGCTTCCAGCGTTCTTGCGATGATTTCGGCGGAACCCTCAGACCATGCTGTGACAACACCGCTGCTGTCCACGGATGCAACAAGCGGATTCGAGGAAGTCCACAGCACCGCCTTGTCGGTTGCATTATCCGGAGAAACCGCCGCCGTGATTGGTGCGGAATCACCTGCGTTCAGCGCAAGCGAATCATGATTCAGGCTGATGCCGGAGACATGGACATATTGCCCGTTCAGCTTCCATTTTGCCTGAATACGCTGATTGTAATCCGGCATGATGAAGGTGCAGCGCGTGCCGTCCGTCTGAAGCTCCATTGCATCAATGCCGGGCTGCCAGCAGTCAAATGTGTAACCCGGTCTGGATTTCGCGTCGAGCGTGACGACATCACCGGCCTTATGGTATTCGACGATGGATTTTCCCATTTCGTCGCCGACATTGTTGATGACAAGCGTATGCATATCCTCGCGGTGAATCCGCACAAGATGCATATCTCTTGCGCCGACCGCTTCCTGCTTTGTGCTGCCTGCCGGATCAATCCGGAACACGAGAAGCTGATCGAGATCATATCCCGGCAGAATTTTGACGCGGACGGTCTTGCTTGTATCACCTGCGGAGAATGTCACAGCCGGATCATCGACAAAGCTGTAATCCTTGTCCGGACGCGCATCGCCGGCAACCGGCGTGACGGTAAAGGACATTGTACCTGTTGCCGGCTTGCTGAGCTTCAGTTTCAGATCAATGACATCGCCGGGTTTTGCGGCGGTATTCAGCGTGCTGAAGCTGACGTTCACATCTTCTGTCAGACCGAGATCCTGATTATAACCGACCGCTGTTTTCGGGTAGACCGCATAAGCGCCCATGTTGATGCCGCCTTCTCCTGCGCCGATTGCAGGGCTGCCTGCTTTCAGCGAGAAATCGCCGGCAGCTGCATTGACGAACATCGGATCCTTGCCGAGATTGGATTTGACACCGACCTGCGCATTGAATGCATCCACAGTGATCGCCGGCTGCGAGGGATCCATATACCGGACATAGGCTGCTTTTCTGGGAGAATACCACAGATTGCTCCGGAAGATATTGGAGCCGCCGCCCTTGAGGTCGATGCCGTGCCATGCGTGGAAACCGTTGACGGAGGTTTCCTTGACCAGAATGCCGGCTGTATCATTGCTGCCGTACATACTGTCTGCATCTTCATATGCAATATTGTTCCGGACATCATTGTTCCATGATCTGTCAAGCGAGATGCCGTTTTTGAGGTTATAGGTCACATTGTTTACCCAGTGCGCATCCCATGTGGAGCCGGTATCCCAGAATGCGGAGAATAATCCGGATTCAATGCGCTGCGCCGGGAAATTCATGAAGTACGGCGTATCCCCGACCATGCGCTTATTGCCGTCCAGCGGTCTGTTATAGACGATATTTTCGTATGCCCAGTTCCGGGTGCATTCCGATTCATTGAACATGAAATAGGCGGTGTTGTGTGAAACATTCCGGACTGCGGTGAAATCCCTGACGCTGATATCGAGCCAGATCGTGCCGCCGTTGACCGAGCCGCCGGAATAATTGAATGCGAATGCATTATTGCGGTTGCCGTCGGCTCTGCCGCCGAGCGTGGAGGATTCCGCGCCGCCTGCACTGGCGTTTTTGCCGATCGCACCGATAAATGTATTCTCGGAAATAATGCTGTTCTGCGTGTGGTTGTCGTAGCACAGTGTCTCGCCGTAGACGCTCTGGAAATAGTTGTTACGGATGACATTATCAGGACCTGCGACCGGAACGGTCACATCGGGACGGTAGACACCCTGATTCGACCATGACCACGGCGCATTGTAGACACAGCCGATATTCTGGAATCTGTTGTTCAGAACCTCATTGCCCCTGCCCATGATATTGATTGTGCTGCGTGCATATTTGTAATCCTCAAAGACAAAGCCTTCGATGCGGATATAGTCCCGACCGAACAGGTTGAACACATCTGTGAGCTGATTCTTTCTGCCGGCAATGGAATATTCGATGCCCGCATTGTCATAATGCTGCACCTCATCCTCGCGCCAGCCGGTATCCTGAAGCCACTGTGCTCTGACCTGCGGCGTGACGGAGGAGCCATCAAACACATCCTTGTGCTTGATGATGACCTTGCCGATGTCCTCCGTTTTTTCGGGGCGGAATACGATCATTGCATCCGCTCTGCCGGATTCTCCCGGTCGGATATCATCCTCAATATAAGTGCCGGGACGGATGAGAATCGTCGTGCCGGCGGTTGCCTCTTCTGCCGCTTTTTTGATGGAGCGGTACGGACTCTGCGATGAGCCGTTTCCGCCGGCGTCATTGCCGTTCTCTGCGACATAAAACACTCTGCCGCTGATCTCCGCAGCCTTTGCTTCGGTCAGCTTCACGATGCCCGCATTCGGCATCAGAAGTGCCGGAACCGTAAACAGACTCAGTAAGAATCCCCGCTGATATGATGCTTTCGCTTTTCTCTGTTTCATTTCCCATTTTCCTTTCTGCGCAGGGCGCAAGCTGTCCGCTGCGCTTGGATGCAGCGTTCCGATATTATTATAAACCAGATTTCATGCCGGAATCAAGACTGTATTGCGGCATATTAAAAGACAATAGTACATATTTCTCAAAATAGTATGTCGTAAAGTCTTGCGTTCCGGTTCGCAATATGTTATAATCAGAAAAAGGGGGGGATTCAGATATGAAAAAAAGACTGACAATCGGCGTGATCACAGCAGAATGCTATCGGGATTATATAGATCAGATGCTCCGCGGCATCATTGCGCAAAGCACGCTGGCGGACTGCAATGTCATTGTGCTGGCAGCAAGGAATAATTTTCAGGAGCCTGTCTCGCCGCATATTGCGCATGAAGCCGATCTGTACCGGCTGAGCGAATCGCCGTGCTTTGACGGGTTTATCTATGACAGAAATGCGTTTGCATCTGCTGCGATCCAAAAGCATCTGGATGATCTGCTTCGCAGCACCGGAAAACCTGTGATGCTGCTGGATGCCGGTGAACATCCCTATTTTGAGAATACTGTCTCGCATGATCCGGAGACATTCTCGCTGCTGATCGAGCATATGATACAGGTTCACGGTCACAGGAAGATCTACTGTCTGACCGGAACCAGGGGCACTGCACAGGCGAAAGAGCGCCTGGAAACCTATTTTCATGTGATGCAGCGCCACGGTCTGTATTATGATGAAAGCTATTATACCTACGGCGATTTCTGGCGGGATGCCCCTGTGCAGTATGCGCAGCGGCTCATCAGCGGAGAGCTTCCGATGCCGGATGCGATTGTCTGTGCCAATGATATCATGGCGGATGCGCTGATCGCCGCGCTCGGAAAGGCGGGAATCCGTGTGCCGCAGGATGTTGCCGTCACGGGCTTTGACGGCTATCTGGATAATACGATGGGTTCTGTCAGCCTGACCAGCTTTCCGCACAGCTGCTATCAGCTTGGCGCCGATGCGTTCCGCAGGCTTTTCAGCATGATGACGGGGCGGAGCTGCCGCAGGCTCCGGATCCGTCACAGCGGGATTCAGATCGGACAAAGCTGCGGATGTCTGCCTGTCATCCGGCAGGCGGAAAAAAACCGCAGAGAACAGCGTCTGCTCTCTGCATACAAAGAATGGTTTTATCACAGTGAGGTGCTCTTTGAGCTGATGCATACAGAATCGCTCTACGACCTGCTGTTTCTCGCCGCAAGCCGCATTTATCTTGTCTGTCACTGGAATCAGTTCCGCATCTTCCTGACGAGTGAATATCTGAGAGCTGTGCAGGCAAATCAGCATTCTGCCGTCAGGAAAGACTGCTGCGAGGTGCTCTGGACTGACAGAGCAGGGAAGAGCAGCGGCATTTCGCCGCGCCCGATTGATTGGACTGAGATCGTTTCCTATCTGACACAGCATCCCCGACACCCGACTGCCTATTTTCTTTCGCCGCTGCATATGGATGAGCGGCAGTTCGGGATGGCTGCATTGTCCTTCGGGAAGCTGCCCTGCTGCTATCAGCCGGAATACTGCACATGGATCAGCTATCTGTGCCTTGCACTGGAGCAGCTTGCAGAAAAAAGAAAGCTCAGGCCGCAGAATGCAGATGACAGAAAGGAGCCGGAGAATCCCCAGCTTTACCGGCAGCTTCTCCGGATCCGGGAAGAAATGCAGCAGCATCCGGAATCGGACTGGAATGTGCAGAATCTGTGCGAACGCACACATGTCAGCAGAAGCTACCTGCAAAGAATGTATAAGCGATACTTCGGGAAGAGCATTTTCGGGGAGCTCATTGACTTCCGGCTGCAAAAAGCCAAAGAGCTTCTCGGCAGCACAGAATACCCGATCTCACAGATCGCAGAGCTTTGCGGCTATGAAACCTATGCACATTTCGCCAAGCAGTTCAAGGCACAGGTGGGTGTTACGCCGTCGGCATTCCGGAAAACGCGCATGTAATCATTGTGTGAGACAGAGAAACCGCCGCCTGACTGCGTGAACTGAACCAGTAAAAACGGACAGTGACAAAAAAGCACCTCCTATGGTATA
>CAMOOV010000213.1 GCA_946621745.1 uncultured Ruminococcus sp.
ATAGTATCCCTCTGGCAGGGGTGTGGGGGCAGCGCCCCCACATAGCTTCGCTGAAAGCACTGCTAATCCCCGGCATATTTCGCAATGACTCTGCTGCGCAGCATTGAAAGATCCGCCGCCGTCAGCTTACCGTCCGTATCGAGATCGGCATTCCGCGATTTCAGACCGGTGATCTTTTCGCCGAGCAGATATGTTTGCAGCAGCCAGATATCCGCTTCCGATATTGTGGTATCGCCGTTCACATCGCCCCATTTCCGCTTCGGATAGGCGTGCTTTGCGAGCATTTCCGGATCGCTGCAAACAGTCAGCAGGCGGCCTGTATCGGCACCGGTGCTGCTGCCGTAAACCATGCTGTACCGCGGCATTGCCAGCGTCAGCGTATCGCTCCGGAGATAGAGTGCATTGCCGTCCGGATCATTCTCCTGCGGATAATTCGGATCCCAGAGCAGGATACGGCTGTCGTAGGTCTCGCCGTCAATCGTCCAGCTGCCCTGCTCCATTCCGCAGCCGACGACGGCGTGCGCATAATCCCCGACCGTGAATGAGATCAGCAGCGGCGGCCCGCCCTTTTCAATGCGTGCCGCACTTTTTATCATCCGGCAGATCATTTGCAGATCGGTCTCACCGAGCCGCTGCATTGAAAAATCTGCCGCATATTGCAGCGAATGGTGATAATTGATACAGGACTGCACGGCGCGATCCGGCTGCAATTCGCTGAGTGACTGCGCCCCCTCGACGATCTGCGAGGGCGGGAGCATTCCGCATTTTGAAAGGATCACGGTCGCAGCCATGCCGAAGCAGGCGCCCGTCCACGGCTTGCCGTCCAGCCGTCTTGCCTCCGGCGTAAATGCCGCCGCAGCGGTCGCATCCGCCGGCAGCATATAATATGTCTCATCGAAGCAGTCCTCGTGATTGGCAAACTGCCAGCAATCCTTTGCAGGATCAAGCGGCGTCAGATCATATCCGTCATAATCGCCGGACGGCTGAAATGTCAGCCCGTTTTCCAGCGCAAAGGCTTCCGCTTCGGAGCCCGGCTCGCCGATCACAGTCGTAATGCCGCAGGTGGAAAACGCCTGCTGACTGATCGTTTCGATGGAGGGCGGCAGGGTAATCTCCGTCAGGCGCTGCGCATTCGCGGCAGCATTTTCCTCGATCTCCCTGATCCCGCTGCCGAGCGAAAGATCGACCAGATTTGTGCAGCGAACGGCATCCGTATCGAGCCGCAGGAGGGAATCCGGCAAAATGATGCTGACAATGCCCGCGCCGGAAAATGCGCCGCCGCAGACTGCGCGCACGCCCTCCGGCACGCGTACCATGCGTGCCTTGCCGCAATAGCGGCAGAGCAGCCCGTTTCCGAGAATCAGATAATCCGCGCACTGATTTTGCAGTGCCGTTCCGTAAAATGCATCCGTTCCGATCCGCTCCACGGAATCCGGAACCGTGACCTCCGCGAGCTTAGAGCAGCCGCGGAATGCCGATTCGCCGATCTGCGTGACACTCTCCGGAATCGTAAGCGCGGGCAGCGAAGCGCAGTTCTCAAACGCATAGCTTCCGATCAAGCGAACCGTCTCCGGCAGCACGATCTCTCTGAGCGCCTTCATGCCGGCAAGTGCGTGATCCGTGATCTCCTCAAGTGTATCCGGCAGAACCAGCGTGAATGTCGTTGTATTCGGGATAAACCGAACCTGCTCATTTCCGTATTCATCCGCGCTGACCGTCTGCTCCGTGAACGCATTCGGCATGATCCGCCGGACATTTTCCGGCAGCACGATCTCCGCCGATTTTTTGAAGCAGCGGAGCAGAATGCCGTCGCCGATGATGAAGAAATCATCCTTGCTTTCATGCTCCGCCATCCATGCATCGCAGCCGAAAAATGCATTCTCGCCGATTCCGGAGACAGTCTCCGGAATTTCCATATCCCGCAGCTGTTCGCAGCCGCTGAAGCAAAAATCGCCGAGATCAGTGAGTCCCTCCGGCAGATGCACCGCAGTCAGCGACTGACAGTTCATGAAGGTGCCGGCCTTCAGCTGTTTGACGCCCTCCGGAACGGTGAATTCCTGCAATCTGCTCTCTGAAAATGCATAGTCTCCGATTTCGGTGAGATCGGGCAGATCCAGCTTTTCCAGATTGTAGCAGCATTCAAATGCATGATCGCCGACGCGTGTGATCTTCGCATTGCCGACCGAAACCGATTCCAGATACAGGCAGCTGTAAAACGCAAAGCTTCCGATCTCCGTAATGCCGTCGGAGATGACGACATTCCTGATATTTCTGTGCCATGCGTTCCATGCCGATTCATATTCCGCCGTATCGTCGATCCTGCCCTCGCCCTCGATCGTGAGCAGACCGGAATTCATATCCAATGTGAAATAGGCATTTTCACCGCACCGGCCGCGCTCTGTGTAGGCTGATACGGTGACTGTCCCGTATGGCTCCGTAACGACAGGGAGCTGCAGCAGCATCAGCAGCGCAGCCGCCAGCCCGAAAAACCGCTTTCCTTTCATAAAATCCCCTTTTTGTCTGTGAACCGTTCAGCTGAAAATATCCAGCAGGCTTGTGGTTTTCGTGTCAGGCTCCTCGTCCTCCGCCATGATGCAGTCGGTGACGCATTCCATGGAAAGCAACTCCTGCATACATTCATCGAGGTTCTCCGGATCACAGTCAATCATGCGCATGGAGCGGTTCAGAAGCGCAGCGGTCTCCTCATTGGCGGAGAGGTCGGTATCATCGAGGAAAAGCAGCACGGTCTGCTTGTCCGTCAGCACCGCACCCTTGAGCTGATCGGTATTATTTTTGCCCGTAAGCCATTTTTCGGAGATCAGGATGATGACTGTCCGACAGACGGCAAAGCGCTCTGCATCACTGCTTTTGCGCAGCACACAGCCGCGGTAATTTGACCAGACACGAACGCGCAGTGCATTCAGTGCTTCGGCGATGCGCTCTGCGGCAGCACGGTCATTGTTGTCATAGCAAAGCGCAATAAAATCCTTATTTCCCTGATAGCTTTCCATATAAGCCTCCCTTTTCAGTCAATATGCAGTTGAACTGAGCGCCGCGCCGGGCGGTGCCCTCTTAGCTTCCATTATAACATATTATGAAAAAAAGTGCAATGGATATAGTAAAAGAAAATGGCCTGTTTCGCTGTCTGATCTCATATCGGAGCCGGGCACTGCCCGGTTATAACATATTATGAAAAAAAGTGCAATGGATGCAACACATTTTAATCATCCATTTCATATCCTGACCTCATAATGCGATACAGTTCATTTTATTTTTTGTATCCATTGCACTTTCCGGAATAATGTGCTATAATAGAGTCAAATACAGCAGAAAGGAAGGATGCCATATGGCAATGACAATTCTTTATCCTGTCGGTCAACATCTCTATGTCAATCTGACCAACAAATGTCCCTGCGCCTGCACCTTCTGTATTCGGCAGAACGGCGACGGCGCTTACGGTTCAGACAGCCTCTGGCTGGAACATGATCCCGACCTTGATGAGATCGAGGCTGCATTTGCGAAATGGGATCTCAGTCAGTTCACAGAGCTGGTCTTCTGCGGCTACGGCGAACCGACCGAAGCACTCCCCATGCTCCTTCAGACTGCGGAATATGCAAAGACGCTGCCCGGCTGCCCGCCGATCCGCCTGAACACAAACGGTCTCTCCGACCTGATCCACGGCAAACCGACCGCATCCGACTTTGCCGGTCTGATCGACACCGTTTCGATCAGTCTGAATGCCGGTACCGAGAAGGAATATATGGCGGTCACGCGCCCGAAATGGGACAATGCATTTGAAGCGATGCAGAAATTTGCACTGGACTGCAAAAAATTCGTTCCGAAGGTCATGTTCACCGTCGTGGATGTGATTCCGCAGTCGGAGATCGAAGCGGCACAGGCAGTCGCCGACCGACTCGGCATTCCGCTTCGCGTCCGCAAATACGACAGCTGAATACAAACAGATAAAAAAAGAGGTTATCATATGAAAAAAAGAAAACTGCTTCTCTGCGTGCTCGCCGCTCTGACGGCTGCGCTCACACTCTCCGGATGCGCGGGTAATTCCTCTGCCGGAGAATCCTCCGCATCTGCCGGACAGGAGAGCAGCAAGGCATCGGATTCCCTTGCCGATGTCGAGCTGGTCGTCTCGGACGGCAGCGCAAAGGTCACGATCGAAAACGGCAAATTCATGGCGGGCGGCAAGCCGATCTGGTTCTGCGGTACAAATACCCCGTGGGATAACTGGGACGATTTCGGCGGCAATTTCGATGCATCCTTCTGGAAGGAGCATTTCCATGCACTGCACGAGGCGGGCATCAATTCCTCCCGCGTCTGGATCCTGTGCAGCGGTGATGCGGGCATCCGCTTTGACAAGGACGGCAGTGTCTCCGGCATGAGCGACAAATTCTGGAATCATGTCGATCAGCTCATGGCGATCGCCGCCGAGGAAAAAATCTACATCATGGCGACCATGATGTCCTTTGACTGCTGCAAGGACGGCAACCGCAATAACAAGAAATTCCGCGCGATGATCGAGGACGAAAAGCTCTCGCAGAGCTATGTGGACAATTACATCATCCCGTTCGCAAAACGCTACGACAGCAACGATTACTTATATAGTATCGACCTCTGCAATGAGCCGGACTGGATCCATGAGAACAAAGAAGAGGGCAAGCTCGACTGGAAGCCGCTCGTCCGCTTCTTCGGACAGTGCGCACAGGCGATCCACCGGAACAGTGATATTCTCGTCACAACCGGCATCGGCTATATCCCGAACAACTCTGATACCCGCGGCACGAATGTCGTTTCCGATCAGCTGCTCGAATACTATGCCGGAGAGGATTCCTATATGGATTTCAACTCTGTGCATTTCTATGACTGGATGATCGAGTGGTACGGCGTTCCCTTTGGCATGACGCCGGAGGAATACGGTCTTGACACATCCAAGCCGAATGTCATGGGCGAATGCTCGGCGAAGGGCTCGGAGCAGGAGAAAATTGATCTGGTCAGTGCCGCACAGCAGCTCTATGACAACGGCTGGGACGGCGTGTATCCGTGGACATCGACCGGAACCGATAACAACGGCGGCTTTGAGGAGGTCACGGCATATTCCAAGAATATGCTCTCGCAGATCGAGGACGAGATCTTCCCGCAATAACACAAACCGTAGTTTAGCGATGCTTTCTAACGAAGCTATGTGGGGGCGCTGCCCCCACACCCCTGCCAGA
>CAMOOV010000214.1 GCA_946621745.1 uncultured Ruminococcus sp.
TTTGGGGCGGAGCCCCAATATAAATCCGTCGGAGACACAGCTAAATCCCGGTTTGATTCAGAGTGCAAAGAAGCCGCTGTCCGCTGCAAGAGATTGCAGGGAGCAGCGGCTTTTGCTGTTCGGTCAGAGCGTACCGCGCTCCGCAACGATCTCTGCGAGCTCGCCGACATTCTTCATGCCGGAGACCTCCTTCATCTTGAACCGCATCTTGAATGCGCTCTCGATCTCCGAGATCAGATTGAAATGCTCGACACTGTCCCAGCCGTCAACATCCGCAGCGGTCATTTCGTCATTCAGCTCGATGCTGTCATCATCAAACACCTCGCGGAAGATCGGCGTCAGTGCCTCCATTGCCTGTTCCTTAGTCATCGTTGTTTCCTCCTTTTACTGTGTACGGATCTTTTCGACTTTTGCGCCGTTGTCGCCGTTGGCGCTGAAGCTGTTCATCGCGAACAGCACATCGGTCATGCCATGCTCACGCAGGAATGTGATCGCGTTGAGCTGGAAATACCGCATATCAATGATATAGATTTCCTCGAAGGACGAGGTAAGCCACGGTGCAAGCGCATTGCCGTAGCTGTCCTTGATAATGCAGAGCCGTCTGCCGTTGTGGACATCGGTCTGCACGCGGACGATATGATCGTCACCGGCCATATAGACCATATAATAGCTGACCGGCGCGACATTGTCGATGTTCATGAAATAATCGCCCTCACGCGGATTGCCGAAGCTGTTGTTATAGAATGTCGTTGTGAAGTGCGCGCGCGGGATATACCAGAAGAATTCCTCCGGATTTTCCTTGAGGATGATGTTATTTGAGAAGGTGTAGAGCGTGCCGACATAGTCGTCCTTGCTCTTGCGGTCATATTCCTCAATCCGGGCGAAAGGCACACGCGCCTCTGCGGAGAATGCCTCGCAGGCGTAGAATGCGCCGAGCGACGACCAGTGGTGGTCGGTGCGCATGAAGATCGGCTCGTCCTTGTGCTTTTCGAGTGCGCCGTAGACATCAATCGGCGTAACACCGACCAGTGTCTTGTTGATATAGTCGATATTGGCTTTCTCACTCGTGATGAGATGCTGGAATTCCTCCGGCGTATAGAAGGAGCAGACCGTCGGGATGACCATGGAATACATATTGATCTCCGGTGCGCTCTCTTTGAACCGGCTCAGGATATGCGCATAGTTTTCGCCCATTGTCTCCCAGCCGCCGAACAGCATGATGCCGCGCTTGTTTACGATCAGGACACCGTTATTGCCCATTTCGCCCTCACGCTCCGGCTCGTCGCTTTCGGGCGCGGTCGTTGTGGTGACGGCAGCGGAAACGGTCGTGAGCGTCTGCGCAGTCGCGGCAGCACCGGCAGTCGTGACGGGCGGCGCGGTGGTTTCGGCGGGCGATTCCGGATCGGGCTGCTGTGTGGCAGACAGATCGCCGATCAGAACGGCATTGCCGCTGAGTCCCATGTGTTTGCGGATAATCTGTGTCATTTCCTTGAAATCGTCGCGGTGCGGGACGGTATCATTATAATACAGTTCGACACCGGAGGTATATTTTCCGCTGAGATAGGCTTCTGTCGAAAAGCTCGGCATTTTCGCGAGCATACGGTTTTCCTTCATGGATTTGACCGGACGCTCCAGTACGAGATTATAGACCGCGATGCCGAACAGCAGCAGCAGGCAGACGGCGATATTCCACTTTGCGGAGGTGCGCTCTGTCCGCCGGATAGTCTCCTCGGCCTTGCGGGAGCCGGCTTCCTTTTTCCATTTTTTTTCGGTTTCCTTTGCAAGCTCCCGGACAAATGGCTTGGCATCTGCGGTCACTGCCTGATATTCTGCGGCTGCTCTCTGCGAGCGCATCGGTGCAGTCTCGTTGGTGACGTGCAGCTCACGGATGACCTGATCCTCCGGCGTATCGCCGTACTCTGCGTCATCATCATATTCGGCATCATCCGCATATTCCGCGTCGTCATCATATTCTGTGTCATCGTCATATTCCGCATCGTCATCATATTCTGTGCCGTCGTCGTATTCCGCATCGTCGGCATACGCTGCATCCGCTTCAGCCGCATATTCCGCCGCGTCTGCAATCTCCTCCTCGGAGATCTCCGCTGCGGCGGGCGCCTTCGGCGGCTCCGCGCCGTCCTGACCGGCGGACTTCGCCGCCGCCGTCCGGCGCGCCCGCGATTCGGCTCGCAGCTCCTCAAGCAGCGCATCGGTATCGGTATGCGCGGCAGAGCGCTCCGGTTCGGATGGGCTGACCTCATCGAGCCAGCCGAATTTTCCGGTCGTATTGGAGACAGGCTGCGGTGCGGTCTGCTTATGGAGCGGCGCCTTCGGCGGCTCCGGCTCGGCCTGTTCCAGAATGGTGCTGGCAGTCTCGGCTGCCTGCGCCTTTATGCTTTCATCCATTGCCATTGCGGCCGCCCCGCGCCGGATCGCTCTTGCCTGTGCGATCGCAGTACGGCGGTCGAGCTTCGGCTCGTCCTGCGGCGTATCCGCAGCCGGTTCTCTGATCTCATCCGGCAGATCGGTATTGGGCATTGCAAGTGCTCCTTTCTATTTTTCTCTCAGGCGGCTCAGACCGGTTCATAGGTGTACTGCACCTCGACGATCTCGCCGCCAGCATCCGCTTTCTGATAGGTCATTCTGCCCTCGCTGTCATATTCCATGTTTTTTGTTATTGTAGCTTCGGCGCCGCTGGTCATTTGCCGCACAATGGTCTCCGATGTCATATTGCCGCTTTCGTCAAAGGTCCGGCTTGTGATCTCGCTTGCGGGCTCCATGCCTTCATTGAGCGCCTTTCTCTCCTCGCGGACGCAGTTTCCGGCGCCGTCATAGGAGAAGGCTGTCTCAAAGTTTGCGGTCGTACCGGAGGCGCTCATCTCCCGCTGCTTTACGATCCGTCCGGCGTTATCCAGCTCCATATCGGAGTAATCCTCCGTCGTGGACATCATATCGAACATGGGATCATCCTCCCCGGTATAGGCCGTCACCTTCCGGAGGAGATTACCGTACTGATCGTAGGAATATTCGATGCGGTGCGGGTGAAAATCGCTCGCGTAGAAATCCTCGGTGATGAGGTTTCCGTTCGCATCGTAGGTATAATTGACATAGTCATTGGTGATCGTGTTTTCATGCTTCCAGATCATCCTGCCGGCCTTGTCATATTTGTATTCGGCATTGGTCAGGGGCATATAATTGCCGTCCCGGATCGAGACCAGAACCAGCACCGGATCAGCGTGATCGTTGAGATAATCCTTTGCGATCTCAACGGTCTCGCCGTCGCAGATCGTCACGCCGGTTCGCAGCGTGACGGCTTCTGCCGGGATCTCACTGTTCTTTTCCTCATGGAGCAGCGCGGAATCGGCGGAGGATCCGTCATCCGCCGGCGGCTTCGTTTCCGTTACGGTTTCGGTCTGCGGGGCTGTCTTTGCATCCGTCCGCAGCGGTTCCTCCGGGATGATGCTGCTTTCGCTGCTGCATCCGGCAAGAAGCATACCGGCTGCACACAGCAGCGGAACGATTCTGAATGTCATTGCTGCCGCCTTTCTCTCAGAAGCGGAAATAGAGGAACGGATTGTTTGTCGCATCGACGAGCAGGATGCTGCTGACGATCAGCAGCGCGGCATTCGCACAGATCTGGAAGGTATCAATGATCCGCACCGAACCCGCATAGCGCTTTCTGAGCGCCTGCAAGCCGTCGTAGATCGGGAAGCAGCAGATCACCGCCGCGATCAGCAGGAACAAATTGTTCCGGACAGAGAGCGTGAACACATTGTCATAAAGCGCATTGCCGTTTAAGCCGACGAGATTGCGGAAGAAGCCGCCGAGCCGGCCGAGATCCTCGAAATAGAAGATGCCGAAGCCGATGATAATGACGATCTTGCTGTAAATATGCCGGATCACCAGCGGGATCTTCTTGATCGTTTTCTTGCCGATGAGCTGTTCGATCAGGATGAACACGCCGAAGTAAAGTCCCCAGATGATGAAATTCCAGCTGGCACCGTGCCAGAGACCGGTGCAGAACCATACGAGGAACAGACCGCCGTATTTTCTGCGCTTGCCGAAGATCGGCACATAGAGCAGATAGTCACGGAAGAATGTGCCGAGCGAGATATGCCAGCGCTGCCAGAATTCGGAGATATCCTTGCAGAGGAACGGGTGGCGGAAGTTCTCATCGAAGTGGAAGCCGAACATTCTGCCCATGCCGATCGCCATATCCGAATAACCGGAGAAGTCGAAGTAGATCTGCATTGCATAGACGATGACCGCGTACCATGTTGCGGCGACGGTCAGCTTGCTGTTTTCGGAAGCGAAGAACTGATCGACAATCGTGGAGAGGTTGTTTGCGAGGATGACCTTTTTGCCGAGACCGATCATCAGGCGCGTAAAGCCCTCACTGAGATCAAGCAAAGTCGTTTTGCGGTTTTTGATCTCGTCGGCGATGGTCGCATAGCGGACGATCGGGCCGGCGATGAGCTGCGGGAACATGGAGATATAGAGCAGCAGGTGCAGCGGATTCTTCTGCACATCAATCTTCTCCCAGTAGAGGTCGATGATATAGGAGAGAATCTGGAAGGTATAGAAGCTGATGCCGATCGGGAGCGTCAGATTCGGTGACGGGAGATTCACGCCGGGGATGAGATTGAGATTCTCCACGATGAAGTTGCTGTATTTGAATACGCCGAGCAATCCGATGTTGAACAGCAGGCTGAGGATCATGACGGCCTTTGCACCGCCCTCTTTGCCGCGCTTCTGACAGGCGCCGATGCCGAGACCGAACAGATAATTCATCAGCACACTGATGAGCAGCAGGATGATATAGGTCGGCTCGCCCCATGCATAGAACAGCAGCGAGAAGACCGTCAGCGTGACATTCTTGACGGTCAGAGACGGCGAAAGCCCGTAGCAGAGCAGGCATACGGGCAGAAAGAAATATAGAAAATACAGGCTTGAAAATACCATAATGAAACGCTCCTGCTTTTGTTCTTCGGTACGGCTTTCCGGCTGCGGTCTGCGGCACCGAGTCTGTCTTTCTGTCGGATTTTCCGACTTTATTGATAATTAGGCATATTTTCTTTATTATACCACAAATCGCGCTTTCATGCAAGCGCTTTCCGTATGATATTTCAGTACGGCGGGAGCGGAATTTTTGGGCATAACATAGATAAACCGGAGTTTAGCGGTGCTTCTAACGAAGCTATGTGGGGGCGCTGCCCCCACA
>CAMOOV010000215.1 GCA_946621745.1 uncultured Ruminococcus sp.
ACGGAAAATATGCAAGTAGATGCGCTGCCAAGCCGTCAGGCGGGCTTTGTGCGGTACTGCCTTAAGCATTATTTTTTCCATGTCGATGGCGCGAGCAGCAGTACGATCGGGAACAGCTCAAGCCGCCCGGCGAGCATATCAAAAATCAGCACGACTTTCGGCGCGGTCGAAAATACATCATAATTCGATGTCGGGCCGACAAGCTCCAGTCCCGGACCGATGTTATTCAAAGTTGCAACAACAGCTGTAAAATTGGTAGTCAGATCGAGATGATCGAGCGACAGCACCAGCATACTGACCGCATAGATCATGATGTAGCAGACAAGATAGACGTGTGCGGAGCGTATGACCTCGCTGTCCACCTGCTGACCGTCCATTTTGACGCGTTTAACCTGACGCGGATGCATCATTACGCGGAATTCATTCGCCATATTCTTGAACAGGATGATCAGGCGCGAGACCTTGATGCCGCCGCCCGTGCTGCCTGCGCAGGCGCCGACGAACATCAGCATGACCAGCAGCGTCCGCGAATAGGCCGGCCATTGGTTAAAATCAACGGTTGCGAATCCGGTCGAGGAAAGCAGCGAGCCGATCGTAAAGGAACCGTGCATCAGCGCTTCACCGGCGCCGCTGAACATCGGCAGATGCCGGATGTCGAGAAAGATCGTGATGATCGCGAATGCAATGATGCCGAGATAGACCTTGATCTCTTCGCTGAATGCCTCCTTGAATCTGCGGCGGATCAGCAGGAAATAGAATGCGAAATTCGCAGCGAACAGGAACATGAACACAGTGATGACATTGAGACAGAACGGTGAATACGGCATACCTGCCGGATCACAGGAAAAGCCGCCGGTGCCTGCCGTCGCTGCGGAAATATTGATCGCGTCAAAGACGGGCATCCCGCCGATCAGCAGCAGAATGAATTCCGCGACGGTCAGTACAAAATAGATCGCATACAGCAGAAAGGCAGTCGTGCGGACACGCGGCACGAGCTTGCCGACCGAGGGGCCGGGGCTCTCCGCCTTCATCAGATACATATTCTGTCCGCCGGAGAGCGGCAGGATCGCCATAATAAAGACCAGCACGCCCATGCCGCCGATCCAGTGCATGAAGCTGCGCCACATCAGCATACATTTCGGGACGCCCTCCAGCGTGTGCAGGATGCTCGCGCCGGTCGTCGTGAAGCCGGAGACCGCTTCAAACATCGCATCGACGAAACGCGGGATCGTGCCGGAGATGCAGAAGGGGAGTGCGCCGAAAAAGCTCATCAGCAGCCAGCTCAGCGCGACGATCAGAAAGCCGTCCCTTGCAAACAGGTTTTTGTTTTTTGGCTTAAAGCGTGTAATGATTCCGCCGGCTGCGATCAGGACGAGCGAGAAGACCGCAAAAAGCAGGAACTGCTCCTCGTGATAAACGGCAGCCGTCGCTGTCGGGACAAGCATAAACGCGCCCTCAAAGGCCGTGATAATGCCGAGAATATAGATGGTCATTCCTATGTTCATGCTGCTATCATTCCTCCGTCACGCGAGTAGATCGTTCATGTCATGCAGTCCGAGATGATTCGTGACGACGACAACGGAATCGCCCCGGCGGATCGTATCGCTGCCGCGCGGAATCAGCACCTTGCGTTCGCGGGAGATTGCGGCGACAAGCACGCCGCTTTTCAGCCGGAGCTGACTCAGCGGCGCTTCGGTCAGTGCGCATTCCTCCTGCACGATGAATTCGGCCGCCTCGACCTTGCCCTTGATGATCTGATAGAGCGTTTCGAGGTTCGTGCCGAGCGTCTTTTTCATAGCGCGGACATAGCGCACGATCAGATCGCTCGTGATATTTTTCGGATAGATGATCGTATCGAGGTCAAGGTGCTCAATGACCGAATCGAATTCGATCCGGTTGATCTTTGTAATGATCTTGCCGCTGCAAACCGACTTTGCAAAGAGCGAGAGCAGAATGTTTTCCTCGTCGAGATTCGTCAGCGTCACAAACGCATCTGCACGGTCGATATCCTCACGCAGCAGCATTTCCTGATTCGCAGCATCATCATGGATGATATTGACATCCGAAAGCGCATCGGAGAGCAGATCGGCTCTGGCGGCATCCTTTTCGATGACCGTCAGGCTGATGCCGGATTTCTCCAGCAGCTTGCAGAGATAAAGTGTGATATCCCCGCCGCCCGCGATCAGTGCATTGTTGACAGATTTGACTTTATAGCCGATCTTTTTGAAGAATGTGAATGCATTTTTCGGCTCCGCAATGATCGAGATGACATCATGCGGCGCGAAGCGAAAATCACCGGATGCGATATAGGCGGATTCATCGCGCTCGACCGTACAGACCAGCACATCACAGTGCAGCTTCGGGGCGATATCCCTGACGCACATATCGCAGAGCGGGGAATCCTGCGGCAGCTTGAATTTCAGCAGCTCGACGCGCCCCTTGACAAATGTGTCGATCTTGAGGGCGGACGGGAACCGCAGCAGTCTTGCAATCTCCTCCGCAGCAGCAAACTCCGGATTGATGACCATAGCAAGGCCGAGCTCCTCCTTGAGATAGGAGATCTCGGCGCTGTACTGCGGTGAGCGCACGCGTGCGATCGTCTGGCATCCGCCGGCCTTTTTCGCGATCAGGCAGCAGAGCAGATTCCGCTCGTCAGAGCCTGTGACGGCAATCAGCAGATCGGCCTCTCCGACACCGGCTTCCTCCAGCGTTTTGTGGTTGACGCCGTCGCCGACGATGCCCATGACATCATAGCGCTCGGCGGTCTCATTGACACGCACGCTGTTGATATCGACGACTGTGATGCTGTTGCCCTGTTCATTGAGCCGCTCGGCCAGCACCCTGCCGACCTTTCCGCATCCGACAATAATAATGTTCAAATTCCTTTTCTCCTCCGAAAGTCATACTTTGCGTCGTGCAAACCGTTCAGTCATGCCGTTCGTCTGCATTTTCATAGGTTTCGCAGAACCGTGCGGAAAAGGAAGGCTCCCGCCCGCCCGCGAGCAGATGTCCGGTGTCACCGAATGTATTGATCCGGAAAGAGACAGTACCCTTCCGGCGTTCCTCTGTCGTGAGGACGGTCACTGCGGTCGGCGCGGCGCAGAGCCCGTGCCAGAGCACCATCGGCGATGCACCGATCAGGTGTCCGAGCATGACGCATTCCACACCGAAGTGACAGAATAAAACAACGGTATCGTTATTGGGGCGGTCAGGCCGCCAGACAAGGCCGTCACGGCGGTAACCGTGGCGTTCGAGCAGCCGGTCAAGCCCGTCATAAACGCGCTGTGCCTCCGCACCGACGCCGTATTCCTGCATGATCTCCGTCTCCGCCCACTTGTCCTTGTCGTAAAAGCGCGGCTCGGCCGTCCATGCCTGCGGGAGCCAGTCCCACGGGACACGGACATCGCCGGTATCGGGATGCAGGATCGGCGCATGGAATTCGCGCAGCCACGGCAGTGTTTCCGCCGTGCGGTGCAGCGCATCGAGTGTATATTGCGCGGTCGCCTGTGCGCGCCCCAGCGGGGAGACATAGAACGCCGCGATGTTTTTATGCTGTGCAAGGCGTCCGGCGAGCAGCTTTGCCTCGATGACACCGGTCTCCGTCAGCGAATCGTGTTCGTAATCGGGATCACCGTGCCGGATGATGATCAGCTTCATCGTTCACCACCAGTTCGTAATCTCAAAATGCCATTCGTAGTTTTCCGGATGCTCTGTATAGTCATCCGCATCCGCTTCCGTCATATGCTCTGACGCATCGCTGAAAAAGAAATCCTTCGGCTGAAATACATCCACGATGAGCGAATGCACGGCCTTTGCAAGATGCAGATTCTGCTGCTCTGCATGGAGCGGATGCTCATAGAGCTCCGGCCACTCCGCGTGATTCTGCCGGAGCGGATCATCCTTCGGGATATCGCAGCGGCTCAGCAGCCAGCGGTAGATCGGTACGAGTGCATCAGGCGGCACATCCATTCTGCCGGTATATTCGTCATAGGCAGTCCCGCAGCAGCGGTTGAGCGTGTCGATCACGCCGTGCATGATGTCATGGTCTCCCGACCAGAAAACATGGAACCGCGGGCTTTCACCCTTCGGCAATTTCGTATGCGTGACGGGTTTTCCGTCGGATTTCCGGCGGATCTCCGCCCAGAGGTCAAAATCAAGTCCCATTACATTGTATCGGCTTTGGCAGCGGCTTCTTCGAGCGTCATGCCGTAGAACATTCCGGCGGCAAGCAGTCTGCCGGATTTCGGCTGCTCGATGAATGCGCCGACGATCACGCCGGGCAGTGCGGATTCCGGTGCATTCGGTGCGTGCGGGCCGCCGAGATCGGTGCGGCACCAGCCGGGATCGGTCAGATTGATTGCAACGCCCGTGCCTTCGAGCTTTGAGCCGAGGTCGATCGTGACCTTGTCCAGTGCGGCCTTGCTGGCGGAATAGCCTGCCTGCTCCGGTTCGAGCCGGATGCCGCTGGTCGTATTGACCACTCTGCCGAAGCCGCGCTCGATCATCTTCGGGATGAAGTGATAGCAGAACATCATCGGCGAGACCGTGTTGATCTGGAAGCTCGTCATGTAATCGCTGACGGGTGTCTGCCAGTAATCGCTGCGGTAGGCGATCTGCACGCCGGCATTGTTCAGGATGACATCGACCGGCACGCCGAGCGCGTCGATCTCCGCAATGGCCTGCTCCACGGATTGTGCATCCGCGAGATCGCAGGCGACCTCATGAACCTTTACCTTCTCCGAGAGCACCGCAGCGAGCGGTGCCGTGTGCTGTTTGTCGCGGCTGAGCAAAATCAGATTGCAGCCGTGTTCTGCGAGCGCTTCTGCGGCGAGTTTGCCGATGCCCCGGCTCGCGCCGGTGACGAGTGCCCATTTTCCTTTCAGATCCAACATAAAACCCTCTCCTTTTCATGTGATCCGTATTTCGGTGTATTCATGACAATGCACCGATAAAGGTATCATAACATAAATCGCGCAAAATGTCAACTGTTCCGCATCTTTTGCACACGCTGACAGCATTTGCTTCTATGTGGTATCTCTGATAGATCAATGGGACTCCGTCCCAAACCCTGCTCAAGGGACACTGTCCCTTGAGAATCCCATTTCTGCTCACAGTCCCCCCTTCCGGGGGGACTGTGAGCAGCAGCGAGGTCCCTAGGGAACCACTGAATAATAGCACAATTAGAAAAGCAGTGGTCAGAAAAACGCAC
>CAMOOV010000216.1 GCA_946621745.1 uncultured Ruminococcus sp.
GTCAAATATATTTGACCGTAAGTATCCTGCACCGCCAGCTCTGTGCGGTATTGCCCTAAAGGTTTCCGGAAGCGAATGAGCGCAGAATGGGATTTCCCCAGACCGTAAATTAGGCGCGAACAGCGCCGTAACAGCGACAACCCTGATATGCTCCGCGGAACCGCGCCGTAGGGAACCGGCTGTCGGCTCTGCCGACCGGGGTTGACAGATCGGCGGTTTCATGGTATCATAAATGCATCATATACAAAGGAGCTTCATCATGGGTACTGCAATGCATTTCGAGCCGGAAAAACTCATCTGTGCCATTCTATACACCGACGAAAAGACCGCAGATGCGGCGATTTCCAGACTGACTGATGCCTACGGCGCGGCGGATCTCATCTCCGAACCGTACTGCTTTTCGGATATCTCGCCCTATTACGACAGCGAAATGGGGGGGCGCGTTTTCCGCAGAATGCTGTCCTTCGCGCAATGCCGCGATCCGCAGGAGCTCGCCGCGATCAAGACCGCGACCAATGCGATCGAGCAGGCCGCAGCTGATGCCGGAAACCGCCGCGTCAATCTCGATCCTGGATTTGTCAGCGCGGGCAGGCTCTCCCTCGCGACAACAAAAAACGCCGGCCACCGCATCCCGCTCTCTGACGGCATCTATGCGGAGCTGACGCTCTTTTATGCGCGCCGTGCGTGGAATCCGTTCCCGTGGACCTACATGGATTTCAAGCTCCCGCAGGTTCACGCATTTCTCACGCAGGTACGCGAAATTTATATGCAGCAGCGGAAGCTCTGGCTTTCGAGCGACTGACGCAGCTGCCGCACACGCGCCGTCAGCAGCTCGCCGGTGCAGCCGAGCAGTCTGCTCACCCAGACCGCACCGTATGCAAACGGCAGCGTCATCCCCTCCAGCGGGATCGCGCCCTCCTGCACCAGATCGAAGCCGGAGCCGTAGCTCTGCTCCGCGACGCGGCAGGGCGCCAGATAACAGGGAATCTCCGCAGCGCGACAGCGGTCGATCAGCGTCTGCATCCCGTAGGGCGAGAACCGCACGGAATTCGCCGTCTCCGAATGATATGTCCCGTGGACAACGGCCGCCGCACCGTCCGGCGAAACGCGGTCATAGCGCAGGCCGTTATAGGGACGGATCAGCAGAACCTCCGGCGTTTCGCCGCTGATCTCACACAGCATCTGCAGGGAATTGCAGGTGCTTTTTTTGTGCATCGGCTCTGCCTCCAGCACCGCAGAGACCGGCTGCATCGTGCTGCTGAAAAAAGAACGGCTCTCATGTGCGCAGGGCTCCAGCTCGAAGCCGCGGTGCAGATACATCACGCCGTCGGAATTCTCGTATACCGCCCAGACGCCGCCGCAGAGCCGCTTGCAGATCAGCCTGACCGCCGCCTCGAAATTCGCGTGGCCGTTGGTGTGCGGATCATCCGGCGGTTCGATCGCCGAAACCAGCAGCACCGGAATATGTATCCCGCAGAGTGCAGCGGAAAGCATCGCCGCGGTCTGCTCCAGCGTATCGGTTCCGTGTGCAATAATGATGCCGTCCAGCGCGGAGAGCTCCAGCGTCCCGACCGTTTTGAGGATCGCTGTCCAGTCGTCCGGCGTGAGATCCTCGCTCAGTGCATTCAGCGGCATCTGCACATCAAATTCCACAGAGGAATAAGGATGCGCATTGCGGTAATGTGCTTCCAGAAGTGTCAGTGCATTCGAGACATCACTGCGGCGCGTCCCGTCGGAGACTGTCCGGCTGCAAATCGTCCCGCCTGTCAGAATCAAAGCAATCCGCATAAGCCCCTCCGCATCACGCTCTGCCGCCGGTGACGGTTTTCAGCGTCACACAGAGGATCTCCGGATGGTTGAACAGGCGCAGCGGAAATGCGCTGTTGCCGAGTCCGCGGCTGAGATACAATGTCGTACTGCCGGATGTATACACGCCTCCGGTATACTTCGGCATCAGTCCCTGATCGGGCGCATATAAGCCCTGATTGAGGAACGGAATGCGGAACTGTCCGCCGTGCGCATGGCCGGAGAAAACAAGATCCACACCGGTCTCTGCATAGAACGATTCCAGATATTGCGGCTCATGCGCGAGCAGAACCTGAAACTCATCCCCGGATGCATCGGCAAGCTGCTGCAAAATGTTCGCCTGAAGCGATTTGTCATCCAGACCGATCAGCGTAAAGGTCTGACCGGTCTTGGAGGCGACCTGCAAAGATTCGTCGTTCATGAAATGCACGCCGTACTCCGTGACCTGCCGCGCAAAGGCTTCCGTTACCGTCTTGCCGAGCCGATGCTCATGGTTGCCGTATACATAATAAGACGGCGCAATCTTCGGGATTTCCTGCATGAACATCAGCGCATCGTCAATATTGGTATGATTGGATGCATCAATGAAATCGCCGGTCATGACGATCATATCCGGCTCCAGTTTGCGGATCTCACGCATCAGAGATTCATTGTTCTGCGCAAATACCTTGTTGTGAAGATCGGTCAGATGCACGATTTTGAAGCCGTCAAACGAGACGGAAAGCTGATCGGTCTCATAGGTATATTCCGAGATTTCAATGCGATTATTGGCACCGTAGGCAAATGCATAGAGGAGCAGCGCAAGAATGAGCAGAATGCCCAGTCTGCGCGGAACGGAATGCAGGGTTTTGTGTTTGGTATCGGCCTGATGCTTCATGGGGGCTGCCTCCTGAATTCTTTTGTTTTACGATTTATCAGCACAAACCGCAATCGCGCAGTTTCATCCTGCGCGATTGCGGAAGCATACTGTCAGCTATGCACATTGCAGATCATGCGCCTGCGCCGAGCGGCCGGAGCTTGGCAATGAACTGAAGAATGCGCGTCACATCCTCACTCTCAAGAACTCCGTTCTCATCAGCATCTGCGTTGATCTTACCCTGTGCGGTCACGACTGCATTGATATCCTCGGTATTATACCGTGCAAGCAGAACGCAGTCGTTCACATCGACATCGCCGCTGAGATCAACATCGCCCAGCAGCTTGGTCTGCGGCTTGACCGGTTCAGTCGTAGTCGTCTCGATCGCAGTCGTAGTTGTCTCAGTGGTTGTCGTAGTCGTTTCGGTGGTCGTGGTGGTCTCCTCCTGCTGCACAGCGCCGCTGCCGAACACATAGGAGCTGTTGATCTCGGATGCCGCCTCCAGTACCGGCTTTGCAGCCGCCGGATCGCCGCCGTAAAGTCTGTAAAGACCGGAGCAGGCCAGCGCGAAGCAGCCGTTGTAATCGAGTGCCGGCTCGGTATAGGTGTAGCTGTCCTGATAATCCTGATAGCCGGAGCCGTCCGGGCCGCCGATCAGCGCGCCGTAGATCAGATACTTCGCGGCCGTATCATCCTTGGGATTGCCCGTTCCGGGGTTCGCGGCTCTGTGGTGATAATGCGTCGGGCACTTGTCGCCGTAGCCGACGAGGAAGCTGTAATCGTAGCTGTTCTGGCCGAGGATATAGTTCATCTGGAACTTCGCGCCCTTTGCGTATGCGGAATCCTTGTCTCCGTCCGCGATTGCAAGCGCCGTTGTCTGCACCGCGCAGTTATAGCGGGAATTGCCCCAGCCCCATTTCGTATTGTACTGCGTCTCCGAGAAGCCGCCCTGATTGTTGTAATCCGCAATCAGCTCGGTCTTGTAGGCCTCATTTTTGGTGGCCTTATACATCAGCCAGCAATAGCCCTGATACTGCTTGTCCCACGAATAGAGATAACCGTCATATTCCGAACCGAATTCGGAGCTGTAGCCCTGATTCGACGGAATGCATTTCGGCATATCGGCGACACCGTTGATATAAAGCCATGCCGATGAAATCAGCATCTCGTCCTGGGAATCCGCGGAATTGCCGTACATACCGCCGTTTCCGGTCTGCTCATTGCCGGCGTGTGCCTTGGCAAATTCGAAGATCGCCTGTGCATATTTCAGGCATTTCGCAGAATATGCGGGATCGTACTCGCGCAGCACATAGGCCGTGCCGGCCAGCGCATTGACCATGTCGGCGCAGATCTTGCGGTTGTTGTTGCCGGCGGACATCCAGTAGGTCTTGCGCTCATAGGTCTGACTCTCCGGCGAAGACCAGACACCGTGGTCGGCGAGATCGGAGACCTGATAGCAGATCGAGACCACGCTGCCGCTGCCGTCCAGTGCCGTCGTTTTCATCAGATAATCGCAGCCGCGCTTCAGTACAGCCGCGAAATGATCCATGCAGCCGATATCCGCATAGACACCGTCATTGAGGTAATCGGACATCGCCAGCGAGGACATCGAATAACCGATCGTCAGGTTGAATTTGACATGGTCGCCGGCATCGTGATAGCCGCCGGACAGATCCATTTTGCCGTCGCCGTCGGGATCCATGATCGCCGCGGCCGCGGAATTGAAGTTTTCCGCCTTGCTGATCTCGGCCTGACCGTCATAGGTATGGCAGTCGCCGCGCCATGTCAGCGGGCCGTCGGTGATGCCGGTGCCGCAGGCATTCGCATCGTAAAAATAGAGCGAAAGAGCCAGCGCCTCACCGAAGTTTTCATCGCCGTTATCGGCCGATGCGGTCGTTGCAGCATTCGGAATCATACAGCTGCACAGCATCATTGCTGCGCTGAGGATCCCTGCTGCGGTGCGTTTGGTTTTCTCTGCGTGGAACATAGTAGAACCTCCCCTTTTTTGTTTCGGCTTCCGCCTTTTTTGTGCAGGATCACTATATTATGTTAAATAATACAGCAATTCCTGTATATGCGAACGCGGATACGGCTAAAATCAGCCGTATCCGTGCTCTTACCTATTTGTTATTTGTGAGAACTCTCACAATGTCCGCATCAGTATGCGAGATCGTTCATGGAAATGATCTTGCCGACTGCCTTCAGAATCTTTGTTGCATCCTCCGGCTTAATGACACCGTCATGCGTGACATCCGCATTGACCTTGCCCTGTGCGGAAATAACAGCATCTCTGTCCTCATTCGCAAAGCGGCAGATCAGAACGGCATCGGAAACATCGACATCGCCGCTGAGGTCAGCATCGCCCCACACGGTTGCGGTCAGCTGATGCGGCTGATCGAATGTGGTGGTCGTCGTTGTGGTCGTTGTGGTCGTTGTGGTTGTTGTGGTGGTGGTGGTTGTTGTTGTGGTGGTGGTCGTGGTCTCCTTGGAGGTATTCTGAGACGGCGTGCTGCC
>CAMOOV010000217.1 GCA_946621745.1 uncultured Ruminococcus sp.
CCCTCGACCCGCAAGCTTTTTGAAAAAAGCTTGACCAAAAACTTTGGATGACATCACCGGAAGCGTATGGAAGCAGTATGAGGTGAAAGCCAGACCGTAAAATAGGCACGAACAGTGCCGTAACAGCGACACATCTGATATGCTCCGCGAAACCATGCCGAAGGAAAACGGCTGTCGGCCCTGCCGACCCGGAGGGAAACGGCACCGGGCACTGCCCGGCGGGCAATATGGCAGAAATTTGTGAAATTTATACAGAACGCTTGCAATTTTCCGCGATTTGTGGTATGATAATAAGTAACCCCATATTATAACAAGGAGGCAAGGTTATGGCTGAACGCTTTACCGTCACACTCAAACAGATCATCGACGAATTCCGGCTTGAGGTGCTCTACTGCCCCGGCGATCCGGCGGATATTCTGGTTTCTGAAAATGACATTACGCGCCCGGGTCTCCAGCTCATGGGCTTTTACGAATATTTCAATCCGGAGCGCATCCAGATCATCGGCAAAATGGAATTTGCATATCTCTCCACGATTGCGGAGGATGAGCGCGTTTCGCATCTGACCGCGCTGTTCGCGCAGCATATCAAATGCCTGTGCCTGAGCCGCGGTCTGCCCTGCTTTGCGGAGATGCTGACGCTCGCGCAGAAATATCAGGTTCCGGTGCTGCGCACCTCGGAATCGACCTCGCATTTCACCTCAAATCTGCTCTCATTCCTCAATCTGCACCTCGCGCCGCGTGTCACGCGCCACGGCGTACTGATCGAGATCTACGGCGAGGGCATCTTCATCACGGGCGAGAGCGGCGTCGGCAAATCCGAATGCGCGATCGAGCTGGTCAAGCGCGGACACCGTCTGGTCGCGGATGACGCAGTCGAGCTGCGCAAGGTCTCCAATACGAATCTCGTCGGCACATCGCCGGAGAATATCCGTCACTTCCTTGAGCTGCGCGGCATCGGCATCATCAATGTCCGCAGACTGTTCGGCATGGGCGCCGTCAAGCTCCAGCAGGAGATCGACATGATCATTGAACTGGAGCCGTGGGATTCCGCCAAGATCTATGACCGCATGGGCGTTGATGAGCAGTATGCGAATATTCTCGGCGTCAAGATCCCGTCTATGACGATCCCTGTCAAGCCCGGCAGAAATACCGCCGTTATCATGGAGGTCGCTGCAATGAACAGCCGTCAGAAGAAGATGGGCTACAATGCGACGGAGGAGCTGCTGCACAATCTTGGTCTGGAGCAGATGGAAGGCAAAGAGATCATCAAGGATTTTGATGCGTTCTGAGGTGCATATGACAGATCATATTCAGATCCGTGCCGACCTGCATACGCATACCGTTGCATCGACGCACGGATATTCCACGATCAATGAAAACGCGGCGGCGGCGCGTGAACGCGGCCTTTCGCTGCTCGCGATCACCGATCACGGCCCCGCATCGCCGGATTCGCCGCATCTCTGGCATTTTCACAATTACAAGATCCTGCCGCGGGAGATCGGCGGCGTGCGGATGCTCTACGGCGTGGAGGCGGATATCATCGACGAATTCGGTATGCTCGACATGGACGCGCATGAGCTGTCGTTCTGCGAATGGGTGATCGCATCGTATCATACCGCCTGCGTCAGCTTTGAACGGACACCGGCGCTTGTTTCGCAGGGCTACCGGCGTGTGTGCGAAAATCCGCTTGTCGATGTGATCGGACATCCGACGACGGCGATGTTTCCGTTTGACTATGAGCCGGTGCTGAAATGCTTCAAGGAGGCCGGAAAGCTCGTTGAGATCAACGAAAGCTCGCTGCGCTGGAAGCCCGGTGCGCTTGAAAACGCAAAGACGGTTTACAGGCTCTGCAAGCAGTATGAGATCCCGATTGTGCTGAATACCGATGCGCATTATGCCGGACTCATCGGCGTGACACCGCTCGCGGAACAGCTTCTCCGCGATCTGGATTTTCCGGCGCGGCTGATTGTCAATCTCGATGCAGACCGCATCGCGGATATGGCGGCGCAGAAGCGCGGGATCCGGTTCCATGACTGCAATGACTGAACGAAAGGGGAAACCTTTATGCTGAACATAGATGCACTGACTGCATTTTGTCAGGCCGCAGGCGCAAGGATCGAGACCGATGTGCCGTTTTCCTGCCTGACGACCTTTAAGATCGGCGGTCCCTGTGCGGCGCTCATCACCGTGCCGGATGCGGAGACCTGTCAGAAGGTTTTCGGATATCTGCGCGAAAATCAGATCCCGCATGATGTCATCGGACGCGGCAGCAATCTGCTCGTGCCGGACAGCGGCTATGCCGGTGCAGCGATCCGGCTCGGCGGAACGCTCGCGGAGGAGATCCGTGAGGCCGAGGGGATCATCACCTGCGGCGCGGGCGTATCGCTGAAAAATCTCTGTCTCTTTGCGCTCGATCACTGCCTGACCGGTCTGGAATTTGCATACGGCATTCCGGGCTCTGTCGGCGGCGCCGTTTACATGAATGCCGGCGCGTATGACGGCGAGATATCGCAGGTTTTGCTTTCTGTGAATGTGCTGGATGAGGACGGCGCGATTCGCATGATACAGGCGGAGGAACTCGATCTGCGCTATCGCCACAGCATTTTCATGGAGCAGAACTGGATTGTTCTGAGCGCATCCTTCTGTCTGGAATTCGGCAATCAGGATGAGATCCGTGCGAAGATGCAGGATCTGCTCGGGAGACGAAAAGCCAAGCAGCCGCTGGAATTTCCGAGTGCCGGAAGCACATTCAAGCGGCCGGCCGGAAATTATGCCTCAAAGCTGATCGACGAATGCGGTCTGCGCGGCTATGCGGTCGGCGGGGCGCAGGTCAGCGAGAAGCACGCCGGATTTGTCATCAACCGCGGCGGCGCGACCTTTGCCGATGTCATGGCCGTCTGCGACCATGTTCGTGAGACGGTCAAGGCGCAGACCGGCTATGTGCTGGAGCTGGAGCCGGAGATCCTGCGGGCGGAGGAATAAACGGATGCCGGCGATACGGCGGATTTCAGAAAACAGGGAGGCGATGCGGAAAGCCGCATCGGAAATGACATTATGATGGAAATGGTATTGATTACGGGCATGGCAGGCGCAGGCAAGACCAGTGCGCTGGATGCGCTGGAGGATATCGGCTATTATGTTGTCGATAATCTCCCGCTTGCGATGTTCGACGGTTTTTTGAAGCTCTGTCTGGAAAAGGGCGGCAGATATTCCCGCGCTGCTGCGGTCATTGATCTGCGCTCCTGCCACAGATTTTCGCAGCTTGCCGAGGCGTACCGCTATCTGCGCGAGCATTACCGTGAGGAGATCACATTCCGCATGGTCTGCGTGGAGGCGTCGGTCGATGTGCTGTCGCGCCGTCTGCGGACGGCAAGGCGCGGGCATCCGGTCGCGGCGCGCAAGTTTGAGGGCGATCTCGATGCAGCGATCAATTTCGAGCATGACCAGCTTCAGATCATCCGCACGACTGCCGATCTGCTGATCGACTCCTCGCTCATCACGGCGGCACAGCTCAAGGATCAGGTCAAGTCGCATTTCCTCCAGCGCATCACCGATGCCATGCCGATACAGGTCATGAGCTTCGGCTTCAAATACGGTGCGCCGCTGGAGACCGATCTGGTGTTTGATATGCGCTGTCTGCCGAATCCCTATTATGTCGATTATCTCCGCGAGCATACCGGCGTTGAAAAATGCGTGCAGAATTATGTCATGGACGCGCCGGAATCGAAGGAGTATTTCGATAAGGTCGTAAAGCTGCTGAAATTTCTCGTGCCGCTCTACATCCGTGAGGGACGGCCGCAGCTCGTTGTCGGCTTCGGCTGTACGGGCGGACAGCATCGCTCCGTGACCTTTGCAGAGCTGGTCTCCGAGGAGCTGCGCAAGGCGGATATGCACGTCATCACGCATCACAGAGACTATAAGAAAAACAAGTAGGGTGTGCTGACACTATAATAATATGCGGATTTTTGAGATGATTTTGTTTCGTTCAAGGCAAAAATCCGCAGGCGGGCTGTCGCCCGGCAAGGATTTTTAACGACGAACGGGGCAAAATCAGCCAAAAAGACGCGTGTTAGGCTTAGTGTCAACACGCCCTGAAACTGCGGGATTCTGCACTGCGGGATCCCGCTTTTATTATGGAGTGTATTATGGAATATACGGTCAACGGCGCGGTGCAGGCGGCGATTCTTTCGCGGCTGGGCGCGGATGCGGAAGCGGTGCGGCTGACGGTTTTTGATGCGGTCACATCGACAAATGATCTGCTGCGGAAGGCGGCGGAGCAGGGCGCACCGGAGTTTACGGTCATAGCGGCGCTGCGGCAGACCGCCGGAAAGGGTCGGCAGGGAAGACAGTTCTATTCGCCGCCCTCCGGCCTGTATCTGAGTATGCTGCTGCGTCCTGAGATGACCGAGACGCTGACACTGACGCCGCTCGCAGCAGCTGCTGCGGCGGAAGCGGTTGAGCAGTGCAGCGGTGCGCCGGTGCAGATCAAATGGGTGAACGATCTGTTGCTGCATGAACGGAAGATCTGCGGAATTCTCGCAGAATCGAAGTTTTCCGATGCCGGAACGCCGGATTATGTGATCGTCGGCATCGGCATCAATCTTATTGAGCCGGAGGGCGGATTCCCGCCGGAGCTTGCTGAGATCGCAGGGGCGGTTTTCCCCGCCGGAGCGGATCTCCATGCGGTATTCGCGGACTGCGCAGCCGGGCTGATTTCTGCGCTGATGCGGGAATACCGGTATCTTCCGGTGCGGCACTATCTGGATGCATACCGTGAGCGGCTCTGTGTGCTGAACCGTCAGGTCACGGTCTGCGAAAACGGCACGGAGCGGCAGGCGCTGGCGCTTGCTGTGGATGACGATCTGCGGCTGCTGGTTCGCTATCCGAACGGCAGTGAGCAATGGCGAGCGACCGGCGAAATCCGGATCCGGCTCTGAACCCTGTCGGCAGAGCCGACAGCCGTTTCCCTCCGGCACCGTTTCGCGGAGCATATCAGGGGCGTCGCTGTTACGGCGCTGACCGCGCCTATTTTACGGTCTGTGGAAGTCTCATTTCGCATCCGGCGCTGTCATCCAAAGTTTTTGGTCAAGCTTTTTTCAAAAAGCTTGCGGGTCGAGGTG
>CAMOOV010000218.1 GCA_946621745.1 uncultured Ruminococcus sp.
CTTCAATGAGGACGGTCTGCGCATTCTCCGTGCGATGCGGTTTGCGTCCGTGCTGGATTTTGCAGTCGAACCGGCGACCGCCGAAGCCGTGCATATGCAGAGGGACTTGCTGAAGCATATCTCTGCCGAGCGCATTGATACGGAGCTGACAAAGCTGCTCTGCGGGATCGGTGCGGAGCGCGTGCTGACGGAATTTGCGGATGTGCTGTTCACGGTTCTGCCGGAGCTGGAACCGATGCACGGCTTCGATCAGCGGAATCCGCATCATGACTATGATGTCTATACGCATACGCTGAAAACGGTTGCGGCAGCACCGCCGGAGCCGATTCTGCGCTGGGCGGCGCTGCTGCATGACAGCGGAAAGCCGCATACCTTTACAGAGGATGAACGCGGCGGTCATTTCTACGGTCACGCGGAGATCTCAGTCAGAATCGCAGAGCGTGCGCTGAAAGCGATGAAATGCGACCGGCATCGCCTTGACCGTGTCATGCTTCTTGTCGAACAGCATGATACCGTTTTCAACGGGACGGAGAAGCAGCTGAAGCGCATTGTCCGCAAAATCGGAAATGAGGCCGCCCGGCAGCTCATTCTGCTGCACAGGGCAGATGTTTCGGCACAGGCGCAGCAGCACCGCGCAGAGCGGATCGAAGAATCGAACCGGCTGCTTGCTATGCTGCACAGTCTGGAGGAAGCCGATGCCTGCATGAGCCTGAAACAGCTTGCTGTCAGCGGAAATGACCTGATGGCGCTTGGCATTCCGCAGGGCAAAGCGATCGGTACCGCTCTGAACAATCTGCTGGACGCAGTCATGGACGGGCGCCTGCCGAATGAGCGCGAAGCACTGCTGGAAGCAGCCCGCAGTGCGCATATATGATATACAGAAAACCCGCAGACAGTCGAGCGGCTGTCTGCGGGTTTTGTCTGAATTGAATCGTACCGGTCGTTCAGATTATTCGACATTGCGGATCTGTTCGACCAGCGGTTCCTTCTGCATCTGATGCAGCGGCAGGAACGATGCAATAATTGCGAAAAGGAATGCGATAATGCCTCCGCCCCAGATCTTGATGAGCGGTTCAGTCCAGCTGAATAATTTTGACTTCAATTCGCTCAGATCCACGATATTGAGCAGATGCGTTGTCAGGAATAGGAGCAGAAGCGTCAGTACAGATGCTGCAATCGCTGCCCACAGTGTAAATTGCAGGCATTCGATCACCGTCATGCCGTACATCTGACCGCGTGTCATGCCGACGCACTGCATGGCAGCAAGCTCACGCTTGCGGTTCAGAATGCCGGTCGAAATGATATTGACCATATTCACGATCGCGATCAGGCCGATCATAATCATCATTGCTGTGAAGCCGATATTGATCGCGGAAACAGTGGATTGCATTTTTTTGTATACTCTGTAAGGATTTTCGGCATCATTCTCCGAATCGAACAGGTAATCCGTGCTGTGAGCCTTGAGCCATTGCAGTGCAGGCTCATAGACTGTTTCGTCTTTCAGAAAAGCCGCGATATACGAGTCTCTCTGTAAATTCGAGAATAAATAACAGTCACCGCCGATCCAGCGTTCCTCCGGCATAACGATCATTGACACTTCGGAATTCAGCTCATCCTCGCTGTTATCCAGCATACATCTTCCGCAGACAGGGAATTCATAATCCTGCGGTGTCCGTTCGTAATACAGCGTCTCACCGTTGTGCGTAAGGAAACCGATTTTTGATTCTTTGGCAGATTCTTTGCTTTCATACTCTGCCTCACTGATCTGGGACAGATATTCTTCCTCAAAGCAGATCGTTTCCGCATCCGCAGGAATCTCATCTTCGCTGATATTGACGAGGAGACCGCCGCCGCGTTTGACCAGTTCCTCATAGGAGAACGGCTGCTGATCACCGAGCAGTGAATGATATGAATCCTCATTGACATAAGTCAGATGGACATTCTCATGCTGAGACTGATCCGCACAGGTGATTGTGACAAATTGATTGTTTGAGTTTTCGATCCTGCTGAAATAACCAGTATCCCGCATTTGTTTGATCAGCTCCGGGAACCGCGGCGGGTTTTCTTCATTCAGAACGCCGCCGTCATTCAGCGAGAATGTAAAATACGGAATGATCTCCTCCGTCGTTTCATCCATCTGCATGGATTGCAGGAGACTTTGCTTGAAAATTCCCATATAGCTGGAAAGCGCTGCAAACATGGTCAGCGAAACAGTCAGCGAGACAACCGTAACGAAAAAGCGCTTCGGATTGCGCTTGGCATTACGCGAAGCGAGCTTTCCCTTCCAGCCGAAGAATACCGCCAGCGGATTGAACCGGGAGACCTTTTCGACAGTTTCCGCACGGGCTGTGATCGCCTCCAGCGGCGGCTTTTTGATGATGCGCATACCGGTTCCGTAGGCAGAGAAGAATACCCAGACCAGACCGACTGCAGCACTGAGAACGAGCAGGAGCGGGTTGATATGGAACGAGATGACCTTATCAATATCACCTGAGGAATAGAATGCCTGCGCAATACCGGTGGTCAAAACGAGCCGGTAAGTCAGATAGCTGAGCAGTACGCCGAGCAGCAGGCCGAGCGGAATGCCGAAGACCGAAAGAATCAGGCCCTCCGTAGAGAGGATCCGGACGATCTGCTTCGGCTCCGCACCGAGTGACTGCAAAATGCCGAACTGCTTTTCCCGTTCCTTCGAGGAGATTTCAAATGCGGTGTCGATGACCATTCTGAGCGCCATGACGAAAAACAGCAGACACACAAGAAGAATGGCCAGATTCTGCACCAGCTTTGCACGGCCGTGCAGACAGAGATTATCCGCTTCCAGCAGCTTCGTATTGACAATCAGGTCAAATGTCTGCGGATCATAGGGCTTGATCAGGCAGTCCAGATCCATTTTCTGCTGGAGATTGTATGCCCAGATATACTCATTATCGAGGTATTTACAGAAAAGAACCATCGCCTTGACGGTGCCGTTCTCGTTCGGCTCAGTCTCGACAGATTCGACCTCATCCAGCCTTCCGATCTCCGCAGCCTGCTCCGCGGTGATATGCTCAAACAGCATATGATAGGGCGCTTCATTATACTTTGCGGCGCGTGTAATGCCCTGATAGGTCGTGTAGACCGTGCAGATCATAGTGATGAGCGCAACTGCAATCATGATACTGCAAACCGTCAGAACAGAGTGCCGTTTCTGGGCACGGACATACCGCAAACCGAGCGTTCTTTCAAATCTCACTGCGCTCACCTCACAGTCCGGTCATCACATCTTTGATGAGCTTGCCGTCCGAAAGTGTGATGATGCGGTCACATTGTGCGGCAACCTCATCGTCATGCGTAATGATGACCATAGTCTGCTCAAACTTCTTATTTGATTCGCGGAGCAGAGCAAGGATCTCAGCGGTGTTTTTGCTGTCGAGGTTACCGGTCGGCTCATCGCCGAGGATGACGGCCGGTGATGTAAAGAGTGCTCTGCCGATTGAAACACGCTGCTGCTGACCGCCGGACATCTGCGAGGGCAGATGATCGCGGCGCTTTTTCAGTCCAAGCAGATCAAGCATCTGTTCCAGCTTCTCCTTATCGGGCTGGCGTCCGTCCATGACAGTCGGGAGCGTGATATTCTCCTCTGCATTGAGAACCGGGATCAGATTGTAGAACTGGTAGATCAGTCCGACCTTTCTGCGGCGGAAGATTGCGAGATTCTTCTGTTTTTTCGCGTAGACATCCTCACCGTCCACCCAGATCTTGCCGGAGGTCGGTCTGTCAACACCGCCGAGGATATGCAGCAGCGTGGATTTACCGGAGCCGGAAGGTCCGATGATTGCGCACATCTGTCCCTTGGGAACAGAAAAGCTGAGATTGTCGATCGCCTTGACTTCGGTTTCGCCCTTGCCGTAGGTTTTGCATAGGTTTTCAATCGTCAGGAATTCCATCAGAGAATACCCCCTTTTCATAATATTAATCATTTTATAGCATATTTCGATAAAATTTGCAATAGCTATTGCAAAACTTTATTAACTAATTTGATGTATGACCTCATTACGGAGCAGGACACTGCCCGGTTATAGCATATTAAGCCGGATTTTTCAACCCTCGCCGCGAAATTGCGATGTTTTCAGGCATTTTCATCGGTCAGGTCTGCTGATTGGTCAACAACCGGTCAACTTTTATGTTCCTGAACGATGCAGGAAGATAGAATTATCGCAGCTTTTTGTATTCTGTCAGTCAGCTTCACGCTTCGGCATTTTCGGCATTGCTTTCGTCACAGCCTCGCAGCAGTGCAGATCATTCTTTTTCAACGCATGAGAGTAAATCCTTAGGGTGACATCCGGTCTGGCGTGTCCTGCTCGCTTGGCAGCATCCGCAATGCTAATTCCTGCCTGAAGCTGAAGGCTAACCGATGTGTGCCGGAACATATGGGGGTGGTTTTTTTCAGCCTGTGCTTCTTGGTAAAGCTGTTCAGAAACGCTCGCACAGTATCCGGATTGATACAGCCGCCGTAGCGTTTTTCGGCGTAGAATACGGCGTTTTCCTCGTTATCCCACTTGCTGCCGTAACTTTCCGCCTTTTTGAGATAGTAGGAACGATACTCGTGGAGCATATCCATAATGCCGTCATCAAGCGTCAGCCAGCGATCACCGGCATTCGTCTTGCAGCCGTCAACAATCTGAGTGCCGGATTTGCCGCTGACAAAGTGGCGGCAGATATGAATGCGGTTACTCTCAAAGTCGATATTGTCCCATGTCAATGCGCAAATCTCCCCGATACGGCATCCGGTTGCAAGCATCAGACTGAACAGAACCTGATACATATAGTGCTTGTTGTCAGCGTATAGCGCCGTGAAAAATGCATTGATTTCGTCCTCGCTGAGTGCCTGCACTTCTTTCGCATCACGCTTCGGCGGCATCGCTGCACTTGCGTAGTTTCGTGGAATCAGATTCTCCTTGAATGCCATAGCAAGCATCGAATGGATGAACAGGTGATACTGATAGACCGTCGCCTTTGACACACCTGTACTGAGCATATCGGAATACGCCTTGTTGATTGCCGCAGGGGTAAGCTGTTTGAGCTGGATATGCCCGATGTAGGGCGCTAC
>CAMOOV010000219.1 GCA_946621745.1 uncultured Ruminococcus sp.
TCCTGAGTACTGCGCACAGCTCGATGCAAACGGCAAGCACCTCACCCTCGCACATCCGAACAGCCGCTTCACGGCTCCGGCTGAGAACTGCCCTTGCATCAGCCCTGAGTTCAACAATCCGCAGGGTGTTCCGATCTCTGCGATCATCTTTGGCGGCAGACGCGCTTCCACGACTCCGCTGGTCTATCAGTCCTTCGACTGGACGCACGGCACCTACATGGGCTCCGCTGTCTCCTCCGAAACAACCGCTGCTGCAACCGGCGCTGTCGGCGTGCTGCGTCATGATCCGATGGCAATGAAGCCGTTCATCGGCTACAATGTCGGCGATTACTGGGCACACTGGCTCGAGATGGGCGAGAAGCTCGGTGACAAGGCTCCGAAGATCTTCAATGTCAACTGGTTCAAGAAGGACGATGAAGGTCACTTCATGTGGCCGGGCTTCGGCGACAACATGAGAGTCCTTGACTGGATCATCAAGCGCTGCGAAGGCACCGTTGATGCTGACGAGACCGCGATCGGCTATCTGCCGAAGCCGGAGGATATCAACATCGAAGGCCTTGAGGATGAGGTCACGCCTGATACCATGAAGGCACTCCTCGCTGTTGACAAGGATCTCTGGAAGAAGGAGATCGCTGAGATGCGCAGATACTACGATGAGGACATCAAGGCGAAGGGCGGCAAGATCCCGGCTGCGCTGTACGGCGTCCTTGACAAGATCGAGGCAAATCTCAATAAATAATCGCAATTCCGGTAAGCAAACAGAGCAGGCAGATACTTCGCGGTATCTGCCTGCTCTTGTATTCACATAAGGTCGATCACCATAATAAATTCTTCGTCCGTTTCGCGGACGGTCTGAAAGCCGAGCGCACGGTACATCCGGACGGCATAGTTTTCTTTCTGCACGGCCAGTGATGCGCGCCGGTATCCCGCCGCCCGCAAGTGCCGGAGCATACACTGCATCAATGCCGTACCGATGCCGCGCCCGCGGTAATCCGGCAGCAGCGACACCGCAAAGGACGGCGTTTCCGCGTCAATATTGCCGTAATCCTGCATGATGCGCACCCAGACCGCCCCGACGATTCTTCCGGCGGATTCTGCAACAAATGCATGGTCGTCCGGCTTGCCGAAATTTTCAAGATAGACCTGCAATTCCGGTGCCTGTATGATACTCAGCGGCGGGGGCTCGATCCCCTCCGGAATGAAGATTGCGTGGTATAAGAATTCCGCAAGCACGGGGTATTCTGCCCTGTGCAGCGGCCGAATGATCGTTTCCATTGCAGCACCTCCTTCGCTTATCATATCATATTTTCCGAAAAAAAGCAAGAAGGACATTCCCTCCGGCATAGAATGACAGTGAGGTGGTATCATGCATTTTTTATCCGGAATCTTCACGCAGCTGACCTTTCTGCTGCTCCATGTCGATCACACGGCGGCCTTTCCGCCTGCGCTTTCAAAATCCGAAGAAGCAATGTGGCTCGAACGGCTCGCCGAGGGCAGCGAGGAAGCGCGTCAGAAGCTCATTACACATAATCTGCGGCTTGTCGCGCATATGACCAAGAAATTCTATTCACCTGAGCGCGAGCAGGAGGAACTCATCTCGATCGGTACACTCGGACTCATCAAGGCTGTCTCGACATTCCGGCCGGAAAAGGGCGCACGCTTCGCGACCTATGCCAGCCGCTGCATTGAAAATGAGATCCTGATGCATTACCGTGCAAAGAAAAAGACCGCCGGAGAGGTTTTCTTCGACGATCCTCTGGAATATGACAAGGACGGCAACGCGCTGACTTTGCTGGATATCATGCCGGACAGCAGTGACCTGGAGGAGCAGGTCACACAGTCCATGCAGGAGAAGCAGCTCTATCATTATTTGCAGACGAAGCTCGATCAGCGCGAATGGACGGTCATCGTCCGGCGCTACGGCCTGTTCGGTTATCCGGCACAGACGCAGCGCGAGGTCGCGCAGTCGCTTGACATCAGCCGTTCCTATGTTTCGCGGATCGAAAAGCGGGCGCTCTCCATCCTCCGCGATGCCTATGAGCATGAAGCGGGGCTTCCCGCGCTCACTGATGGTTCAGCATGATAACTGCCGCAATGCAGATCGCCAGCACCGCGCCGCCGATCACGGCGATCAGTGCGATTGAGGACTTTTTGCCGCTGTCCTCGAAATGCGCATCGACAGAGAATCCGCAGAGATGCAGTGCGCGCAGGAACGGGCGGTAAAGCAGAATCGAAATGCCGGCATTGATGCCCGCCTTCAGCAGATTGAACGGCAGGAAAACGCTTGTCAGCATCGGGACGATCTGCTCACGGGTCACGCCCATATAAAGCGGCGAGATCAGATAATTCCAAAGCAGCATGGAGATGCTCATGACGGCGAGACCGCAGAGCAGACCGATCGCGGCGCCGAACATATCGCGGCGCTTCTTGTAGATAAGCGATGCGGTGCAGGCGAATGCGGCGCTGGAGATCAGGTTCATAATCATACCGATGACACCGGTTGAACTGAACGGCAGCTCCAGCAATGCGGTGACGGCTGCGCAGCCGAGCGCTGCGGCGGGGCCGTAGAGAAATCCCGCGAATGTGATGAAGATATCCTTCGGCTCATATTTCAGAAAGCTGATGACCGGCACCTTGAAAATGAGCATAGAGACAAATCCGAGCGCACTCAGAAGTGCAAGTACGACAAGCCGTCTGACGGCGGAATCCGAACGGACATTGCCGGCCGGAGTGCTGATTGCTGCTGATTTTTTCATAAGAATCTTTCCTTTCTGACAGAAGATCACAGGCTTCTTGCAGAAGAAAAAACGCCCGCGAAGCGAATGCTCCACGGGCGCGGATTGCTGACATTTGCTGCAATGCAGCAGAGAAAACAATCTGTTTCTTCCATCCGGACTATACCGTCGGTACCGGAATTGCACCGGTTCAGCCGAAGATCGGCTCGCGGACTTTCACCGCCGGTGAGGAATCACACCTCGCCCTGAAACAATTTTGTTTGATTGATTTGAGAATACGCTTCTCAGAAGGTTTCCGGTTCGCTGCTGTCGGCAGCGTCATCGCCTTCGGCGTCCGCTTCTTCAGCGGCTTCGGCCTCGATCTCATCATAGTTGAATTCGAGCACCTCATTGCAGTGCGGGCAGATCATACTTCCCTTTTCGAGCTCCTCCTCGGTCAGGGTCAGTGTCTCCTCGCAGCTCGGACAGGTGACGACATACAGCTCATCATCGAGCCCCTCGTCATCGTCGTAGTCAAAATCATCATGATCTGCCGGCAGAACATCACCGATGCGGAAATCATCGTCCTCGTCATCCTCATCATCGTCGTCATCTTCCTCATCGTCATCGCAATAGAGATCGGTCTCGACCTCACCGAGATCATGGTCGAGCAAATCGCAAAGCTCTGTCAGCTCATCAACCTGATTCTGGAGATCGTCGATATAAGCGCCCATATCCTCAATCACATCGGCCATCATTGCAATGACCTTGCTTTCCTTGGTCGCTTTGTCCAGCTCAAGGCCTTCCATGTAACCCTTCAAATATGCGATTTTTTCTGTCAGCTTCATGAGATTTACCTGCCTTTCAAAATGATATTGCCGGGATCTCCGGTATGCTGTAAATTATGCGCGCTCCATGTACTCGCGGGTACGGGTGTCAATGCGGATGCGGTCACCCTCGTTGATGAAGAGCGGTACACGGATCTCCGCGCCGGTCTCAACAACAGCCGGCTTGGTTGCGTTGGTCGCGGTATTGCCCTTGACGCCCGGCTCGGTCGAGGTGACCTCAAGCTCTACGAAGAACGGTGCTTCAATGCCGAAGACATTGCCCTTGTAGGAGAGAACCTTGACAATCTCTTCTTCCTTGACGAAGTCCAGCGCATTGCCGATGACATCCTTGCTGATCGGCACCTGCTCGTAGGTCTCCATGTCCATGAAATAATACAGATCGCCGTCGTTGTAGCTGTACTGCATATCCTTGCGCTCGACATAAGCGGTCGGGAACTTTGCAGTCGGGTTGAAGGACGTTTCAACCACTGCACCGGTGATGACATTCTTATACTTGGTACGGACAAATGCGGCACCCTTGCCCGGCTTGACGTGCTGGAACTCGATGACCTGCACGACCTGGCCGTCCATTTCAAAAGTCATGCCGTTACGAAAATCGCCTGCTGAAATCATAGTATTACCTCCAAGTTGTTCTGAATGAACGCATACTCATTCGATATAACATTATTTTACACTATTTTCGGTGCTTTTGCAATAGCAATCCACAAAAAATGCACAGCTGCACAAATATATCATCTTTGAAATGAGATTTTTTGGCATTCTGACGGGATATATCACGGTATGACCGTTCCGCATTCAGCATATGCATAATAGCAGGAGCGTGATGCATATGAAACGGATCCTTTGCGGAGCTTTCTGTCTGATGCTCTGCGGGTGCGGAGGACGAAAGCCGGATGCGCCGTCTGCGGCCGATACGGTTTCCGTGCAGACCGAAGCTGACAGCAGGGCGGAGCAAGTCAGGGCGGAGGCAATGCGCTGGGCTGCACTTTACGCGGATGAGCCGGCGGCAGTCCGCGTACTGCTCGCACATGACCGCATCTGCCGGAATTGCGTCTATCAGACGGACGCACCGGAGCGGCATTCTGCCTATGGCGCGATGTTCTGCGGGGAAGCAGTCTGCGACGGCTATGCAGCTGCTTTTGAAGCCATGATGCAGGCGGCTGAGATCCCGGTGCAGACTGTTACCGGAACAGCTCTGACGGACGGCCGCAGGATTCCGCACGCCTGGAATCTGGTCTGGCTGGACGGGCATTGGTATCATATCGACTGCACATGGGATGACGGCGATCCGCCCGCGCATACATTTTTCCTCTGCACGGATGCGGTGATGCAGGAAACGCATTCATGGGAAAAGGGCGCACTGCCGGCAGCAGAGGGCGGTACGCTGCGCTATGAGACAGTTGCCGCAGAGATGTGCAGACAGCAAAAAAACATAACCAAACCGATATGCAGTAAATTATTGATGTACCAATTAAATCTTGAAGAATAGATGCGCAGGATTTTTGTCGTG
>CAMOOV010000220.1 GCA_946621745.1 uncultured Ruminococcus sp.
ATAGACGGCGTTCTTGATGATCGAGCCGGAAAGGCCGGCGGAAATATCCTCGACCGTTGCGCCGTCCTTCTGCGCCTGCTTGACCGAGCTGTTCATGAACACGGTGCAGCGCGAGCCGAGATCGACCGGATGCTTCGCGAACAGTCCGAGCTGGGAGAATTCGGCGATATCATAGCCGAGCGCCTGTGCAAAGCTCTGGATGAACGAGCCGCAGCCGGAGGAGCAGGCCTCGTTCAGCATGATGCTGTCGATGCTGTGATTGCGCACCTTAAAGCATTTGATATCCTGTCCGCCGATATCCATGATGAAATCGACATCGGGACAGAAATACGATGCGGCCTTGAAATGCGCGACCGTTTCGACGATGCCGAAATCAATGCCGAGACCGGCGCGGATGAAGTCCTCGCCGTAGCCGGTGACAGCCGATGCGCGGATATGCAGACCGGGATTCATTTCGGCATAGATCTTTTTGAGCTGCTTGACGATGCGGTCAAGCGGCTGTCCGCGGTTCGCGGCATAATACTGATAGAGCAGCTCGCCCTTGTCGGTGATGAGTACGAGTTTTGTCGTTGTCGAGCCGGCGTCGATGCCGAGATACGCATCGCCCGATGCGGTATGGAGATCGGCAAAGGGCAGGTCATGTGCCTTGTGCCGTTCGATGAATGCTTCATATTCGCTGCGGCTGCGGAACAGCGGCTCGCTCGTGACGGTATTGCCGCCCGCGGATGCATTCCGGATCCGTTCGAGCGCTTCGGAAAGCTGCATCGGGCTGACCGTCTGCGCGGCATACATCGCGCTGCCGTATGCAACGAAAACCGGCGCATTTTCCGGGAAGATCGCGTGCTGCTCATCGAGCTTCAGCGTCCGGACGAATGCCTGCCGCAGTCCCTTGAGGAAGGAAAGCGGGCCGCCGAGGAACAGAACGGTGCCTTCGATCGTTCTGCCCTGTGCGAGACCGGAAACCGTCTGATCGACGACTGCCTGAAAGATGCTCGCGGCAATGTCCTCGCGCTTTGCACCCTGATTGAGCAGCGGCTGGATATCGGATTTTGCGAAAACGCCGCAGCGCGAAGCGATCGGATAGCGCCGCTCCGCCTTCAGCGAGATCGCATCCATCTCGTCCGCGGTGATGCCGAGCAGTGTTGCCATCTGGTCGATGAATGCCCCCGTGCCGCCGGCGCAGGAGCCGTTCATGCGCTGCTCCACGCCGCCGGTCAGGAAGATCATTTTTGCATCCTCGCCGCCCAGCTCGATCACAACATCTGCCTGCGGATAATCCGCCTTGACCGCGAGGAATGCTGCGTGGACCTCCTGTACGAACGGGATCTCCGCGCTCTGTGCGAGACCGAGTCCCGCCGAGCCGGTGATGCAGAGGCGGAACGCTGCATCCGGAAATTTCTGCTCCAATGCTTCGAGCTGCTCCGCGACGGTCTCGCGGACCCGCGACATATGCCGCTGATAGCAGTGCGAGAGAATATTTTTGTTTTCGTCGATCACAACGGTTTTGACAGTCGTCGAGCCGACATCAATGCCGAGAGAATAAACGGTCTGTGCCAATGTATATGCCCTCCTTCGCCGCAGCGCTGCGGCGCGTGTGAAAAAGAGTATGCGAATGATAAAATAGTATACATTCCTATTATAGCACAACCGCGGGAAAAAAGAAAGTCCCGCGGCGTTATTTTCATAAAATGTTCACTTCTGCCCTGCGGCCGGCCGTTCAGAGGGAGTGGCCGATCGGGTAATTGTAGATATAGGCTTAAATATGTACTTTTGCATTCAGCAGTGCCAAAGATCGGTGAATGGGGGAAGACACCCCCTTCGGGGTTTCTTCCCCCAAGCCCCCTTTTTCCTCGCTTTGAAACGCTGGGGGAGTTTCGCGCTCTGCGGAGCGCGACGAGGGCTCTGCCCTCGACCCTCAAACTTATGAAAAAGTTTGATCAAAACTTTTGGATGACATCGCCGGAAGCGTAATATAAACTCCCTGATCAGCCACTCCGCGTTCAGAGCTTTGATTCCATGACGAGCAGGGTGCCGGTGCCGCAGGTGATCTCAGCGCGGTCGGCCTCGATGCGGTTGCTGACGCCGAGCGGGAAACGCCGAGTCAGTTCGGCGTCCCTGAGCGGATAGGCAACACCGTGTGCCGTGACGCCGAGGCAGCGCTCCGACCATGCAAAGAGCGAGAGCGACCAGCCGGCCTTCCTTGCCAGAACAAGCCGTTCGCCGCCCAGCAGGATTGAGGCTGCATCGCCCGCGCCGATCAGCATTCCCGTGGCACCCTCTCTGCGGATGAATTCGAGTGTTTGCAGATTGGCAATCGTGTGATCGAGGCGGCCGCCGAATGCGCCGAATATGCGGATATCGTGAAATTTCATCCGCAGCGCAACGCGCACCGCCAGCATCGTATCGGTATCATCTTTCTCGACAGGCGCGGTCATATGCGGGAGCGATTCGGGTATCTTCCCCAGTGAGTCAAAGTCTCCGAGAACAAGATCGGGTTTCATTTTGAGCCGTTCCGCAAGATGCAGTCCGCTGTCCGCGCACAGAATAAAAGCATCCTTCGGAACGGGCATACAGGGCAGCCCCTTTTCAGGGCCGCCTGCAAAAATAACGCAGATCTGTTGATTATCCATTATAGTCCTCCGTGTGAAGTCAGGAGCGCTTTCGCTTTCTCAGGCTGCTGCGTCACAAGCGCGAACGATGTCTGTGAAAGGAATATATCTCCTTGTAAATGCGTCATTCTGCGGATGCTGAAAAGCTGTCCGCGGATCTGTGCGAGCAGTCTGTCCTGATCGCCGTCGGGATAAAGCGTCAGAAGCGGCTCTCTGCCGAACCGGAAGCGGTAAGTATAGCCCTCCGTCTGCTCGGTCAGCAGGACGCGTCCCATGCTGCCGACAGCGAGATACTGCTTTTCCTGTGTCGAGAGCGTGACAGTGCCGTCATCCTCAAATTCCAGAAAGAGCGGCTCTTTCGTGACGATAAATGCACTCATGAAGCTCTTGAGCCAATAGGGCTGCTGCTCTTTCCAAACCGGCAGCTCCGGATCATCGGCATCACGGTCAAAGGCAGCGAGGAGCGCGGCGCAGTGCGCGACCGAGAGCTTCAGTCTGCGCGCAATCGACTGATCGAGCGCGAGCGCATCGTCGCCGAGGACAGCGGAAAGCTCCTTTGTTCCGGAGCGGGAGAGGCGGTTGCAGATTTCCGCGAGGGTGCCGCGCTGCCATGTGCCGCCGCTTTCCGGGATACTGCCGCGCAGCAGATCGGTATAGGCGGAATAGGGGACATTGCCCTTTGCCTTTTCCGCCCAGCCTTCCGCCGCATGATATTCAATGAGATTTGCGGGATCGCTGTCCCAGAACAGTTCTGCGGCGCGGGCTTCATAGCGTTTGTGTGCGCCGGCGTAGCGCGAAAAATAAGTCAGCCCTGCGGTGTGCGGCGGACAGCAGATATCCGCGAGCATATGCAGCGCCCGCGAGAGCGACTGCATCGCCGGAAAGAATCTGCCGGCGCGGTAGAGCGAGAGCGCCGTGCGGTATTCGGCATCGAGAACGGTCAGCGGAGAGGGCGCGGGCGCACCTCTGCCGTTGCAGTAGCCGCCGAGCGCGGGGTGCAGCGGGAGCGCAGTGCCGTCAGGCTTTGCCGCGCAGTAATAATGCAGACCGCGTCCGCGCTGACGGTCGCCGCGGCGGTCGGGCGCATCGGCTTCCCCGATGAGCGCCTCTGCATCGCCGGCCGAATAGCGCTTTGCCGCCGGATGCTGCTCCAGCTCCAGCAGGATCAGCGCTGCACGGACGATCCCCCGGTGAACGGAGGGATATTTATGTTTATCGTAGCGGATCATGTGTTCTCCTTTTCATTCCTGCTTCGTGCTGCGGAAATCGGTCGGCGCGATGCCGCAGTGCCGCCGGAACTGCCTTGCGAAATGCTCATAGCTCCGGTAGCCGCATTGCAGGGCAATATCCTGAATGCTCATGTTCGTTGTCCGGAGCAGCATCTTTGCATGGGAGATCCGGCTGAGGATCAGATCCTGAATGAATGTCACGCCGAACTGCGCCTTGTAGTGATGCTGAAAGGCGGAGCGGCTCATGCAGGTCTCATGCGCGGCCCAGTTGACCGACCATTCGAGATAGGGTGCGCTGTAGATCTTGTTTCGGATAATGAGCATCGGCTCATAGCGCGCACCCGGCGGGATGATCGACTGCTCATGCACCTGCTCGCTGACCTTATTGCAGAGCAGCCAGAAATAATGCGAGATCGAATCCGCCTTGTGCAGATGTTCAGAGCTGTTCTCATCGGCGATGGCCTTGATGCAGAAGCTCAGGAATTCGATGCTGCGCAGCTTTGCGGGCTCCGCGACGGGCACATATTTCAGCGAGAACCATTCCGGCTCATCGCCCTCGAAATCGAAATGGATGAAGTCGTTCACGAATTCATGCTGCGGGACGGCGCGGTAATACTGCGGCATCCCCTTCGGATAAAAGAAAAAGGTGTTCTCACCAACGGTGATATCCCTGCCGTCCAGCGTGAAGATCGCCGGCGATTTCAGGATCAGCAGCAGACAGTCGCCGGTGCCGTCCGGCCGTTCGATCTGAAAATCCGCATCGTGACGGTGATTGTATCCGACATGATGTAATATCATTTTGTACTTCCTTCCTGAAACGGTTTGCACAAAATATCATATAATATACATTATATCCTATTCCGTTTTATTTGTCAATCCGTTATAATGAAAATACAGGCTTTTTCGGGGCATACCCCGCGGAAAACCTGCGTTTGCGCAGCTGTTTCCAGACCGTGCGGGATACGGGTTCGGCAAATGCCCTACCGGAGAGCGTATCTCTGTACGGTGCGGAAACGGTCGGAGAGGGGCCGTTTTCAGCGGGCGCGGACAAAAATATCCCCCTTGTTAAAAATTGTGCAGTCAATACAAGCCAGAGTTTATTGGTGTCTCCGACGGATTTATATTGGGGCTCTGCCCCAAACCCCGCCCAAGGGACATTGCCCCTTGGGGATCCCATTTCTGCTCCGCGTCAGCCCCTTTGGGGCTGGCACGGAGCAGCAGCGGG
>CAMOOV010000221.1 GCA_946621745.1 uncultured Ruminococcus sp.
CCCTCTGGCAGGGGTGTGGGGGCAGCGCCCCCACATAGCTTCGTTAGAAGCACCGGCAAACTTTGGTTTGCACAAGTGCAGCGCGGCGTGTTCCGTCAAAAACGGAATGCGCCGCGCTTCTTTGGTTTGTGTATTTCGATGAATTTCTAAATACCTGTTGACATTCCGCTGAAAATGTGCTATATTGTATTTAGACGGAAATCTAAATACCGTCGAATGCCGAAAGGAGGTACGCCGTGAAGGATATCTGGGGTGCGCTGGCCGACCCGACAAGGCGCGAGATCCTCACCATGCTGCAAAGCCGCGATATGACCGCTGGTGAGATCACCGACTGCTTCGAGATCTCCGGCGCAACAGTCTCACATCACCTGAAAATCCTGCGGGAGGCCGGACTTGTGACGGCCGTCAAGGAAAAACAGACCATTACCTACAGTCTCAACACGACCGTATTGCAGGATTTCATGAAAAACATTTCTTCGTTCTTTGGGAGAAAGGAGTCCGGAAATGAAGAATAAGCTCACAATCACACTCATTCTGCTGGCGGCAGTCAATCTGATCCTGTCCGTCATTTACTTCGTCCGTCTGCCGGAAACAGTGCCGACACATTTTGATGCGCAAGGCATCTGCGACGGTATGGGCAGCAAGGGCGCCTATCTGATCCTCAGCTTTCTGCCGCTGCTCTTTGCAGCAATCATCCCGCTGAGCATGAAATTTGCAAAAAATGCCGAGCGCAACCGCAAGGTGATTGCGGTCACGGCATCGGCACTCTGTGTTTTCTTTATCGCCTTCAACTGGTTCATGCTGACAGTCGTTGCGGGCAGCGGCGCACAGATCGGCGACGCGCTCCCGCCTGCATTTGCATGGCCGCTGCTGATCGGCATGACGGCGCTGTTCACCGTTCTCGGCAATTATATTCCTCTCGCGCAGCCGAACCGCACAATCGGTATCCGGCTCCCGTGGACGCTGAACAATGACACCTGCTGGAAGCTGACACACCGGTTCACCGGCAGACTGCTCGTTTTCGGCGGCACTGTCACGCTTGCCGCCGTCACGGTCATGATGCTGCTGAAAGCGCCTGCGATCGCCGGCATCATTACAGTCACCGTGTTCATCTCGGCAGTGATTGTCGGCTCGTCGTTCTATGCATATCTGCACAGAAACGGCTGATCCTCACGCATTTTCACGCAGCGGCAGGATTGTCAGCTCCTTCGGGAATGCTGTCAGATTCCGCGCATCGCCGTCCGTGATGACGAGCATATCCTCGATCCGGACACCGAATTTCCCCGGCATATAAATACCCGGTTCATCGGTCATGACGATGCCCTGCTCCAGCGGCTTATCGCAGCGCGGTGCCGCGACCGGTGATTCGTGGATCTCCAGCCCGACCGAATGGCCGAGCGCGTGTGTGAAGTATTCACCAAATCCGGCATCCGCAATGACCTTTGCCGCCGCATTGTGCATATCACTGCAAAGGATTCCCTCACGGGCAGCTTCCTGCGCTGCTGCCTGTGCGGCAAGCACCGTCTCATAGACGCGCCGCATCTCATCGTCTGCGCTGCCGTAGGCGAACGTGCGCGTCATATCAGAATGATATCCGTGCCAGACCGCACCGAAATCCGCGAGTACAAAATCGCCCTCCCGCAGAGGGCGGTCTCCCGGAACGCCGTGCGGTCTGCTTGTATTTTCGCCGAACAGCATGATCGTGTCAAAGGAGGGCTTTTCGCTGCCGCCGAGCGCCATGTAATAATTCAGGCGGGCGGCCGCTTCCCGCTCGGTCATGCCGGTATGCAGCTCCGGCAGCAGACGGTGAAGCGCCTGCTCCGCGATCCGCTGCGCGTGAATGATGTATTCGATCTCCTGCTCTGATTTTCTGGCGCGGAGCTTCCGGATCCGGCTGCCGATCGGCTGAAAGCTCACTCCGAAAACCTCCCGCATCACCGCAAATTCATCCACGGTCAGGACATCGTCCTCATACATCAGCTTTTGTACGCCGCGCTCCGTCAGCAGTGCATGGAGATACTCATAGAGCCCGACTGTATTTGTCCGCGTCAGGACGGTGAAGCCCTGCGGGACGAGCGTCTGCTCAGCAGCTTCGGTATAGCGGCCGTCTGTCACGAAGACGGGAACGCCGTCCGGAAAGATCAGGCATTGTCCCTCAAGCGCGACGGTTTTCAGTACATACATCAGGTTGACCTCGCCGGTGAGGAGCATTGCATCGGCATTTTCCTCTCGCAGTACAGCCGACAGCGTTTCAATGATATTCATGTGCATCACTCTTTCTGTATACCATAATCTGAATTGTAATTCGGATCCGCCCGATCATGAACGGATTATCTATAGGCAGCACCGCACAAAGCCCGTCTGGCGGCACATCTGCACCGCCGGCTCTGTGCGGTGCTGCCTATGCCGGACTCAGGCTTCGAGCTGAAGCAGCTCCAGCATTCCGCCGGTCTGAAAGAACAGCAGATCGCCCTTTCCGTATGCGGCAAACCGCACATCATACGCACAGTTTGAGACCACATGGAGTGCGCCCTTTTCAGCACTTGCAGAGTGCGTCCGGAAAACGGTCTCGAACATCAGCGCACCCCATGGGACATGGTAATTGCTGCTGACGATCACAACAGATTGAACCTTCGGATATTTGCTGCGCAGGATCGCATAGGAGTTCTCTGCGTTCTCGGCAGTGGAAAGCGAATCGCTCTCCACGATCAGGCGGCTGGTTTCGATGCCGCGGCTCCGCAGCCAGTCGCGCATCATTCCGCCCTCGGAGACATTCTTATTATAGAGTGCGGTTTTGCCGCCGGTACACAGCACATATGCATTCGGATACTGTCTGGCACAGGCGAGCGCTGTCTCCATCCGACCGATCAGTTCATCCTTCATGGTGCCGTCGGGATTCAGCTCATAGCCCAGCACCACGATACAGAGCGAATCGTCGTGCGGGAGATTTCCCGGCAGACTTTTTTCATTGATCGGCATTTGATTATTGACATATTTCCAGTAGTCGAGAATACCCTCCCAGCGCTGACCGAGCCCGTCGTCAGCATCCTTCAGTTCGTCAAGCAGCTGTTCGACGCGATCCTGTCCGCTGCTGCCATAGGCATGGATCAGGCTTTCGATGACGGGATCCTGACTGTGATCCGGCTCATAGGAATCCTCCGGGGTCTGCTCAGAGGATTCGGCTGTGCGCTGATCTCTGCTGCTTTCTTCCCTGCTGCTTTCGGTCTCTGCGACACTGTGGCCGTAGGCTGAAACCAGATCCCGCAGAATCATATCTGAGCGGCGTTTGATTTCCTTTTTCCCGCAGCCTGCCGCAAAAAGCAGGATCAGCAGACTGACGGCACAGAGCAAAGCCGTGCGCTTCATGGCGCACCTTCCTTTCATAATCACCGGTAAAGCTCCGGCATAATATACCAGTATAATAATACCCCAAAAACTGTAATTTGTCAAGGCAGCGACAGCGCCGGAGGGTAGAACCCGCCGGCAGTGCCGGAGCCATGATCTAAAGTTCTCCAGACACGAATATAAGCAAAATGAGATTTCCCCAGACCGTAAATCAGGCACGAACAGTGCCGTAACAGCGACGAAATTGGTACGCTCCGCGAAACCAAGCCGAAGGGAAACGGCACCGGGCACACAGAATTTTCATATTGTGAAAAATAGTTCCGGTTTCATTTAACGCTGTTTTTTAGCGATTATCATATGTTTTTCACAGAACGGCGTATAATAAAAGCATAGAGCAAAGGAACACGGAGCCGCACCGAAAGACGGACGACGGCTCATGAATATCAGAAAGAGGTGCAGAAAAATGTTTGAACATGATGATATGAATTTTGATCCGACGCTGCATGAGGATGCACAGAATATGCAGGATACCGAACCGACACCGGTCGAGCAGGTCTTTTCGCAGCAGCCGGTTCGTCCGGAGCAGCCGCAGAATATGGGCGGCAGCTACTATTCCCCGCGCAGCGGTTATCCCCGCAGCGGCGGCTATCAGGGCGGCTATCCCGGCGGCGGTTATCCGGGCGGCGGCTATATTCCCCCGACAGGCAGCGGCCCGCAGGGACCTGACGGCGGCGATAACGGTCAGCCGAAAAAGAGCCACACCGGTCTGAAGGCACTGGCGATTTCCGCAGCAGCAGCGATCGCACTGTTCGCAGGCTTCGCGGGCTATAAGGTCATGCAGGACAAGAAGGATGTGACAGGCGCCGACCGCGGCACGGCTTCCGTTGCCGAGCAGGTTCCGGAAACAAAGACTGAGTCCTCCGCAGCAGAAACGGAGAGCAGCGCGGCCAATACCAATACCGATACTTCTTCGGCATCCGGCGAAAATCTGAGCTTCATCGAGCTTGCTTCCCGCGAAAATGCCATGAAGATTCCGGATATCGTTGACAAGATCACGCCTGCAACGGTCGGTATCCAATCGACCTTCCTCTATCAGGGACAGACTTTCTCGATGTTCGGCTTCGGTCAGGGACAGCGCGTTGAGCAGGAGGTTCCCGCGACCGGCACCGGCATCGTCATGTCGGATAACGGCAACGGTTCCTATTATATCATCACCAATGCGCACGTCATTTATGACAGCAGCGAGGAATATCATCTGGGCGAGGCAAAGGGCGTCAAGGTTGTCCTGAATCCGGATTGCTATTCCGGCGATACTGAATTTGATGCTGAGATCGTCGGCTATGATGTTGCTGAGGATATCGCCGTGCTGAAGGTCACGACGAATCAGAAGCTCACAGTTGCGGAATTCGGCAACAGTGATGATCTCCGTGTCGGCGAGCTGGTCGTTGCAATCGGCAACCCGCTGGGCTTTGAGCTGTTCGGCTCGGTCACGACAGGTATCGTTTCCGCGCTTGACCGTGAGGTCACGATCAATGATTCCAAGATGAAGCTGATCCAGACAGATACTGCGATCAACTCCGGCAACTCCGGCGGCCCGCTCATCAACAGCTACGGCCAGGTCATCGGCATCAACTCCTCGAAGATCAGCTCCAGCTATAACGGCGGCGCATCGGTCGAGGGACTCTGCTTCG
>CAMOOV010000222.1 GCA_946621745.1 uncultured Ruminococcus sp.
TTATACCATAGGAGGTGCTTTTTTGTCACTGTCCGTTTTTACTGGTTCAGTTCAACCTATCAGACGGCGGTTTCTCTGTATTCACTTCCCGATGTACCGTTCCGCAGCGGATTCCACACTCATACAGAACACCATATCCTGTGTCAATGTTATCAGTGATGGGGCGCCCATCCTGATCCGGAGCGTCCGACGAATTTCTTTCGGTATGACGATCCGTCCGAGATCATCAATCCGCCTGACGATTCCTGTTGCTTTCATTTCGCTGTATTCTCCTTTTTCGATATATTTTGCAGTAAGCTGCCTTGGTAGTGTTTGCAGATCGAGGAAAAATATGCGATAACGCCTTTGAGCAGCTGTGAAGAATTGTTCGCGAAGTAAAAAAAACTGTTTACTCAGCAGAGACATTCAGGATATCATGGATACATTTTCATACAGAGGCAGGCGCGACCTGATACAGTTTCATACCGCCGTGTCCGCCGAAGATCTGCCATGTTCCGGCACCGAGCCGCGCAAAAAGCGCCTGCCGTTCCTGCGCACAGACCGCTGCATCCGTATCGACAGAAGTCATCAGAATCGGCGCATAGCGGTTATACTGTGCCTGCTGCGCGGTCATGTCCTTCAGATTGACAAAGATGTCACCCGTGAATGCGAGCTGATGTGCAAAGTCGATCAGCACCGATTCTCCTGCAAGATGTCCGCCTTTGCCCTCATACAGTTCAAAATGCAGCTCACCAAAATCAAAGGAACCGGTCTGTTCCAGCATCTGGTGAATTTCCTTTTTCTCGCCGATTACCGTTAATTTTTCCGGTTGAATCGGCATATAGGATGTCAGGACCTTGCAGATACGGACATATGGCTTATGCAGCGGATTCTGTTCGCGGAATCCGTCCCCGCCGCTGCTTTCGGCGCGCAGACATTCGGCGGTTTTTGCACTCACATAAACCCGATCGAACAGCGGCAGAAGACCGCAGTGGTCAACATCCGCGTGCGTAATCAGGCACGTTTTTTCCATGCGGTCAAATTCAGGGATCAGCGTTCTGAATAATGACAGCATTTCGTCCTGATAACAGGCATAGCCCGTGTCAATGAACAGATAATCCCCGCCGCTTCTGATGATCGCGGTATTGCTTCCGCACGGCGGTTCGATCAGCGTAATGAGCGTATCATCCGTGATCTGGTGTGTGCTGATTCTGGAAACAAAGTTTTCCGCCCGCGATGCAGCCAGCAGCTCTGCAAACCGGCTGATGCTGTCAAAGGTGCGGTACGGCGAAACCCCCGATTCATCGAGGATCTGCATGGCGAGATTGGTGTTGACGATCAGTTCATTTTTCGCAGCCGCGGAAATGTGCATCGCCTGGGAGATCTCATTGACAAATGTACTGTAGAAAAAGCTGTTGTCATAGATTTTGTCGGCATGATTGTAGTCAATCACGCGAACGCTGCACAGCTTTTTTGCCTCGTCAAGAAAGGCATTCAGCCTGTCCGGATCATCCGCGATCAGCCCCATTTTGAAAAGCTGGTATTCCGTGCCGTTTTCCTGCGAGCTGATATAGGAGATATTGAAGCTGTGCGCAGAAATCAGCTCCAGCACAGCCGTTACGCTGCCGGGTTCGTCCTTCAGACGAAACTCCAGCAGCACAACGTGACGGTTCTCCTCATCACATTGGAGATACCCGATCGCAGTCAGTTCTTCGGTCGCTTTTGCAAGCTGCTGCGGTGTTCCCTCTGCGTCGATAAACAGCATATGGGAATCCACTGCTTTGTTATAGCTGACTCTGGTGATATTGATGCCGAGCGACGCAAAGCATCTGCTGGCTTTCAGAAATGCGCCGATGTGATTCGGCATTTTCGTGACAAAGGTCTTGTTCATTTGCTGTATTTTGCTTTGTCCATTTCGCGGATCGCAGCACGGCGGATTTTTCCGCTGCCGACCGTCTTCGGGAGCTCCTCGACAAATTCGACAACACGCGGATATTTATACGGCGCGGTGCCCTTTTTGACATACTCCTGGATATCCTTGACAAGCTGCTCAGAAGGTGTTGTGCCCTTGGTCAGAACGATCGTTGCCTTGACGACCTGACCGCGTGTCTCATCCGGCACGCCGGTCACAGCGCATTCCAGCACATACGGCAGCTCCATGAGCACACTTTCGATCTCGAACGGTCCGATGCGGTAGCCGGAAGACTTGATGACATCATCGACACGGCCGACATACCAGAAATAACCGTCCTCATCGACCCATGCGGTATCGCCGGTGTGATAGTAGCCGTCGCGCCAGGTCTCGGCAGTCGTTTCCTCATCGCCGTAGTAGCAGAGTGCAAGTCCCGGAACGCCCTCCTCTTTCAGCTTCACGCAGATTTCGCCGGTCTCACCGACAGACGCCGGTTTGCCGTCCGGCAGGAGCACCTGCACATCATACTGCGGATTCGGTCTGCCCATGCTGCCGGGCTTGGGTTCCATGCCGACGACATTTGCAATGGTCAGTGTGGTCTCGGTCTGACCGAAGCCTTCCATAAGCTTCAGACCGGTTGCGCGCTGGAACTGGTAGAACACTTCCGGATTGAGTGCCTCACCTGCGATGCAGGCATATTTCAGAGAAGAAAGGTCATATCTGCCGAGATCCTCTTTGATGAAGAAGCGGTACATGGTCGGCGGCGCACAGAAACTTGTGATATGATACTTCTTGAACATCGGCAGGATATCATCTGCGTGGAAGCGGTCGAAATCATACACGAATACGGCAGATTCGCACATCCATTGGCCGTAGAGCTTGCCCCAGAGCGCCTTGCCCCAGCCAGTATCGGAGATCGTGAAATGCAGGCCGTTCGGATCGGCGTTCTGCCAGTAGCGTGCGGTGACATAATGTCCGAGCGGGTACTGATAGCTGTGCAGCACAAGCTTCGGGTTGCCGGATGTACCGGAGCTGAAGAAGATCAGCATCGGATCGGTGCCGCAGGGCGTATCGGCAGTGCGCTCGAAATGCGTGCTGTATGCCGGCAGATCCGCATTGAAATCATGCCAGCCCTCGCGCTGACCGTTGACGACCACCTTTGTTTTCAGCGACGGGCAGTTTGCAGCGGCGAGATCGACCTCATCTGCAACATCGCCGTCCGCCGTACAGACGATCGCGGAGACCTCTGCGGAATTGAAGCGATACTCAAAATCGTGCTTTTTCAGCATATTCGATGCCGGAATGGCCAGCGCACCGATGCGGTGCAGTGCGATGATCGAGAACCAGAACTGATAATGCCGCTTCAGAACGAGCATCACGCGGTCGCCCTTCTTGATGCCGAGCGACTTGAAATAGTTTGCGGTCTGGCAGGAGTATTTTTTGATATCCTTGAATGTAAATCTGCGCTCGTTGTGGTCTCTGTCCACATAGATCATCGCGGTTTTATCCGGACATTTCTCCGCCATTGCATCGACTATGTCATAGGCAAAATTGAATTCATCCTGATGTTCAAAATGCACGCCGGAGAGCACGCCTGCTTCATTGGTTTCACAGGTCACGAACTTCTCCGCGACCGGATGCAGCAGACCGGCCTTATCCACATTCGTTGCATGATGTTCAAATACTGTTTCCTTATACTCCGAAACGCCGCCGTGCGGTGCCATAACAAAAGCATAGATCTCGCAGTCCTCGCCGCCGAGCGCGACCTCATCATGAGGCATGGAGCTGTCATAGTAGATGCAGTCACCCTCATGCAGAATTTCGGTATGTGAGCCGACGATCATGCGGAGCGTGCCTTTCAGGACGATATCCATTTCCTGTCCCGCGTGGCTTGCAAGATGCAGCGGCTTTGAGAGTGCTTCCTCGGAATACGGCACGACCACATGGAACGGTTCAACGGTCTTGTTCTTGAACTTTGATGCAAGACGGTTATAGACAAAGCCCTCTCTGCGGACGATCGGAACGCCCTCGCCTTTTCTTGTGACCGTGTAGCCCTTCAGCTCCGGAGAACTGCCTTCCATGAGCTCTGAAATCTCGACATGAAACACATTCGCGCATTTGTAGATAAACGTGAAGCTGAAATCCTTTTCACCTGCTTCAAATTTCCTGTAGTCATCCACTGAATAGTCCGTCTTGGATGCCATGTCCTCAACCGAGATGCCGAGATCTTCGCGCAGACGCATAATGCGCTCTGCAACCTCCCGGATTCTGGTCTCAGCGTTCATTTCCTGTGTCTGCCTGCTCATTACAATCGCTCCTTTATAAAAATAATAAAATAAAAAGCTCGCCTCAAAGATAGACTTTGAGACGAGCATTTTTCACAAATACCCGCGGTACCACTCAAATTGTGCCGCTATTGCGTAACACCGCTTCAGGCTCCAGCAAGCCCTATTCCTTAACGCAGAATCACGGGAGCACTTACTGTATTTTTCGGCACTCCGGCTCAGAAGGGATACATCGCATTGCTTGTCACCGGCTCACACCACCCGCCGGCTCTCTGCAAGACATTGGCAATCCGCTGCGTGTCTTCCTCACAGCTTATGTTCCGGATTATAGCACATATTTTTTCGTTTGTCAAGCCCTTTTTCAAAAAAATTTTCCGGCAATATTCCGGAGACAACTGTGAAAGCACCCCGGGTATGATATGAATAATATCGCAGATATGCATTTTATATTCACTCCGGTGCTTCATTCTGTTCTGCCGTAAAAACGGGAATCATGCCGCTGCACAAACACCGCCGGATATCCGTCTTTCATGTTTCTCCGATGCACCTTTCCGCAGCGGATTCCACGCTCATGCAGAACGCCATATCCCGTGTCAATGTTATCAGCGAGGGGTCGCCCTCCCGGATTCTCATTGTCCGCCTGATTTCCTTTGGTATCACGACTCTGCCGAGGTCGTCGATTCTTCTCACAATACCGGTTGCTTTCATTTTGTTTCCTCCTGTGTTGTGCTGCTGTTTGCGGCAGCTTATCGGTATTGTTTGCCGCGGATGGGGATTTATGCATTGGCATATCATTCCGATTATT
>CAMOOV010000223.1 GCA_946621745.1 uncultured Ruminococcus sp.
GGTGCGCGAGGTCATGCGGATCGCGCAGGAGCCGGTCTCGCTGGAGACTCCGATCGGTGAGGAGGAGGACAGCCACCTCGGCGACTTCATCCCGGATAACCATGCGCAGTCGCCGAATGATGCGGCGAACAATACGATGCTGAAGGAGCAGCTCAATGAGGTGCTGGCGACGCTGACGCCGCGTGAAGCGGATGTGCTGCGGATGCGCTACGGCCTTGACAATGAGCCGCCGCGCACACTGGAAGATGTCGGCAAGGCATTCAATGTCACGCGGGAGCGCATCCGGCAGATCGAAGCGAAGGCGCTCCGCAAGCTGCGGCATCCGAGCCGGAGCAAAAAGGTGCGCGATTACCTCGAGCACTGAGGCGCACGGTACATACGAAAAAAAGGGAAGGCACCCGAAAAGGTGTCTTCCCTTTTTTGTATGGATACTCACTGCACCGCAGCATAGCGCTCGCTGCCGAGGATCTCAAGCATGAGCTTTTCCGGTGAGATCTCGCCCTCCATGACCAGATCAAACAGTGACGGCGATGCGCCGGAGACCAGCGCCGCACCGGTCTGCGAGCGCCGAACCGGTACATTGTTTCCCCAGCTGTTGACATTCCAGAACACAATGCGCGGCAGCGTATAGCCGTTTTCGGCGTAGGTCTTCTGCATCGTCTCGAACAGTGTCCGGTCATTGCCGCCGGTGACGCAGCCGTCGAATTCCATATCCGAGATGATGTAAAGCGTTTTCGGCAGATCGGAGGGCTTGGCGTGATGCTTGACTGCGGTGCGCAGCAGCAGCATGAATACCGCCTCCAGATCGGTATTCAGGACATCGTTATACGACGCACAGTACTTCACCTTCTCCGCAATATTGCCGCCCTTGATCTCCACGAGCTGCGGTCTGCGGGAGAATGTGATGAAATGGTTTGCGAATTCGCCCTGATTATGCTCCGCAAAATAGATGCCCAGCGAGAGCGCAACATCAATCGGGCGCGGATCGCTGCCGCCGTACATCGAGCCGGAGCCGTCCACGACAGCCAGTGCATTTTCACCGGTGCAGCCGTATGCGGGAAGATTGTTCCAGAGCGTATCAAGCGTGAGAATCTCCTCAGCTGTCATCGGGATGCTGTCCGCATAATACCGGCCGAGTACCTTCCGGACGATATCATAGGGATAAAGCGTACCGGCGTGGATTTTTTCCTTGCCGCCGCGGACAGCGTCAATATACGCCTTATAGCGCTCTGCATCATTGCGGGAGAATGCATCACGGTATTTGAGCATCGCGCCGGAGGGAACTGCACTGTAGGGGAATGTATAGTCGCGGGTACGCAGCCGGTTCTCGACGATATCGGTATAGCGGCGCAGCGCGGAAAGCGTCTGGCGGTATGTTTTCTCGGTCATGCCGAGCAGCTTTGTGAGATATCTCGCCTCTGCGACGGTTGCCTTTGCGGACGCGTTGACAGAGGGCAGCCACTTCGCCAGCAGCGAAGCAGGCTTCCTCTGCGCCATCGCATCGCAGTCCTGCGTGAGCAGTCTGCGGATATAGTCTGCCGCCGCAGCCTCGCAGGACGTATGCAGCAGCGAGAGCAGATCGTCAAATCTGCCGTATTCGGGGATCAGCTCCAGATTGCGCAGCACATGATCCGGTGCATTCACCGCCATTGCACGCAGCGCAGTCCGGAAGAACCGGCGCTCACCGAGACCGCCGCGGACATCCCGCGCATAGAACAGGATCTTCGCGGTCAGCAGCGGATCCTCTGCATAGGCACGCAGAAAGACTCCGCGGATCTCTTTTGCGGAACGCCAACGCATTGCGCCTGCGCGGAAGAACAGATCGAGGCAATCCGTGCCGCTTGTGCTGTATGTCAGTCCGCCGTTCTGTGTGAGGCTCAGTGCCGCTTCCTGTTTGAGTTCGTTCAGCATGGTATGCTCCTTTCTGTTCGTTTGGTCAGATAAGCCTGCCCGCCGTTTATCAGCAGGCAGGCCGCGGCGCAGCTTGCATCCGGATGACACGGTTCGCCTGCACATATATGCTTTTCAGCAATGCGCAGTGTCTTTGAAGTGTGAATTCAATCAAACAAAAAACTGCTGTGTGAACCGTTATACAAGGCACTACAAAATGGTCCGGGCTTCCGGCAGACCGGATGCTGCGGAATGCACATCAATTACAAATAAATCCTCATAGGATTTGCTGTCTGTGCCTTTGACCGGATGCGTCATATCCTTGCACCGTGTGTTTATTATAGCATACTCTGCCGGAAAAGTCATAAAAAAAAATCTGCGAGCATTCCTGCCCGCAGATTTTTCTGTGAACTCAAAGCATACTGTCGAACTGGCTGATCGCCGCCGCAAAGCCGGCAGCCTTGCCTGCTCTGTCCGCATCCTCGGTACTGATGCCGAGCTTGCCGGCGGTATCCCTGATAAATTTCTGCACGCTTGCCGCATCCAGATAGCCGCTCATAGAATTCCGGTCTGTCGGATCAACGAAATATGCCGTGCTGCGTTCCGGAACAACGACACTTGCGCCGTCCCCGACGGAATAATGCAGGCGCACAGCAGCATACTCCTTCCCGTCAATGCGGATCGGGAATTCGGCGGTCTGACCGTCGCTGCAATCCAGCTTCACCGTGATCTCGTCCTCTGTCTGATCGGAACTGAGTGCGAGTGTGCCGCTGACATAGCCCTTTTTCGGATCGACAATCTTCAGATCCGTGAATGCAGCCGTGACAGTTGCTTTGCTGCCGGCCTTCATCACGGCGGTGCCGTTGAAAGCCTCGCCGCTGCGGGTACCGCTGACCGTCAGCACTGCCGGTTCACCGGCTTCATAGGCTGTGCGCGCTTCTGCTGCAAACTGCTCGCCCTTTCGGTACAGTCCCGCGAACATAGATGTGCCGTTTTCGGCGGATGCGGAGAAGCCGCAGATCGTACCGATCGTATGCACATAAAGACGCATCTGCACCGGCTGACCGGCATCCGTCTTCATCCCGGAAACAGCCTTCTTCGCTGCTTCGATGAGCTCATCATACATATCGGCAGAGGGAAACGCCTTTCGGATCCGTTCATCCTGCCCGGCCTTGTCAATGATCTTCTGTGCGCTCTCTGCGAACTGACCGGCTGTCAGCGGGAAGGCGATCTCAATATAATCGGTCTCCTGCCCTGCCACCGTGACCGGAACTGAGCGTGTCACTGTCACATCCGAAATATTCTCTGTCGGGATCAGGCAGTATTCGCGGATCATCTGCTGCATATCCTGTGCAGACAGCAGCTCCTGACCGGAAAGATCCGGCATCTCCTTTGAGAACGCCTGCTCCCATAATGTGCCGAGCTCCACGCCGAGCCACTGCTCCTTGAGCTCCGGCACACGGAAATAGAGCAGCTTGTCCTTCACATCCGCGGCGGTATCCGCCGAGACGATCTGCTCTCCGTTCAGCTTCAGGCCGATGCTCTGCTGATAGCTGCTCCCCTTTTCGGAGATATCGGCTGTGATGCCGATGTCCTCCATATTTACAAGCGCATTGAGTGCCTGCTGTTCAATCATCTGCCCGACCGGATTGCCGGATCTCTGCGTATGCTGCGGCAGATTCGCCTTCATCGCATTGCGGCCCTCCTCGGTCAGTGCGACCTCTGCCTCTGCGTGGGTGTGAATTCCCTGTGTCCGGGCATCCAGCACCTGCTGATAGCTGCCGGCAAAGGCTTCGGAAAAATCGTCAGCATTCTTTTCGCAGACCCATGTGAAGTAGTCCTGCGGGGATGAGAACGCGAGCTTGACCTGATTCTTGACGGTGTCGGAAAACGCATAAGCTGCGGCACATCCGCCTGCGATCACAGCAGCAACACCGACGATTCCGCCCAGCTTCAGGCCGAAGCGCTTCCGGCGCTCACCGTACATATCACCGTAAAATGTACTCATTTCTGACCTCCGTTTCGATACATTGCCTCAAAGCCGCAAACAGGCGGCTTCCCTTGTCTGCATTATAACACAGCGGGGGTGTTTTGTCAATCATCCGGCGATGTCAGTTTGATGAAAGTTTTATAACAAAAAGATAACAAAAAGCCGCCGGCACATCCCGCACCGGCAGCCTCTCATTATGTTCCCGTATTTTCACTGCGCAGATAGCTGACTGCGATATCGGCGAGCATTTCCAGCTCGGCTCTGCCTGCGGAGAAGTCGTCCGAGGGCAGCAGCTCACCGCCGAGCATCTTCTTGCAGAGCTGGAGCATCGAGTGACCGTAGGTCAGATAGAACAGCTTGAAATCGACATCCTTGCGCACGGTGCCGTCCGCTGTGCCGGCGAGATAGGCCGCTTCGATATAGGGATAAAAATTGACAATCGAGCGCTCATATTCAAAGAGCGCCGCCTTCGGGACATTCTCGCGCTGGAGCATGAGATCGAATTCACCGACGAGCTTCATAAGGTCGCGGTGGCTATCATACAGCACCAGATACATATGCATGAGATCGGAGAGCCGCTTGATGCCGGGCTGCTTGAGAAAGTTTTCTGACTCAAACATATTCTCATACATACCGCGGAGCCTTGTCCAAAGATGTGTCATTGCTGCGATCGTGATTGCAGTTTTTGTGCCGAAATAGCGGTAAAGCGTCGCTACGCCGACACCGCAGGCCTCCGCGATATCGGTCATTTTGACTGTCTCAATGCCGTTTTTCAAAAACATTTCCGCACTGATCTCCACAGCGCGTTCGATGCGCTTGGCTCTCAGACCTTCCGGTACATTATTGTAATTATCCATAGCTGCGCCTCCTTTTCTGAAATAAGGCAACTCTGAAAACCGCCGGCCTGTCTTCTGTTTATTAGTTTATCACATTATCACGCTTTTGTCAAGTTGTCCGGCAGGGTCGGCCTCCGATTTGCCAAAGGCACGGATGGGCTTGCATCTCAGCCGATCAGGGTTTGATTATCGAATAAAGGCAACACCGCACAAAGCCCGCCTGACGGCTTGGCAGCGCATCTACTTGC
>CAMOOV010000224.1 GCA_946621745.1 uncultured Ruminococcus sp.
AGTGGCGTGAATATGAGCGTGAACACAGGCTCAAAGAGCATCAGTTGAGTGACAGTTACCGTGTCAGGCGGTACTTTGATTTTTGCTACTCTCTGCGGAAAAAGAATGATCTTATCATCGGACAGGGGCATCACGGAGCGATCCTGTCAGCTTATGAGGTCATCATGACCGACAGCGACACCGAGCAGACCTCAGACACCTACGAAAGCTACTACCTTGCCTACGGGCTTTTCGGCATCTTTATGAAATGGGCAAAAGGCGGTTATGCCGAGTCAGTGCAGGAGATGACGCAGATCGTGGTAGAGAGGATATTTGCAGGAAATATGGGATAAATGAAGCCCTGAGAAATGCTTATCGGTAAGCAGATCTCAGGGCTTTTTCCTTTATGGCATTCACGCTTTATAAAAGACCGCTACCGACTAATTATCAAACAACGTCAGTGTGAATTTCGTCAGCTCTATTGCAAGCGTGAGTGCCAGCAGAATGTTGATGATGCGATAATGCTTCAGGTAGAATTTCTGTATCAGCGCACCCATTCCGATCCATGTGAGCGTTGCGAAACCTGCCGAGTGTGGCAATAAACAGTTCAGCGATTACAAGTGCAGTCAGCGAGGTGTGGTAGTCTGTGATGTATCCCGTCAGAAACTACTGGATATGATACAACGAAAAAAGACAGATACCTCGATCTGAAGTATCTGTCTTCTTTTATTATAGCCCGCTGTATAGGTCTTTACATAATAGTTGTTGAAAAACTTCTATATGAGTACCGACCTAACAATCTGCGGGGTTTCTCTTGCAATTCTGACGAAAATGCAGTATAATGATACAGAAAGGCGGTGAGCCGATGAAAATGAAGCGCTGTCCCAAGTGCGGCGAGGAGATCCCGGAGGGAATGCAGTTCTGCCTGCACTGCATGGAGAGAATCGAAGGAACGGTAGAGATCAGGCAGACATATCATACAAACCGCTGGCTTTGGCCTGTGATTCTGCTGTGTGCAGCGGTGCTGGCCGTCGGCGGCTTTCTCCTGCTGCGGAGGCAGCAGACTGCGCCGGAGCATTCCGGCATTGTCCTTGTGACAGAGGAGCCGCTCCGGACGGATCTGCCGGAGAATACCGAAACAGCACAGCCTGAAAGCACCTCTGAATCAGCGGATACGATGCTTTCACAGGCAGAAACGGAGCTGCCGCACAGCGAAAGCAGCCGTCAGCGGGAATCGTCCTCTGCGGCACGCCCTGTGCAGGAAACACCTCAGCCGCAGAAGCAGGATCCGGCGGCATCTCCCACGGAAACACCGCAGGAGAAAAAGCAGGATTCCGCCGTCCGGGAACAGGAAAGCGCACAGGAGCAAAGCCGCGCCGCCGAGCCTTCAAGGGCGGATGCAGTCGTATCTTCCGCACCGGAAACGCCGGTGATGCCTGAAACGGAGCCGCCGGAGGAATCTCCCGCAGAGCAGCAGGAAGACGCATTTGAAACAGAATTCCGGGAACGGCTGTCTCATTACGGCGGAAGCCGGATCCTTGCGGATACGCTGACCTTTGACGGCGATGCCTGTCAGTTTGATGTGAAGATCTCGCTTGCGCAGATCGCAGCTGATCTGACAGTCAGCAGTGACAGAACCGCTTATACGCTGAGACTGGATACCTCCCGCTATGATCTCACGGTTCTTTCTCCGGTCGAGGATATCATCAAAGAGATCAATGCGCTTGCTCTGGATTACCGTTATCCGCTCGGATATTCTTTTGATGTGAAGGTCATAAACAGCGCCGTTCAGCATCCGGATGAGGAATGCACATTTACGCTGGACGGTATGAAATGGATACTCTCAACAGAACGCAGCGGCGATGCACAGCCGCTTACGATCCGGTGTGAGCCGGATTAACCCATTGTTTCTTCGCCGCAGTCATACAGAAGATTGTTTGTTTCCGGTACACCGAGCTGCTTGTTCAGTGCAAATAGAATGATGCTGTCCCGCCGGTGCTTTGCGTATAAAAACGGCAGCCCGCAGCTTTTCAGCAGCTGTTGAGTTTCCCCGACGGAAAGCCCGAATCCGAACGCCAGGCATAAAACCTTATCACGCGACGGTGTTTTGGTTCCGGCAAAAATCTGATAGCCGTATATTTCATTGAGTTCTGCACGCCGGATCACCTCCGCCTTTGTTGTGTGTTTCTCCGACAGCAGCATTTGCAGATAATCTGAAAGCCGGATATCCCGGAAATCAGACTGGTTTTCGCTGATGTAATCGTCGATAGATTCCGCAGCAGCGAGTTCTTTCAGAAGATCATCAGTGCTTTTCATTTTATCACCCTGTTATATTATAACATTTTGCAGCCGGATTTTCAAGTGATTGAGAGATTAATTCATACAAGGAGGCGTACATGAATGCATGGCTCGAAAAGACGCTGAAAAATGAATATCAGTTTGTGCGCATGATTCATCGCTCCGAACGGGCGGAATGCAGACAGTACCGGCATATCGGCAGCGGAAAGCCGCTGCTTGTCAGACAGCTTTTGCAGCCCGCTGATACTGCTGTCTACGACCTTCTGAAACGCATCCGGCATCCGAACCTGACGGAGATTTTTGATGTCATCCGGACGGAGACATATCCGGTCATTCTGGAGGAATTCATCGACGGGATCACGCTGGCGGAGAATGCCGGAAATATGAATCCGCTCGGCGTGCGGCGTGTCATCATTCAGCTCTGTGATGCGCTTTCTGCGCTGCATTCGGTCGGGATCGTTCACCGCGATGTGACGCTGAGCAACATTATGCTCGCCGCTGACGGAACGGTCAAGCTGATCGACTATGACATTGCAAAATGCTATCGCACTGCTGACACGGCAAACGATACCCTCGGAACGGTGGGCTTTGCGCCTTATGAGCAGTATGGCATCGGCGCTCCGGACGAACGCGCCGATCTGTTTGCGGTCGGTGTGACGGCGAATCTGCTGCTGACCGGAAAGCATCCGTCTGTCGAAATGTACCGCATGGGCAGGCTCGGAAAAATGATCGCTGTCTGCACGCAGATCGACCCGGCACAGCGGTTTCACAGTGCAGCGGAAATCCGTGCGCTGCTGTCCTGATGTGTTATGCTGCCGGCATAGGACAAATCCTTTGATTTGTGATATAATAAGGATGCAGGCAGCCGAATTTGTGCAGTATGCACAACATATCAGGTGCGATTCTGTCATCCTGAATATTGACTTTCGACTGCTGATTTTGTATAATCATATTATCAAATACAGATTGGAGGACATACCATGAAAACAAAGCTGATTGCAGGATGCATGGCGGCCGTGGTCGCTGCGGGCTGCCTGACCTATGCGGCATATGACAGCGGCGATGTGCGGGCGGCCTATGCGGCGACCGTGGATGACCTGACAATCACCGTCTATTCGGATTCCGCGACCGTGGCAAAATGCAGTCCGGATGCCGAGGGCGAGGTTGTGATTCCGTCTGAATACGCCGGTGTGCCTGTGACGATGATTGCATCGGGCGCATTTTCGGGCTGCGAGGGCATCACAAGCGTGACGGTTCCCGATACGATTAAATCGCTTCCGTCTGGTTGTTTCCGGAACTGCACAGGTTTGACTTCGGTCAAGCTGCCGGATACCATTACCAGTATTCCGTATAGTTGCTTCGAAGGTTACAGAAGTTTGGCTTCCATCAATATACCGGTCGGTGTTAAAGAGATCGGATGGAATGCGTTTGAAGGATGTACTGCGCTCAAAGAATTGGTAATACCGTATACAGTAGAGGAAATCGGACATTACGCTTTCTCTGGCTGCTCTTTTGATTCTGTAACAATAAGAAATCCGTATGTGTATTTCGACAATTTCCAAGCAAATACGATTTACGGCTACCCCGGCTCCACTGCTGAAACCTATGCAAAGGCAAACGGCATTACATTCATAGCGCTGGAGGGCGAGCCGCAGGTGGTAACCACTACCGGCACAACCACAGCCCCAAGATATAGGGAAACCACTACCACAAATAATTATCGTCCTGCTGCAACAACAACTTTGAAAAACAGTGTGCAAAAAAGTATGCTAAAATACGATGTGAACGGAAACGGCGCTGTCAATATTGCGGATGCGGTGCTGCTTGCGCGGCTGGTCTCCGAGGACAGCAGCGCGCCCTATCCGAAATACGGCAATCCGGATGTCAACAGCGACGGCGTTCTGACCGTTGAGGATATCACGATTGTGCTGAATGCGCTCCGGCCGTTCAGCGTGCAGATCGGCAATGCCGCCGCAAAGCCCGGCGCGAAGGTCACGGTTCCCGTGCAGATCTACGGCGACAAGGGCACGGCGGGCGGTCAGGTCTATATCAGCTATGACAGCAGGCTGACGCCGGTTTCCGTCACCGCCGGCGATGCGTATGCGGCGAGCATCCATTCAGAGTCTGCGTATTACCCGATCTATATCGGCTGGAGCACGAATGACGGCATGGAGCAGACCGCAAAGGACGGCGCTGTGCTGGCGTATCTGGAATTCACAGTCGATGCCAATATCCGGCAGACGGAATATCTTGCGGTCAGCGTCTTGAACACGGCCGGACAGAACAGCACGAGATTCTCCGATTCCGACGGCTATGTCTATTCGGCGAACTGCGGCAGCGGATTTGTCACTGTCATACCGTAAAACATGAATAAACGCAGCTTTCCGAGCGCTGTGCGCGTTGCATTGCCGCCGGCTCAGCGACTTTGCAAACAACAACCGCTAAAACATTCATTGTGACAGTAGTCTGAATATCAATGGAAGTGGCTTTTGACAAGTCATGATATTCCGGCGATTTTGAATTCAGAATCTGTCCACATAGGGTGAATGTACGGATTTTCAGGCATAATTTTGTCGGTGACAAG
>CAMOOV010000225.1 GCA_946621745.1 uncultured Ruminococcus sp.
TCATAGCGGAGCGTGCGAGAGCCCCAATATAAATCCGTCGGAGACACTGCTAAATCCCGGTGTGTGGAGATTCCGTAAATCTGGCTCTGTGCATTCTGGATAGTTTACCGGTTTTTTGCACACTTTTTGTTTGCGCATGACAGAGAATCCTTGTGAAAGTGTTGCATTCTTTGTGCATTTGTGATATAATCATATCGTAAGAAGCTGCGAGGATTTCGCAGCATTGCCATGTGAAAATTTGAGGGGAGAGATTTTCAATGAAGAGATTCACAAACCGGATGACCGCCGGCATCTCGGCAGCAGTCATCGCCTGCGGCGCACTCTGCGCACTGCCTGTCATGGCAGCAGATACCGCGGAGCCGCTGCGCATTGAGGGCGAGGACATGGAGGGCGCAAGCCTCTGGACATCCATTTATGAAAACCAGATTCCGGGCTACAGCGGCGAGGGCTTCTTCTACCTCACCAGTGATCCCGGCACGATCACCATGACGGTTCCCGAGGACGGAATGTATCAGATCATCGTCCACGGCGCACAGATCCTCAATCAGGAGGGACGCTATCAGACCGTCGAGGTCAACGGCAGCGAATATCATACGACCGTACCCTATACAGATAAGTGGACGGATTTCGATTTCGGCATGGTGCGCCTGAACAAGGGCGAAAATACGATTAAATTCGTCAGCAAATACGGCTATATGGCGATCGACTATGTGACGGTCTCTCCGGCAGTATTCCCGGATCTCAGCAAGGCGACCGCAGAGACCTGCGACAAGGACGCAACACCGGAGACTAAGGCGCTCATGGCCTATCTCCAGAGCGTTTACGGCAAGCAGATGCTCTCCGGCCAGCAGCAGATCTACGGCGGCGGCAATACCGTCCAGACGACGATCCGCTACGATGCCTCCACGGATACCTGCAAGGATTCCGACGGCGTGGAATATGTGATCGACCGCGACAGCAAGGATAAGGATGAGCAGGGCAACGAATTCTACTGGCACTGCACCGGCCCGGACGGTCAGGTCTATACCTACAGCACCCAGAATCACAACTACACCTATAATAATTATAACAATGATGTCAACCTCATTCACGATCTCACCGGAAAATATCCGGCCATTCAGGGCTTCGATTTCGGCAGCTACTGCCCGTGCTATGCATGGGATGACGGTGTGGCCGGCAGAATGATCGAATGGACAAACGAAAAGGGCGGCATCTGCACCGCATCGTGGCATATCAATGTTCCGACCAGACTCGCAGACTACACGCTCGGTGAGCCGCTCGACTTCTCCAAGACGACCTACAGCGAAAAGACCGATTTTGTCGCGGCAAACTGCCTCAAGGAGGGCACGACCGAATATGAGTATTTCCGGCTCTGCATGGACAATCTCGCGAAAGAGCTGCTCAAATTGCAGGAGGCAAATGTTCCGCTGATCTTCCGCCCGTTCCACGAAGCAGAAGGCAACGGCGGCAAGGACGGTCAGGGCGCATGGTTCTGGTGGGCAAAGGAAGGCGCAGAGGTCTACAAGCAGCTCTGGGCATATCTCCAGGATACGCTGACCAACGACTACGGTCTGCACAACCTCATCTGGGAGCAGAATCTCTATACATGGTCGGATGATTCCGCACTGTGGTATTCCGGCGACGACAGAGTCGATATCGTCGCATACGATAAGTACAACACCGTTTACAACCGTCATGACGGCAAGACCTCCGGCCCGAACCTCGATGCGGAATCCGGCATCTTCTATAAGCTCGTCGGCTATGTGGACGGCAAAAAGATGGTCGCAATGGCCGAGAACAGCACCGTTCCGAGCCTGACGAATCTTCAGGTCGAGCACGCAGACTGGCTGTATTTCTGCCCGTGGTACAACACCGAGCAGGATCCGTTCGTCATCGGCGAAGCCTATCAGGATCTCGATGAGCTGAAAAAGGTCTACCTCAGTGATTTCTGCATCACGCTTGATGAGCTGCCGGAGGATCTGTTCAAAACAACCGTCAAGCCGGTTTCCGGCACAACAACAACCACGACCGGCAAGGAATCCGGCAAGGCTGATCTGCTCGGCGATGTCAATCTCGACAAAGAGGTTGATGTTGAGGATGCAGTTCTCCTTGCACGCTATCTTGCCGAGGATACGAATGCTGTTATCAATGCGCAGGGCAAGCTGAATGCGGATATGAATGCCAGCGGCGCACCCGATACCGATGACACCGGCCTGATCCTCCGAAAGATCGCAAAGCTGATCTGATACTGATTTTCAGCAATTATACAACTTATGCCGTACTGCTTCACAGTACGGACAGCCTGTCGAAAAAGTCTGGCGAGAGCTAGGCTTTTTCGCGTTTTTATGGTATAACCAAACCAATTTCACACTTAGTACCATGGTGTCACTTCGAGCACTGCAAAAACATTGATTCTACGGGGTTTTTGATGGTAGGAAGCCTAAAAACCGCACATTAAGAGTATTATAAAAAAAGAGCATGATTGATGAATTTTGGTAGAAACACGGTAGATAGTCAGCGGTATAAAAGCTGGTAGAAGCTCAGTACTATTGATGTCCCAACGATCTCTTGAAGATATCTGCTTGTCTTTTTTGCCGTGATACTGCGTTAGAAATCCTTGCCTTGCGTCAGCAAGGCGGCGGCTTTCTGCCTTGTCTCACGACAAAAAACCTGCGCATCTATTCTTCAGGATTTAATTGGTACATCAATATAAACTTCTTGCGCCTTCGGAGTCATTTTTCTGCGGCGCTGTCATCCTGTCATTCAGCGGGCGCTGACAGCATATTATGATGAAACAGCGATAAAAATGGCAGGATTTGCGTTGACTTTCCGGTTTTGCTGTGGTACAATATAAATGAACGTTGAACCGGAATGCGTTCTGATCCGGTTCATCCAGATACGGAGCAAGAAAGAGGGAGTATGCTATGAAAATAATACACAGACTGACCGCCTGCATCTGCGGCGCTGCACTGGTCGCATCCGTGCTGATGCCGTTCCCGCAGACCGCTTCTGCCGATGCTGCGGAGATCGCGCATGATCCGTCGCGCAATGTGCAGGAGGAGGGTGTCGGCAATCCGTTCAACTTCGGCGAGCGTATGGCGCCGGAGGGAACAAGCGTTGACGAGCTGCGTGCGATCAATCACAAGATGACCGTGCAGCAGGTCAAATATGCGCTTTACAAGGAGATCGACGAGCATTGGGAGTTGATCTCGACGCGCTTCGGTCAGCGCGAGCGCGAGAAGGTCTATGCGCTGTTTCTTGGCGTCGGTACGCTGGAATCCACACTCGGCGGAAATAACGACGGTGCGGATATCGAGACAGCATTTTCGGAAGGCTTCGGTGTTAGTTCGGCGCACGCATACGGTACACTGCAAACTGCCGTCACCGCGTTTTATGATCCCGGTACTTCGTTCATGCAGGAGGCCGATGTGCCGGAGCTGGAATGGTATCCGCTGACGAAGGAGAATTTCTATGACGCGATCATTTCCAATCATATGGGCATCCGCAAGATCATTCATTTCATTCGCTCTGCGATCGTGGACTATGATCTGGAGGGCTGGCAGATCGTCCGTGGAGCACTGAAAGGCCATAACACCGGCTGGGCGAATTATACCGGTGATAATGACGGCTATTATGCGAACTATCCGGATGAGGGCGCGGCGCTGGCACAGTGGTATTATGAGGAGGGACACCTCTATGATAATACATTCGCATGGACAAAGGCAGAGGTCGCGGCAAAGCAGCGCGCCGGCAATCCGTGGACGGACTGGTGGTATGATATCGAGCCGAGCCTTGCGGAGGTCAGCGGAGAGACAGAGCCCTCCGGCACGACTACGACTGCTGAACCGGTACCGGACTATCTGCGCGGCGATGTGGATCTGAACGGCAGCGTTGAGATCGCGGATGCGGTGCTGCTGACGAAATCGCTCTGCGGCATCGGGGCGCTGAATGAGCAGCAGGGGAGAGCAGGCGATCTGAACGATGACCGGAGGCTGAATGCGATTGACCTGACCTTATTGAAGCGACTTCTTTTTGCCTGACATTGCACCTAGGGTGATGGATTTTGTGCAGAATAACGAATTTGCACAAAATCCAAAAATCCCCTTGACATTTCGGTTGGTTTCTGCTATAATAATCGAGTAGTGAATGCGAGTGTGCTGGAATTGGCAGACAGGCTAGCTTGAGGTGCTAGTGCTCGAAAGGGCGTGTGGGTTCAAGTCCCGTCACTCGCACCACTTTTTTCTTGCCCGATAGGGCGAGCGTAGACAGTTTACCATATGGAAAGATGGCTGAGCTGGTCGAAGGCGCACGACTGGAAATCGTGTAGGCGTTGATAGCGTCTCGAGGGTTCGAATCCCTCTCTTTCCGCTTTAGCAAAAACCGCGTAATTGCTTAGAAAACAAGCAGTTACGCGGTTTTTCTTTTGTCTGAAAATCAGTTGTAACTGCGCGTGTGACATTTTAACTGCATAAAATCACATGAAACTGCATAGGAAGTCACACGAAAAGTCACACGCCGGAGATGCTTCGGCGAATATTTTATTGAGGACGAAGTGCAGCAACTTTACACTTTCCTCTACAGTTTCAGAATCTGATTATCACCAAAATCCACACAAAAGCCCTGCGGTTCAATGCCCCGCCCCTGTCAAATAGAAAGTACAAAGATTATTACAATTATCCTGATATGCTGGACTCCAAGATCATTGTAGACTATAATATGGTTACTATGAAATTGGAGGTGCGGTATATGTTAGCAATACCCGAATTGGCAATGCCGAGATCACGCAAGGTCACGACCGTCTGCAACGGCAGGCGTGAGGTCTGGACGGACTACGAACAGGCAAAGGCATATTTTC